>NZ_JBOHGC010000050.1:0-41570 GCF_050699995.1 Actinokineospora sp. | reverse complement strand
GCGGCGTTGACGTGGACACCGAGCCGGGCAGCCACCGAAGTCGCCCGCGCCGCCCGTCTGGCCACCCTGTTCCCGTCCACTGTGGACGCCTTGGCCGCTGGGCGGATCGACCTGGCCCGGGCGCACGCCCTGGCCGAAATCACCGCCACCCTGTCCGACGAACACGCCCGCGAGGTGGAGGCGTGGATCCTGGCCCGCCACGAGCACAAAACCGTCGCCGGGTGGCGGCAAGCGCTGCGGGCCAAGAAAGACCGCATCGACCCCGAGGGCGCCGCCCGCCGCCGTGAACAACGCCGCCGGGAACGGCGGGTCGAGCTGTATGCCGCCGAGGACGGCATGGCGCACTTCGATGTGTACGACACCGGCGAACGCCTGCGCGCGGTCTACCTGATGATCGACAAGATCGCCCGCACCATGCGGGCCAAAGGTGCCACCGACACCCTCGACGCCCTGCGCGCCGACGCCCTCCACGACCTGGTCGTGCACGGCGGCGGGCGCGGGGTCACCGTCGAACTCCAGGTCGCCGTGCCCTACACCGTGCTGCTCGGCGCGAACCTGGGCGGCACCCTCGACGGATACGGCCCCGTCCCGAACATCGCCATCAAGGAACTGATCACCGACCACGACACCATGTGGCGGCGGATCCTCACCGACCCCGTCGGGAAAGTCCTCGAAGCAGGCACCCGCCGCCACCCCGGCGCCGACCTCACCCGCCACATCCGCCTGCGCGACCAAACCTGCCGCTTCCCCGGATGTCACCGGGCGGCGACGTCCTGCGAACTCGACCACACGATCCCCCACAGCCACGGAGGCTCCACCAGCGCACCCAACCTCGGCTGCCTGTGCAAGCTGCACCACAAACTCAAAGACCAACCCGGCTGGCGCCTCAAACAAACCCGACCAGGACTGTTCGTCTGGACCACACCCACCGGCGAGAACCACGCCGTCGACCAAGAACCACTCATCGACTACGACCTACCCGCCGCCCGCCCGCCCGAGCCGCGCCCACGCACACCTGTCGCACACGAGGAGCCCGCACCGTTCTGACAACCGCACCACACGCCGGCCCACGGTCCTCACCTGATCACCATCAACCGGCCACATGCCCCCGCCCCGCCGTTCAGGCATCATCGAAGGATGAGCAAGTGGGAGAAGCTGCCGGAGCGGGTCCTGCCTGAGGGGTGGGTCACCGAGGTCGAGACCTCCACCCAGGACTCCAGCCTGGCCGCCGACGCGGACGCCGAGGCCAGGGAGGCGCGCACCGTCCTCGAGCGGGGTGGGTGGGGCGTCTGACCCGGCGATTGCGGATGCGACAAGGCCAGGTGAATAGGTCTTCATTCCCCTGCGACGCGCCCGGTGTCGCACGTAGTGTGACGGCGTGACCCTGGCTACAGGTCTGCTTGATTCCGCCGGCCCGCTGCTGGTCTGGGCGATCGTGCTCGGCTTCGTCTTCGCCGAGTGCGCCTTCATCGTGGGCTTGTTCCTGCCCGGTGACTCCCTGCTGTTCGCCGCGGGCGTCGTGCTGGCGCAGGGTGCCCATGAGCACCAGGCGTGGTGGCTGTCGCTGGCCGCGACCGTTGTCGCGGTGGCGGGCAACCAGCTCGGCTACTACATCGGCCACAAGACCGGCCACGCGATCATCACCCGGCGCGGCGGCAAGGTCATGAACGAGCACAACCTGTCCCGGGCCCGCGAGTTCCTGGACCGGCGCGGGTTCTGGGCGATCGTGTTCGCCCGGTGGATCCCGTGGATCCGCACCCTCGCCCCGCTCATCGCGGGCGCCGCCAAGATGGATCCCCGCAAGTTCGCGCTGGCCACGACCATCGGCGGGCTCGCCTGGGTCCCGACGCTCGTCCTGGCCGGGTACTACGCCGCGGGCCTGCTCGACGAGCTTCCCTGGCTGCAGACGGCCGCCCTCTGGGGAAGCGTGGCGTTCATGGTCCTCGGCACCGCGTGGGGCATCTGGCGCTACCGCCAGGAGATGCACAAGCCGGTCGACACCGTGCTGATCACGGAGTAGAGCGCAGCGCCAGCAGGATGCCGTCGGGGTCGCGGACGGCGATCTCGTCGGTCTCCACGGTGAACGTGACGCCGTACTCGGCCAGCCGGGACTCCCAGGACGGCAGTTCGTCGACGTGGAACGTCAGGTGGTCCAGGCCCGGTCGGCTCTCGTCGAACGACGCGCGTTCGGCGCCGAGGTGCTGGACCAGGGTCAGGGTGATGCCGAAGCCGTCGAGGAACGCCTTGCGCAGGCCCGGTTCATCCTCGTGCACGGCGGTGGCGAACCCGAGCACGCGCTCGTACCAGGGGACGCTGCGGTCCACGTCCGTCACCGTGAGAGCGACCTGGCGAACGCCGGGCATCGGACGACCTTCCTCTCGGCACCGTTCGGGCGGCTGCCTTCCGCCATAGTGCCCCAGTCAGGTCACGGTCCGTGCCGTCGTCATTCGATCTTTCGCAGGACGAGATCGGCGGTTCGCGCGGTCGTCGCGACCAGGCGGGCGTTGCGCTCGTCCGATCCGTCCGTTCTCGCCGCCGCCTGCTCGGCCGAGCGGCCGTGGGCCATATGGCGCTCGAACAGGCGTTTTCGGCGCAGCCCCGGATCGGGGTCGAGGTACCAGACCTCGTCGAGCAGCGGCCGCACCTCGGGCCAGAGAAACAGGTAATTGCCCTCGGTGACGACGAGGGGAACGTCACAGGTGATCGGGACCGCGCAGGCGATCGAGTCCTCGATCTCGCGGCGGAACTCCGGCGCGTAAACGATCTTGTCGGTGTTCGTCCTTAGTCTGCGCAGCAGGTCGACGTACCCGTCGGCGTCGAAGGTGTCGGGGGCGCCTTTGCGGTCGGCTCGCCCGAGCCGGTCGAGTTCGGACTGGGCGAGGTGGAAACCATCCATACCGACGAGGGCCGCCTGCCCATCCAGCGCGGCGACGATCCGGGCCGCCAGCGTGGACTTTCCGGAGCCCGGTGGTCCGCAGATCCCAAGGACACGCCGGTGCCCTGGCAGCGCCAGCGCTTGCGCCCGCCGGACCAGGTCGGCAAAGATCGGCTCTCCCCGCATAATGACTCCTTAACTGCCGATAGGGTCCGCGCGCAAGCGTTTGCAGATGGAGTCGGACAGGACAACGCTGTGGCCACAATGGAGGACGTCGCCAAGTTGGCGGGTGTCTCGATCAGCACCGTCTCACATGTCGTGAACGAGACCCGCGCGGTCGCCGTCACGACGCGCTCGCGGGTCTTAGAGGCGATCGAGTCGACCGGCTACACCGGCAACGCCATCGCTCGGTCGCTGGTCACCGGCGGCACGAAGTCCATCGGCGTGGCCATGTCCCTGCTGGCCAACCCGCACCTCGCCAAACTCATCCACGCCATCGAGGCCGAGGCCGGCGCCGCCGGCTACACCGTCCTGCTCGGCGACACCCTCGACTCTGCCGACGGCGAGCGCACCGCGGTGCGCAAGCTGCAGGCCAGGCGGGTCGACGGCATGCTGCTCACCCCGGCGCCCGGCGACACGGCGACGCTCGAACAGCTGGCCCGCACCGACGTGCCCGCCGTTCTCGTCGACCGGGTGTCGCACAAGATCAAGCTCGACCAGGTGGGGCCGGAGAACATCCAGTCGACGTCGACCCTGGTCTCGCACCTGGCCGCGGCCGGGCACCGGCGGATCGGGTTCATCAGCGGGGTCGAGTGGATGACCGCGAGCGAGGAACGCACGCTCGGCTACCGGCTCGGTCTGGGTCGGGCGGGGCTGCGCTGGGACTCGAACCTGGTCGCGGGCGGTGGGGCCACGCCGGAGGACGGTGTGCTGGCGCTGCGCAGGCTGCTGACCGTGCCGGACCGCCCGACAGCGGTGATCACCGGAAACGGTGCCATGACGGCGGGCGCGTTCCGCGAAGCGCGCGCGCATGGCCTGGAGATCGGCCGCGACCTGGCGATCGTCGGCCACGACGAGGTCGAGTGGGCCGAGCTCGTGCACCCGCCGATCACCACGATGGCGCACCCGGTCGACGAGATCGGGCGCACGGCGGTCCGGCTGCTGCTGGCCAGGCTCGACGACCGCGACCGCGCGCCGCAGACCGTGCTGCTGCCGCCCGAGCTGATGCACCGCGGTTCCTGTGGGTGCGTTCCCACGTCGTAAAACGGCGTAACGGCCACAGTGGACAGCGCGACGTCTCGGAAGGGTCCGGCAACCACGTCGACTCCGGTCCGAAGGAGACGGGTCTTGGCTGAGCTGGCGATCAGTTCCGCGGACGAGTGGCCGGTGGCTCGCCGGTCGCTGAGCAAGTGGCTGCTGGGGCGCGGCGTGCCCGAGCTGCTCACGTGCGACGTGGTGATGGCGGCCGAGGAAGCGCTTGGTTTGGCCAGTCCGGTGTCCGTCGTCGCCGAGGCGTCGGACACCGACGTGGTGTTGCGGATCAGCGGCCGCGGTCCGATCGCGCCGGGCGCGCTGCCGATGCTGCGCGCCTCGGTCGAGCGGTTCGAACTGCTGCGCGAGGGAGACCGGACGACGGTGATCGCGAGTTTTCCCTTACCCCGCTCAGAAACCGCCTGAGACCGGCAGCACCGCGCCGGTCACGAACGACGCCGCCGGGCTGAGCAGCCACACCACGCCCTCGGCGATCTCCTCCGGCTCGCCCGCGCGTCCCAGGGGGATCTTCGGCGCCAGTCGTCGTGGACGGTCGGGCATGCCCGCGGCGGCATGCAGGTCCGAGTTGACCATGCCGGGCGCGACTACGTTGACCCGGATTCCCTCCGCGGCGACCTCTTGGGCCAAGCCGTAGGACAGTGTCTCCACCGCTGCTTTGCTTGCGGCGTAATGGACCCACTCGCCCGGGGACCCACGGCGGGCGGCGGTGCTGGAGATCGTGACGATCGAGCCGCCCTGGCCGCCGTCGCGTGTGGACAATCGACGGACGGCTTCGCGGGCGCAGAGGAAGACGCCGGTGACGTTGACGTCGAACACGCGACGGAAGGTGTCGACGCTCTGCTCGTCGAGCCTGCCGGGGCTGTTGCCGGTGATCCCGGCGTTGGCGACGAGGGCGGACAGCGGACCCAGAGTGTCGGCCTTCTCGAACAGGGCGCGGACCTGGACCTCGTCGGCGACCTCCTCGGCCGCGGTGGCGTCGCCCGCGTAGTTGACCACGATGTCGAATCCGTCGCGGGCGGCCCGACGGCACACCGCCGCCCCGATTCCCCTGCTGCCACCGGTGACCAGAAGGACGCTCATGTCCCCATGCTGGCATGGCCTTCCAGCGCGGCGGCGGCCTCCATGATCATCCAGCCGGACACCTGCACGGACAGGTCGCGTTCGACGCGGCCGTCGCGGGGGCCGCGCGGGGTGATGGCCGGGATGGCGGCCTCGTCGCCGAACAGGGGGCCGCTGGGGGCGACCGCGCGGTTGCGCCAGACCTCGTCGGCGGTGGTGAACACCAGCCAGGACGCGAGGTCGCCGGACGCCTCGGGCAGGCGGATGGCCGACAGCGCCAGGTAGCGGGCGAGGATGCCTGCGAACAGGCCGCCGTCGCCGCCGCGCCTGCCGGGCAGGACGCCCTCGACGGCGAGGTGGTGGGCGACGGCGTGGATGGTTCGCTCGGCGCGCTCCGCCCAGATGCCGGAGCGGTCGTCGGCGGCGAGTTCGACGCAGGCGCCGAGGAAGGTGCCCTGGTTGTAGGTGTAGACGATGTCGACGAGCCCGGCGACGCCGCCGTCCGGGGAGGTCCGCAGGCCGTCGAAGAGCAGTCCGGTCTCGCGGTCGCGCAGGTAGCCGTCCATCCAGTCGTTCATCGACCGGGCGCGCTGGCGGTCGGCCCGGTCCTGGGCGAATCGGGCGAGCAGGATCGCGGCGGGGCCGTTGGCCGGGACGTTCTTGAGGTTGTCGCCGCGCCGCCACCAGATGCCGCCGCCGCCATGGTCGGTCCAGCCTTCGCGGAGGCGGGCGGTGATCGCGTGGAGGGCGTCCTCGGTGTCGAGCCCGACCTCGTCGGAGGCGCGCAGCAGGGCGAGGCCGAGCCAGGCGATGTCGTCGTAGTACTCGTTGGTCCACTGGCGGAAGTTGCGCAGGTGGATGCCGCGGACGTGCTTGTGGATGGTGCTCAGCCGGTTGGGCGACGGCGCGCGGACCTGTGCGTCGATGAGGCAGTCGAGCAGGTTGGCCTGCCACCAGTAGTTCCAGTTGACCAGGAACCGGTGGCGCACGGAGGCGGGCCAGGTGGCCACGCCCAGGCGGGTGCCGGGGATCGCCCAGAGTCTGCGCAGGTGGCGGGCCAGAACACCTTGCTCGGCGAAGGCGGCGCGGGCCGCCCACAGTTGAGGTGACTGCTCGGCAGCCCCCTCCGCGTACTCCGTACCCCGGGTCACACACCAATCGTGACGGCTGAATCGTTTCCGAAGTCCCGCGAGAGGGGAGATGTCACCGAGTCGTGGAAAGGTGAGGTGATGCGAACCGAGCAGGTCACGTGCCCGTTGTGTGAGGCCACCTGCGGCTTGGACGTCACCCTCGATGGGGACCGGGTGACCTCCGTCCGTGGCGACGCGGCCGATGTCTTCTCCGCGGGGTTCATCTGCCCCAAGGGCGCCTCTCTTGGCGCGCTGCACCATGATCCGGACCGACTGCGCACGCCGATGATCAAGCGCGACGGCGTGTGGGAGTCGGCGACGTGGGATGAGGCCTTCGCCGAGATCTCGGCGCGGTTGCTCCCGATCATCGCCGACCACGGCAAGGACGCCGTGGCCGTCTACGCGGGGAACCCGTCTGTCCACAACACGTCGACGGCGCTGTACGGGCGCGTGTTCTTCAAGGCCCTCGGGACCCGCAACTTCTACTCGGCCAGCACGGTCGACCAGATCCCCAAGCACCTGAGCTCGGGCTACCTGTTCGGCGACCCGATGAGCATCCCGGTGCCCGACGTCGACCGGACGGACTACCTGTTGCTGCTCGGAGCGAACCCGCTGGTGTCCAACGGCAGCCTGATGACGGCGCCGGACATGCGCGGCAGACTGAAGGCGATCCAGGCGCGCGGCGGGAAGATCGTCGTCCTCGACCCGCGCCGGTCGCGCACGGCGGAGATGGCCGACGAGCACCACGCGATCCTCCCCGGCACTGATGCGTTGTTCCTGTTCGCCCTGGTCAACACACTGTTCGCCGACGACCTGGTCACCTTGGCGCACCTGGCCGACCACGTCACCGGCGTCGAGGAAGTCCGGGCGCTGGCCCAGCCGTTCACGCCGGCGGCGGTCGAACCGATCACCGGCATTCCGGCCGAGACCATCCGTCAGCTGGCCCACGACCTCGCCGCAGCGTCGAGCGCGGCTGTGTACGGCCGGATCGGCACGTGCGTGCAGTCGTTCGGCACCCTCGCGAGTTGGCTGGTCGACGTGCTGAACGTGCTGACCGGCAACCTCGACCGCCCCGGCGGCGCCATGTTCCCACTGGCCGCGGCAGGTCAGGCGAACGCCCAGTCGGGACGGCGTCGGGGCTTCGCCCATGGCCGCTGGAACAGCCGCGTCCGAGAACTGCCGGAGGTGCTGGGGGAACTCCCCGTAGCCACCCTGGCCGACGAGATCCTGACCCCGGGCGAGGGTCAAGTCCGCGCGCTGGTCACCGTCTGCGGCAACCCGTGCCTGAGCACCCCGAACTCCGGCAGGCTGTCGGATGCGTTGGGGCAACTGGACTTCATGATCTCGCTGGACGTCTACCTGAACGAGACCAGTAGGCACGCGGACGTCATCCTCCCCGGCCCCACAGCGTTGGAACGCCCCCACTACGACGTCGCCCTCTACCAGTTCGCCGTGCGGAACGTGGCGAACTGGACGAAGGCGGCACTGCCGACGGACCAGCCGCAGGAATGGCAGACCTTGTTGCGCCTCACCGGAATCATCACCGGCGCGGGCAGCGACATCGCGGCGATGGACGACTTCGTGGCGACCCAGTTCGCGGCCAGGGCGGGCGTGGAACCGGCGGCGGACCTGACCGGCCCGGAACGCCTGATCGACATCCTCCTGCGCGGCGGGCCGTATGACCTGACGTTGGCGGACCTCCTCAACGCCCCCCACGGCATCGATCTTGGCCCCTTGAAGCCGAGAATCCCGGATGTCCTGGCGACCCCCAGCGGCCGCGTCGAACTCGCACCTCCACCGCTGGTCGAGGACGTCCCGAGGTTGGTCGCAGAGCTGACGAACGTCCCGAATGGACAGATGTTGCTGATCGGCAGGCGGCAACTGGGGTCGAACAACTCGTGGATGCACAACCTGGAACCGTTGGTACGCGGCAAGAACCGCTGCACAGCCCAGGTGAACCCAGAGGACGCGACCCGCCTCGGCCTGAGCGACGGCGGCACCGCGACGGTCCGGTCGAGGACGGGGAAGATCGAGGTCCCGGTCGAGATCACCGACACCATCCGTCCCGGCGTCATCAGCATCCCCCACGGCTGGGGTCACGACGCAGCCGGAATCCGAATGACCGTGGCGAACGCCCACGCAGGCGTCAACTCCAACCTGCTCGCGGACGAACTACTCATCGACGCCCTGTCGGGAAACGCAGTGCTCAATGGAATCCCGGTGGAAGTAAGCCCCGGCTAAGAGTCACCAAGCCTTTGAGAGGTCCGCGTGGGTTCGGACCCAGGAGTGCATGACCACGCCGGCCGCCACTCCCGCGTTGATCGACCGGGTCGAGCCGAATTGGGCGATCGACACCAGTAGGTCCGCGCCCGCTCGGGCTTCGTCCGTCAGACCCGGCCCTTCCTGGCCGAAGATCAGCACGCACGTTCGCGGCAGCTCTGTCGTTTCGATCGGGACTGAGCCGGTCGTGTTGTCGACACCCACGACAGCCAGGCCTTCGGCTTTCGCATACGCCAGTAGGGAATCGACCGTCGCGTGGTGGTCTACGTGCTGGTACCGGTCCGTCACCATCGCACCCCGGCGGTTCCAGCGACGCCTGCCGATGATGTGGACGGCGCGGGCGGCGAAAGCGTTGGCGGTGCGGACGACGGTGCCGATGTTGTGGTCGTGTTGGAAGTTCTCGATGGCGACGTGGAAATCATGCCTGCGGGTGTCGAGGTCGGCGATGATCGCGTCCCGTCGCCAATATCGGTACGTGTCCACGACGTTGCGGCGGTCGCCCTCGGCGAGCAGGTCCGGGTCGTAGCGGTCATCGGTGGGCCAGGGGCCTTCCCATGGGCCGACGCCTACGGGTTCGCCGAACACCCACTCCGTGGGGCCGCTCTCCGGGTCTTCGGGTGGACCGCTCACTTCGCGGGAACCAGGGGTCGGTGCCGGCGGGCGTAGGCACCGACGTAGGACACCACCAACACGATCAACGCTCCGATTGCCACGGCCTGAACATAGTCCTCCGGGAAGAGGACCCCGATGATGTAGTGCTCATTGAATCCCCCCGGCAGCTCGCCGAAGCCCTGCTGTCTTCGGAAGTAGTTCTCGATCGCCGTCAGCGGGCAGGTGACCGGCAGGATGTTGACGATCACGCCCCAGGCGGCGAAGAAGACGTGGATGAAGATCGACCTGGGCCAGTGCCAGGCCAGGAAGCCGCCGAGACCGATGTAGAGGAGCGCGATGAAGTGCACGATCATCGTCACCGCGGCGAGAACACCGGCCATGCGCATCCTCCCGAGCCCCAGTACCCCACGGTACCTGCGGATCGGGAGGACGCGCCTGGTCAGAGGCCTAGATCGGCAAGATCGAGCAGCGACCGGTACGGGAGACCCCTAGCCTCGATGGCTTCGCGGGCCTCGGTGCCCCGGTCGACGACGGTGGCGACACCGACGACGATCGCGCCCGCCTCTTCCAGCGCGTCGACGGCGGTCAGGACGCTGCCGCCGGTGGTGGAGGTGTCCTCGACCGCCAGGACGCGCTGGCCCCCGACCTCGATGCCCTCGATCCGGCGCTGCATTCCGTGTTCCTTCAGCGCCTTGCGCACGACGAAGGCGTCGAGGACCTCACCGGCGTTGGCGGCGGCGTGCATCATCGCGAGGGCCACCGGGTCGGCGCCCAGGGTGAGTCCGCCGGCGGCGACGTAGTCCCAGTCGGCGGTGGCCTGCCGCAGCAGGCGGCCGATCAGGGGGGCGGCGGCGTGGTGGAGGGTGGCCCGGCGGAGGTCGACGTAGTAGTCGGCTTCCTTGCCGGACGACAAGGTCACGCGCCCATGGACAACGGCTAGTTCGGTGACGAGACGGGCCAATTCGCGCTTGGCGGTCAGGTCGACACTCGGAGCGGTTCGCACAGGTCGTCAGTCTCTCACGTGGTCTAGCCGAGGCCCCGGCTGTCCTGCTTCAACGCCGTGTCGACGGTGAGCGCGGACGCCACGACCATGCTGATCAGGGGGTCTTGGAGCGGGCGGTGGATCTGCAGGACGTAGTTGTCGGCGTTGGTGAACAGGGTCTTGGCGAAGCCCTCGAACGTCTTGGTGATCCGCGCGACCTCGGCGCCGCTGTGGTCGAGCACGGCGAAGTTCCACGCCCGCCAGTTCTCCGCCTGGATGCCGCCGATCTGCCGGCCGTTGACCATGAACGAGAAGCGGATTTTGCCGAAGACGTTGTCCTGGACGATCTCGCCCACCGGCTGCCCGTCGGGCCGCTCCACGATCATCCGCGACTTGAACACCTTGCGCGGCCGGGTCAGCGCGAGCAACGGCTGGTGGTCGGCATCGCGGACCTCGAAGCGGTGGGTGAAGAACTGGTCGTACTCACCGAGGAACCGCACGACCTTCTTGAGGGTGCTCTGCCCGACCTGCGCGACGAACCCGACCGGGCGCCCGTGCTGGTCGAAGACCGAGTACTCGCTGGCCATCTCGATCAGCTTGACCTTCTGGTTCACCACCAGCACCGGCTCGGTGAACAGCGTCCCGCCACCTTGGCCCACCTGCCCGACCCCGGCCTTGCGCTGCTGCTCCTTGATCCGGTTCGGGTCGTGGGCGCCCTCCAGCGACAGCTCCCAGGCACTCGCGTCGCTGCGCGCCTGCTGCTGGGCGGGCTGGGTCTGGCTGGTCCACTGGGTGCCGTCCCACCAGCGCAGGAGGTTCGACCCTGGGTTGTCCGGGTACCAGCCGGGCTGCGGGTTCGTCATGGCCTGAGCCTAACCGCGGGTGCGGCCCTTGGCGGCGCGCTTCTGCAAGACGCGCAGCAGGCCGCGCGGCAGGACCTTGGCCACTCCGATCAGCGCCTTGTACTGAAGACCGGGGATGGACCTCGAACGCCCGGACGCCAGGTCGTCGAGGCAGTCGGCGGCGACCCGGTCGGCGTCGAGCCAGAGGAACTCCGGGATGGCCGAGACGTCCTCGCCGACCCGCTGGTGGAACTCGGTGTGGGTGTAGCCGGGGCACAGCGCCACGACCCGGACGCCGGTGCCCGCGAGTGTCGACGCCAGCCCCTCCGACAGCGCGGTCACGTACGCCTTCGTGGCCGAGTAGGCCGGGCCGGTGAAGGGGAAGAACCCGGCGACGCTGGACACGTTGATCACGCCACCGTGGCCGCGGGCGATCATGCCGGGCAGCGCCGCGTGGGTGAGCCGCATGACCGTGGTGACGTTGACGTCGAGCTGCGACTGCAGGACGTCGGCCTCGGCCTCGGCGAACGGGGTGGCGGTGCCGTAACCCGCGTTGTTGACCAGCAGGTCGATCGGCCGGGACTCGTCGGCGAGGCGTTCCTCGACCCGCTTGCGCGCCCGGGTCGTGGCCAGGTCCGCGGTCATGACCTGGGCCTGGACGCCGTGGGCGGCGGTCAGCTCGGCCGCCGTCGCCTTGAGGCGCTCGGTGTTGCGGGCCACGAGCACCAGATCGTAGCCGGCCTTGGCGAGGTTGCGGGCGAATGCGGCGCCGATGCCCGCGGTGGCACCGGTGATGAGCGCGGTAGGCATGCGATCAACCTACTGGGTGGTAATGGTGATTTGGGAGGCTCAGCTGTTGTCGTCGATCTGGCGGACGCTGTGCAGACCGGGCGCGGAGTCGGTCTCGGCGTCGAACGGGTCGACGACGTCGGCGATCTCGCCGATGCCACGCAGCAGCCGCTCCAGCCGCGACGGGCTGGAGTTGGGCGCGGCGGCGGCCAGGACCCAGCCGTCCTCGATCCACGCGACGGCGATGTCCGGGCCGATCTCCTCGGTGGCGTCGACGAGATCCGGGGTGATCAGCGCGCGGGCGCCGGCGATGTCGGAGACGAAGGCGTAGCGCTGGCCGACCGGGCCGAGCAGCTCCGGCATGTGCTCACGCTGGAACGGGGTGCTGGGGATCCACAGCTCGACCACGACCGGGTGCACCCGGCGGCACTGGACGGCCACGATGACCGTGTTGACCCGGCCGCCCATCTCCAGGTCGAAGACGTAGACCCGGCGCCTGCCGTCGGCGGTGAACGTCGAGCCGGTGACGACGTCACGGGCCACGCCCTCGCCGTAGTAGGCGATGGCGCCGCCGCTCCACTTGCTCGGCAGGACGTGGTCGGTCTCGGCGAACTGCCAGCCGCGCAGCGCCGCCCAGCGTCGGCGTTCGCGGTTTCTCGAGGTGAGACGAGCGCGATCGCGCAGCAAGAACAGGCCGCCCGCGACGAACGCGACCGCGGCGATGACGAACCAGACCCACGCGGGTATGCCCACGACTTGCAGCGTAGTCGTCAGGCGCTCGGGTTCAAGATCACGGGTGGCGTGGCTTGCGATTAACCGCGCACGTTGGTGGCGTCGAGCGCGGACAGCGCCGCGCGGATCGACAACAGGTCCTCGTGCCGGGCCACTTGCAGCCCGGTCAGGCCGGCGATCTTGCGCAGCCGATAGTCGACCGTGTTGGGGTGAACCCGCAGCTGGGTCGCGGTCTGGCGGCGGTTGAGACCCGAATCGAGGAACACCCGCAGGGTCGGCAGGAGGTCCGGTTTGTCCGCGACAGGCGCGAGCAGCGACGCGAGGTGGTCGCGGGCCGGGCTGGGGCGAGTGAGCTGGTATTCGAGGAGGAGGTCGGCGAGTCGGTAGACGCCCACGGGCTTCGCGTAAATCAGGGCGACGTCACGAAGCTCGCCCGCGAGCCGGGCCGCGGCGGACACGCCCGTCGGCTGCGCGGCGACAACTCCGGCCACGACGGGCGCGCCCGCGACCTTGGTCAGCGCCTTGGCGAGCATGTCGAGCCACGCCCAGTCCTCCTTGGAGACCGAGGCGGGCGGGGTGTTGTGCGGGATCAGGGCCAGCCCGCCGTCGACCGAGAGCATCGACAGCACCGGCTCGCGGGACCGGCGGTCGAGTTCCGTGCGGAGTCTGCGCAGCTTGCGCCGGGCGGCCACGCCGGGATCGACGCCCGCGATGGTCTCGTCGGGATGCTTGCCGACCGACAGGCTGATCACGAAGTAGCTCTCGGGCAGCCGGGCGCCCGGGATGTCGGCGGGCTGCCCGTCGTCGAGCAGGGTCGCCAGCAGGGTCTGGCGGGCGCCGTGCTCGTCGCCGAACATCGACTGGCGCTCGCTGAGGTAGCCGGCGGCGACGGCGCCGGTGGTCAGGCGCAGGTAGTTGAACAGCAGCCGGTGCGCCTCGAACACCGACTGCAGCTCATCGGGGGTGACATCGGGCTCGACGAACTCGAAGCAGGCCTGGGCGCCGACGTGGTACGCGCCGATCACGGCGTCGATCGGCAGTCCTTCCTCGGCGCGGCGGGCCGCCGACTCGCGCACGATCGCCAGGTCCGTCGCCTCGGGCAGCGTCCCGGTGCGCAGGACTTTCAGGAACATCCGGACCGCCTGCTCGATGATCCGGGCGATGTCGCCGGACAGCTCCTCGGCGGGCAGCTGCTTGTAGACGTCGAGCTCCTCGACCAGCCGCTTGATCACGAACGCGGTCAGTTCGGGCAGCTGGGAGTTCAGCCGCAGATGCAGCGGCGTGCCACCGAAGACGATTCGGTTGTGATCGGTCACAAGTTTCCTCCGAAACTTTGGGCCAATCTCCCAGCGCCCACCAGGGATTGTGTCCTCCACCATGTGACCAGCAGATTACTCGCTAGTAACCAAGAATGGAGCACCCAATGCTGGTGCGACGGCTCAGTCTGGCGCTGGCGGTCACCGCCGCCACCCTCGCCGTGGGCATGCCCGCGGTCGCGGACGACACGATCGACTACGTCGCCCTCGGCGACTCGGCGGCCGCCGGACCGCTCATCCCGAACCAGGACATCAACCTCGCCTGCCTGCGCTCGGACAACAACTACCCGGCCGTCGCCGCGAAGGCGCTCGGCGCCCGGCTGACCGACGTGTCGTGCTCCGGGGCGAAGATCACCGACTTCACCGGCCGCCAGTTCGGCTTCGTCCCACCGCAGTACGACGCGCTGAACTCGGGCACCGACCTGGTCACGCTCACCATCGGCGGCAACGACATCGGCCTGGTCCAGGCGGCACTCGGCTGCGTCAACCTGTTCCCGGAGCCGTTCGGCATCTCCTGCGCGGACAGGCTCAACTCGGGCGGCAAGGACTCACTCGGCACGGCCATCGCCGCGTGGGCGCCGCAGATCGGGCAGGCGCTCGACGCGATCCGGGCGAAGGCCCCGAAGGCGAAGATCGTCGTCGCCGGCTACGGCACCTATGTCCAGCGCAACGGCTGCTACCCCCTCCAGCCGATCTGGGCCCGCGACGCGAACTACATCCAGGCGTCGGTGGACAAGCTCAGCGCCGCCCTGCGCGACCAGGCCGCCTCCCGCGGCGCCACGTTCGTCGACCTCGCGGCCGTGTCCGTCGGGCACGACACCTGCGCGGCGCCGTGGGAGCGCTACCTCGAAGGTCTGATCCCGACCAGCCTGGCGGCGCCGCTGCACCCCAACGCCAAGGGCATGGCCGCGTTCGGCGCCGCCATCGCGAGCGCCGTCAAGAACCCCGCAATCCACTAGGAGGCAACGGATGTTCGGACGAGTGTCGGCTGACGTGTGCGCGGCCGACCCGTACCGAGGCGGCCCTTCGTCGTGCCGTCAGTCGGCGCGACCGACAGTGAGAGCGGTGTTGTCGTCGGCGATGTCCACCCGCACGGTGTCGCCGTCGCGGATGTCGCCGGACAGCAGGGCCTTCGCCAGCTGGTCGCCGATCGCCGAGGACACCAGCCTGCGCAGCGGCCGGGCGCCGTAGACCGGGTCGAAACCGTTGAGCGCCAACCACTCGCGCGCCGCCAAGGTGACGTCGAGGGTCAGCCTGCGCTGGGCGAGTCGGCGGCCCAGCTTCGCGACCTGGATGTCGACGATCGACGTCAGCTCCTCGGTGGCCAGCGAGTGGAACACCACGATGTCGTCGAGCCGGTTGAGGAACTCCGGCTTGAAGTGCCGCTGCACCACCGACATCACCGCGTCCTTGCGGTGCAGCTCGTCGAGGTTGGCGTCGGCGATGATCTGCGAACCGAGGTTCGACGTCAGCACCAGGATCGTGTTGCGGAAGTCGACCGTGCGGCCCTGGCCGTCGGTGAGCCTGCCGTCGTCGAGGACCTGCAGGAGCACGTCGAAGACGTCCGGGTGGGCCTTCTCCACCTCGTCGAGCAGCACGACGCTGTACGGGCGGCGGCGGACCGACTCGGTGAGCTGGCCGCCCTGGTCGTACCCGACGTAGCCGGGCGGGGCGCCGACCAGGCGGGCCACCGAGTGCTTCTCGGAGTACTCGCTCATGTCGATGCGGATCATCGCCCGCTCGTCGTCGAACAGGAACTCCGCGAGCGCCTTGGCCAGCTCGGTCTTGCCGACACCGGTCGGGCCCAGGAACAGGAACGAGCCGGTCGGCCGGTCCGGGTCCGACACTCCCGCGCGGGCGCGGCGGACCGAGTCGGAGACGGCGCGCACGGCCTCGGCCTGGCCGACGACCCGCGAGGCGAGCGCGTCCTCCATGCGCAGCAGCTTGTGCGTCTCGCCTTCGAGCATCCGGCCCGCGGGGATGCCGGTCCACGCGGAGACGACCTCGGCGACGTCGTCGGGGCCGACTTCCTCTTTGAGCATCACCTGCTCGCCCGGCTGGGTGGCGGTGGCCTCGGTCGCGGCGTCGAGTTCCTTCTCCAGCGCCGGAATCCGGCCGTAGCGCAACTCCGCGGCCCGGCCGAGGTCGCCGTCGCGCTCGGCGCGCTCGGACTCGCCGCGCAGCGACTCCAGCTGCTCCTTCAGTTCGCGGACGCGGTCCAGCGAGCCCTTCTCGTTCTGCCAGCGGGCGGTCAGACCGGCCAGGTCTTCGCGCTTCTCAGCCAGCTCGGCCCGCAGGGCGGCGAGGCGCTCACGGGAGGCGGCGTCGTCCTCTTTGGACAGTGCCATCTCCTCGATCTCCAACCGGCGGACCGCGCGCTCGACGCCGTCGATCTCGACCGGGCGGGAGTCGATCTCCATGCGCAGCCGGGACGCGGCCTCGTCGACCAGGTCGATCGCCTTGTCCGGCAGGAAGCGGGCGGTGATGTAGCGGTCGGACAGGGTGGCGGCGGCGACCAGCGCGGTGTCGGTGATGCGGACACCGTGGTGGACCTCGTAGCGCTCCTTGAGGCCGCGCAGGATGCCGATCGTGTCCTCGACTGACGGCTCGCCGACCAGAACCTGCTGGAACCTGCGCTCCAGTGCCGGGTCCTTCTCGATGTGCTGGCGGTACTCGTCGAGGGTGGTCGCGCCGACCATGCGCAGCTCGCCGCGGGCGAGCATCGGCTTGATCATGTTGCCCGCGTCCATCGCGCCCTCGCCGGTCGCGCCCGCGCCGACGATGGTGTGCAGCTCGTCGATGAAGGTGATCACCTGGCCTGCGGACTCGGTGATCTCCTTGAGGACGGCCTTGAGCCGCTCCTCGAACTCGCCGCGGAACTTCGCGCCCGCGACCATCGAGCCGAGGTCGAGGCCGACGACTCGCTTGCCGCGCAGCGATTCCGGCACGTCACCGGCGATGATCCGCTGGGCGAGGCCCTCGACGATCGCGGTCTTGCCGACGCCGGGCTCGCCGATGAGGACCGGGTTGTTCTTGGTGCGGCGGGACAGCACCTGCACGACCCGGCGGATCTCGGCGTCGCGGCCGATCACCGGGTCGAGCTCGCCCTTGCGGGCACGCTCGGTCAGGTCGAGGCCGTACTTCTCCAGCGCCTGGTAGGTGCCCTCCGGGTCAGGGCTCGACACCCGCGCGGACCCGCGCACCTTGGCGAACGCCTCCCGCAGCGCGTCCGCGCCTGCACCGTGGCGCTTGAGGACCTCGGCGACGTCGCCGCCCTCGGCCGCGAGCCCGACCAGCAGGTGTTCGGTGGAGACGTACTCGTCGCCCATCTCGGTGGCGAGCTTCTGCGCGTGCGTGATCGCCCGCAGCGCCTGCTGGGCGAGCTGCGGGGAGGACACGGTCGCACCGGTCGCCGAAGGCAGGGCGCGGTGCAGCGGCTCCAGCTCCTTGCGGACGGTCTCGGGATCGGCTCCGACGGCGGTGAGCAGGGGGGCGGTGAGCCCGTCGCTCTGCGCGAGCAGCGCGCTGAGCAGGTGCACCGGGCGGATGTCGGGGTTGCCCGCCGTCGAGGCGGCCTGCGCCGCCGCGGAGATCGCCTGCTGGGTCTTGGTCGTCGGATTGAACGCGTCCATCTGCCACCTCGGGTCGTACGTTCGCCAGTCACCTGGTCCAACGCGCGAAAACTTGAGTCAGTTCCACTCAACCTTAGGGCGTGGGCCACTTCCGGTCATGCCGAAACGGCCCCGTCTTTGGGTCGCCGAACAGGGGACCAGCAGGTCACCCACCCGTCGCAACGGCGCTGTCCACACCCGATGCCCGGTTATCCACAAAGCCCAGGAGGCTATCCACAGGCGGCTGTGGGTTTCGTCCACGAATAGACCAGGGCGCATAAGGGAAGCCGCCAAGTGGGTGGTATCTCGGTGGCGACGATCACGCTGTGGCGACCAAACCGGCTGTACGCAGCGGAAACGTCGGGTGTCGACGAGGTCACCGAAAAGTGGAGCTGATCACAGGTCGGCGTTCAGCTTGCCGAGGAGGCGCGAGAACTCGCTCAGGTCGTCGGTGGACCACTTGCCGAACATGGCCCGCAGCTTCTGCCAGCGGTCGTTGCGCACCTTCGCCAGCCGCTCCGAACCGGTCTCGGTCAGCTGGACGAGCCGGGCCCGGCCGTCGGACGGATCGGGCACCCGCTCGATCAGGCCCAACTCGGTCAGCCGGGCGATCTGCCTGCTGACGGTGGACTTGTCGAGGCCCGTGCGCTCGACGACGTCCGCCGCCCGCACCGCGCCGATGTCGTTGAGGTGCAAGAGAAGGGCGTAGGAAGCGCCGTCGAGGCCGGGGTGCACCTTGGCCGCCAGCGTGAGCGACACGCTGCGTGCGCGACCGAACAACTTCGACAGTTCGGACTCGAGCGCCTGTGCCGCCTGTTCGCGCGCGTTCTCGGTCACGTGCGGCCTTTCGTCCCGGTCAGGTCGCGGAACGTTATCGCCCGGTCGCTCGCTCGTGAACATAGGTCTCGTCGACGTCGACGAGCACCCACCGCTCCGGGCCCGTGACCTCGGCCGGAAGATCATCCCGCGCGACCGAGTGGGCCCGACCGTTGACATGCAGCCCTCGGCCTGCCGGCCCGAGGTCGATCAACAGGATCCCGACGCGCGCGCCGTCGGGCAATGGTTCGGCCTCGGGGTAGGCGAGCCTGCGGTCGTCGATCACCCGGATGAAACCGGGCGGGCCCTGCCGGACCACCTCGGCGCAGCCGCCGTCGGCGTCGGCGGTGGCGATGTAGGCCATGCCTGCCCCGCCGATGAACTCAGCGGCCCGATCGTCCAACGGACCGTGCGAAGCGCAGAGGTCGGCAGCCATGAACGCGAGGTCGTGCCACACGGCGCCACCGTTTCACGAGGATCATCCGAATGCGACATCCGCGAGGCCGATGTCGCCCATTAGGCGGATCTTTGATCACCAAACGTGAGGATACGGCACACCTTAGGGTGATCTTCGCGGCTCTTTCATGGAATCGGACTACGCTGAACACTCCGTCGGGGGATGTAGCTCTAGTACCGTGTTGCCACGCTCAACCGGCGCCCGAGAGGTGGAGTCACCCCCCGATCATGACAGCCAACGCCCTGGTGAGCCCCATCCCGAGCTCACAGCCTCGGACCGACTCGCCCACCGCCGTGTCGACGATGGTGCGGCTGGTCCGGGAGAGCTTCGCGGTCGTGGAGCCCCACGCCGAAGAGGTCGCACAGTTCTTCTACGGGATGCTCTTCACCATCGAGCCGTCGGCCCGCGAGATGTTCCCCGCCAACATGCAGGTCCAGCGGTCCCGCCTGCTCCGGGCCCTGGTGCACGTCGTGCAGATGGTCGACCGACCCGACGACCTGGTGCCGTTCCTGCGGCAACTCGGGCGCGACCACCGCAAGTTCGGTGTCATCAGCACGCACTACGAAGCCGTCGGGATGGCGTTGATCTCGTCGGTCAAGAAGTTCGCCGGCCCCGCCTGGACCGACGACGTCGAACGCGCCTGGGCCGAGGCATACACGATCATGGCCCGCTCCATGCTCGACGCGGCCGCCGGCGACGAGGGACCCGCGTACTGGCCCGCCGAGGTCATCTCGCACGAGCGGATCGGCTGGGAGATCGCGATCGTGCGGGTCCGGCCGCACTACCCAGTGCCGTACCTGCCAGGGCAGTACGTCAGCGTCGAAGTCCCGCAGCGACCCCGGTTATGGCGGTACCTGACCCCGGCCAACGCGCCGAGGGCCGACGGAACCATCGACTTCCACATCCGCGGCGTCGAAGGCGGCTGGGTCAGCCGGTCGATCGTGGCGCACGCGAACGTGGGCGACACGTGGAAAATGGGCCCGCCGATGGGACGGATCGGCGTTTCCCGCGAGTACTCGCGCGACGTGCTGATGGTCGCGGGCGGGACTGGGGTGTCGCCGATGCGGGCGATCATCGACAACCTGTCGCAGTGGGGGGAGAACCCGCACGTCCACCTGTTCATCGGCGGGCGGGTCGCGGAAGACCTCTATGTCGTTCCCGCGTTGCAGAGCATCGCCGCGGTGAATCCTTGGCTGACCGTGGTGCCGGTGGTGGAGGAAGCCGGGATTCCTGGGACAGAGCAAGGGACTTTGGCTGACGTGGTGACCCGGTATGGGGCTTGGGGGGATCGGGACGTGCTGGTGTCCGGGTCGCCGGGAATGATTCGGGCGACTGTTTCTCGGATGCTCGTGGCTGGGACTCCGTTGGATCGGATCACTTATGATCCGTTTACTGTCGACTGATTCTGCTTCGGCGGCTTTTGGCCGGCTTTGGCCGTTTCAGCTCTGCCCCATGCCTTCGTGAGGCCTTCGTGGGCTGGCCATTCCTTGCTTTCGGGTGGGGATCAGCGGCGGGGTTGGGGGCGCCAGACCACCAGGGCCGTCTGCTGGCGCACCGGCACCAAGTCGTTCCGGTAGGACTTGTGGATGGCGGCGGCTGCCTGTTCCGCGGCTGCGTAGGCGGAGGCCAGTTCCTGGGTCAGTTCCGAGATGCGGTCGCGCAGGGCGTCCACTTCGTTTTCCAACTCGATGATGCGCTTGATACCCGCGAGGTTCACGCCGTCCTCTTGGGACAGTCGTTGAACCTCGCGGAGCAGGGCGATGTCGCGCATCGAGTAGCGGCGGCCGCCGCCGGAGGTTCGGCCTGGGGAGACGAGGCCCTGGCGGTCGTAGCCGCGCAGGGTTTGGGCGTGCAGGCCTGATAGCTGTGCCGCCACCGAGATCACGAAGACCGGGGTGTCCTCATCGGCACCCGGCGGGAAGGGGTTCATGACTCCCTCGCCTTCTGCACCATCGCCGTCAGCTCCGGGCGCGGGTCGTGCGCGTTGGTGGCCGCGGCGTACGCCTCGAGGGCGGACTTGGCGGCGTCGTCGAGGGTGGGTGGGACCGTGACGGCGAGGGTGACCAGCAGGTCTCCTGCCTGGCCGTCCCGCTTCACCACACCCTTGCCCCGCACACGCAGGACCCGGCCCGGGGTGGTGCCGGGGGTGACCCGCAGCGAGACCGGTGCGTCCAGGGTGGGGACCGTCAATGTCGTGCCGAGGGCCAGCTCGGGGTAGGTGACCGGCACCTTCAAGGTGAGGTCATTGCCGTTGCGGCCGAAAACAGCGTGTGGGGTGACATGCACGCGGACGTACAGGTCGCCCGCCGCGGCGCCTTGGCGGCCCGGTTCGCCCTGGCCTGCCAGGCGGATGCGCTGGTCGTCCTCCACACCCGCGGGGACTCGCACGGTGAGGGTTCGGGTCTTGGTGCTGACCCCCTCGCCGCCGCAGTCGGGGCAGGGGTCGTCGATGGTGCGGCCGGTGCCGCGGCAGTCGCGGCACGGCTCGCTGAAGGCGAAGGCGCCCTGGCTGCGACTCACCAGGCCGACGCCACCGCAGGTGACGCAGACCTTGGGGGTGCTGCCGGGGCGGGCACCCGAGCCGTGGCACGTGTCGCAGGTGGACGGGCTGGACAGTCGCAAAGGGACAGTGGCGCCCTTGACCGCTTCGACGAAGTCGATGCGGACCTCGGTCTCCACGTCGGCGCCGCGCCGGGGGCGGTTGCCCGCCGCGGTGGCGCCGGCGCGGGTGCGGCCGAACAGGTTGCCGAGCAGGTCGCTGAAGCCGCCGCCACCGAAACCGGCCTGGCCGGACTGGCCGCCGAAGTCGAAGTCGAACCCGCCGCCACCGCCGCCGAAACCGCCGGGGCGGAAGCCGCTGGAGCCGAACATCGACCGGGCCTCGTCGTACTGCTTGCGCTTGTCCGGGTCGCCGACGACACCGTAGGCCTCCGACACCGACTTGAACTTGGCCTCGGCGTCGGTGTTGCCCGGGTTGGCGTCCGGATGCAGCTCGCGGGCGAGCTTTCGGTACGCCTTCTTGATTTCCGCGTCACTGGCGTCGGAGGAGACGCCAAGCTCGCGATAGAAGTCCTTGTCGATCCAGTCCCTAGCGCTCATCGGACGTCTCCTCCTTTCGCTCAGTTCTGTTCGTCGACCGGTTGGTCGATGATGATCGGTCCGGCTTCGGCGTCGGTGACCGCGACCAGCGCTGCGCGCAGGGTCCGGTCGCCGAAGCGGTAGCCGCGGCGCAGGACGCCGGTGACCGTCGGGCCCGCCACGTCCGGGGACGTGTTGTGCTGGACGGCTTCGTGCACCGACGGGTCGAACGGCTCGCCCTCGTGGCCGAACGGTTCGAGGCCCGACTTCTGCAGCGCGGCCGCCAGCTTCTCGGCCACCGCCTTGAACGCGCCGGTCAGGTCGCCGTGGGCGTCGGCCCGCTCGATGTCGTCGAGGACCGACAGCATCTCGTTGACCACCTGCGCCTTGGCCGCGGTCGCGACGACCTCGCGGTCGCGGTCGACGCGCTTGCGGTAGTTGGCGTACTCGGCCTGCAGGCGCTGCAGGTCGGCGGTGCGCTCGTCGAGCTGCGCCTTGAACTCCGCGGCCGGGTCGAGCTCGTCGACCTGGACGGGCTCGGGCTCGGGCGCCGCGTGGGCGCCTGAGGCGGCGGCGTCCGCGGCTGTGCGGATCTGCCCGGTCTCCGGGTCGATCCGCCGCCGATCACGCACCACGACCTGCGGCTCCTCGCCGTCAGAGCTGTGCTGATCGGTCACTTCTTCTCCTTGTCCTCGTCCACGATCTCGGCGTCGACGACGTCGTCGGCCGCGTCGGCTGTGTCTGGCTTGGGAGCCTCGGTCGAGCCGTCGCCCGCCGCCGCGTCCGCGCCGGTGTTGGCGTAGAGGGCCGAGCCCATGGCCTGCGACTCGGTCGCGAGCTTCTCCATCGCGGCCTTGATGGCCGGGATGTCGGTGCCCGCGAGCGCGGTGTTGGCCTCCGCGATGGCGGCGTTGACCTTCTCCTTGGCCTCGGCCGGGATCTTCTCGTCGTTGTCCTTGACGAACTTCTCCGTCTGGTAGACGAGCGTCTCGGCCTGGTTGCGGACCTCGGCCTCCTCGCGGCGCGTCTTGTCCTCTTCCGCGTGGGCCTCGGCGTCCTTGACCATGCGGTCTATGTCTTCCTTCGGCAGCGCGGAGCCGCCGGTGATGGTCATCGACTGCTCCTTGCCGGTGCCGAGGTCCTTCGCGCCGACGTGCACGATGCCGTTCGCGTCGATGTCGAAGGTGACCTCGATCTGCGGCACGCCACGGGGGGCGGGCGGCAGGCCGGTCAGGTCGAAGGTGCCGAGCTTCTTGTTGTCCGCGGCGAAGTCGCGCTCACCCTGGAACACCTGGATGCCCACGGTGGTCTGGTTGTCGTCGGCGGTGGAGAAGATCTCCGAGCGCTTGGTCGGGATGGTGGTGTTGCGCTCGATGAGCTTGGTGAACACCCCGCCCTTGGTCTCGATGCCCAGCGAGAGCGGCGTGACGTCGAGCAGCAGGACGTCCTTGACCTCGCCCTTGAGCACACCGGCCTGCAGCGCGGCGCCGACGGCGACGACCTCGTCCGGGTTGACGCCCTTGTTGGCCTCGCGGCCGCCGGTCAGCTCCTTGACCAGCTCGGCCACGGCGGGCATGCGGGTGGAGCCACCCACGAGCACCACGTGGTCGATCTCGCCGACGGAGACGCCCGCGTCCTTGACGACGTTGTTGAACGGCGCCCGGGTGCGGTCGAGCAGGTCGGAGGTGATGCGCTGGAACTCGGCCCTGGTCAGGTTCTCGTCCAGGAACATCGGGTTCTTGTCGGAGTCGACGGTGATGTAGGGCAGGTTGATGTTGGCGCTGTTCGAGCTGGACAGCTCGATCTTCGCCTTCTCCGCGGCCTCGCGGATGCGCTGCAGCGCCATCTTGTCCTTGGTCAGGTCGATGCCGTTGCTCGCCTTGAACTTCTCGACCAGCCAGTCGACGATGCGCTGGTCCCAGTCGTCGCCGCCGAGGTGGTTGTCGCCGGAGGTCGCGCGGACCTCGACGACGCCGTCGCCGATCTCGAGCAGCGAGACGTCGAACGTGCCGCCACCGAGGTCGAAGACCAGGATGGTCTGCTCCTTGGCGCCCTTGTCCAGGCCGTAGGCCAGGGCGGCCGCGGTGGGCTCGTTGACGATGCGGAGCACGTTGAGGCCGGCGATCTGCCCGGCTTCCTTGGTGGCCTGCCGCTGCGCGTCCTCGAAGTACGCGGGGACGGTGATCACCGCGTCGGTGATCGTCTCGCCCAGGTAGGACTCGGCGTCACGCTTGAGCTTCATCAGCACGCGCGCGGAGATCTCCTGCGCGGTGTAGGCCTTGCCGTCGATCTCGGCGGTCCGCCAGTCCTCGCCCATGTGCCGCTTGATCGAACGGACCGTCCGGTCGACGTTCGTCACGGCCTGGTTCTTGGCGGGCTGGCCGACCAGCACCTCACCGTTCTTGGCGAACGCGACGATGGAAGGGGTCGTCCGGGAGCCCTCCGAGTTGGCGATAACCGTCGGTTCACCGCCCTCAAGGACGGCGACGACGGAGTTGGTCGTCCCCAGGTCGATGCCGACCGCTCGCGCCATGGTGTTTCCTCCTGCAGTAGCTGTGGTGCGTTCTCTAGAGTTGAGCGTACCTGACTCAGTTTCCAGACTTGAGCCGTGCTCGCTCAACCTTCCTGCAGGCCCAACGAGCGGGTCGGCCGCCGTGTTCCCGATGTGACCGCCACCTCGCGAAGCCGCGCCCCACACGCGGGTGCACCACCGCCACGGACATGGCGGTGGTGCGTGTGTTCCCCACGAAGCGGCTCAGGTGTACCGGATCGAGACGTCGCCGCTGTCGGCCTGGATGTCGACCGAGTTGGCGGCTTCGACATCGCTGCCGATGCCGTTGTCCAGGTCGCCGCTGTCCACTACCGCTTCGACGCGGTATCTCCCCTGTGGGACGGCGACCTGGATCTGGCCGCTGTCCGCCCGGGCCCGGACGTTCCCCACCTCGACCAGCGCCACCTCGATGCTCCCCGACGACGTCCCGATGTCGGCCGAGCCCCCCAGCCCGACCGCCTTGACGCTGCCCGAGGAGACATCCACGGCGACGTTGTCACCGATGTCGACCAACTCGACCCGACCCGAGTCGGCCGCCACCGTCACCTTCCCCGACACCTTGCGCACCGTCACGTCCCCCGACCCGGCGGACACGTTGACCGACTCGGCCCCCTCGATCTCGACATCCCCCGATTCGATCTTGCCGCGGACCGTCACCCCCTCCGGGACGACCACGTCGTAGTCGACCCAGCAGTTCCGGACCGGGCAGGACTCCAGGATCAGCACGGCCCCGTCGACCCGGTGCGTGGCGCCCGGCCGGTCGGAGTTGTGGTGCACCTGGCGGTGGACCCTGGTGGTCCCGCCCGTCCGGATCTTGACGGCCCCCGAGTCGTTGGCCACGAGGACCGAGCGGATGGCCTGGCCCACGGCCTCGTTGTCCGCGTACTGCTTGGTGACCATTCCGCAGGCCCCCGACAGCAGCACCGCGCCCGCCACCCCCACGGCGAACACCCCCTGCAACAACGTCTTGCGCGCCATCCCGTCCCCCTCAACCTCGTGCCCTCGACTGGGGAGAACGCTATTGATCAGCGTCCGGCCCGGGTATCAGGAATGCCCCCGAATCGACCCGGGGGTTATCCCTACCCCTGGAGCCCGATCTCAGGGTCAACCGAGCCCGTGATCAACGCTAGGCAGTCGGCGGCAGGTCCACATCAGCCCTTCGAGGAGCGGGCATCGGACTTTGGTCTTAGGACCTGGCGTTCGGGCCTCAGCGCAACGGAGCGAGCAGGTGCTCCACCACCGGCAGCAGCTCGGCCGCGGTGGGCGGCTCGTCGTCGATGAGGCCCTGCATGAGCATCCCGTCGACGCCCGCGAGGAAGGCACGGAAGCCGACTTCGTCAGGGTGTCGGGCGAGGCTCGTGAGGACGTCGAGCCACATCCGGGCGGCCGGGCGCAGCTCGGGACGGCGGGCGGCGAGCAGGTACAGCTCGTACTCGGCCATCGTGCGCCCGCGCCGCGGGCCGACGGCGAAGGCCAGCATCTCGGCGACCGCGGCGGCCGGGTTGCTGCCCTTGATCCGGCTCGACTCGATGAGGTCGCGGGCCTCCGCCGCCATGCTCTCCGCCGACCAGGTCAGGGTGCCCACGAGCAGGTCGTCGAGACCGGCGAAGTGGTAGGTGATCGACGCCGGGGGCACGCCCGCCTCGCGCGCGACCGACCGGTGGCTCACGCCGATGACGCCCTCGGCCTCGATGACCCGCAGGGTCGCCTCGACGATCTCCGTGCGCCGCCGGTCACCGCGCGCCTTGCGGCCGTCGACCCTGCGGTAGGAGCGGGTCAGTGCGTGCGCCCGAGTTCGAGCAGCAGCACGCCGCCGATGACCATCGTGAGGCCGAGGCCCATCGTCAGGTTGAAGGGCTCGTGCAGGAACAGCGCGCCGATGACCGCGACGGCCGCGACGCCGACCGCCGCCCAGATCGCGTAGGCGACGCCGACCGGGAACCCCTGCTTGAGCAGCCGGGCCAGCGCGGTGAACGCCACGCCGTATCCGACGATCACGACAACCGAGGGGAACAGTTTTGTAAAACCGTCCGAGATCTTGAGGGAGATGGTCGCCGTCACCTCGCCGACGATCGCCACGGCGAGCAAGATGAGCGGATGCATTCCGCCAAACTACCTGAACAAACGTCCCGGTAGTTGCCGAGGTGTGCGCCACACTTGGCCGACTTAGGCTTCGCTAAGTCGGTTACCGGCGAGTAAGAACAGCTAAGGTCCCGAGTCGATCGGGAATCGAGGAGAGGTCACCGCCACATGGGTGCCGTGCAGTTGACACTGGGTCTTGTCGCCGTCGCGATCAGCCTCGTGGCCTGGAGCATGTTCGTCCGCACCGTCGCGCTGATGGTGCGAATCGTCCGCCTCGGACAGCCGGACGCCACGCGCAACGGCCCGTTCGTGCCGCGCATGAAGAACATGTTCATCGAGTTCGCCGCCCACACCCGGATGAACAAGTTCCGGCATGTCGGCCTGGCCCACTGGCTGGTGATGTGGGGCTTCCTCATCGGCTCCGCAGCCCTGTTCGAAGCCTACGGCGAGGTGTTCGTGCCGACCTGGGGCTGGCCGATCCTCGACAACATCAGCCTCTGGCACCTCCTGATGGAACTGCTCGGCATCGGCACCATCCTCGGCGGCTTCGCGCTGGTGATCATCCGCCAGCTCAACCACCCGCGCCGTGCCGACCGCCAGTCCCGCTTCCAGGGCTCCAACTTCTGGCAGGCGTACTTCGTCGAAGCCGTGGTGATCTTCGAGGGCATCGGCATCCTCGGCGTCCGCGCGGCGAAGGCGGCGCTGGGCGCGCACGAGGTGCCGCTGTGGGCCGCGTTCGTCACCAACCCGATCGGCGACCTGCTGCCCGCGAGCCCGAACCTGATCTCCGCCCTGGCGTTCGTCAAGCTCATGGGCGCGATGGTCTGGGTCTACGTGGTCGCGAAGTACATGACCATGGGTGTCGCGTGGCACCGCTTCAGCGCGTTCTTCAACATCTACTTCAAGCGTGAGGCCGACGGCGGCGTCGCCCTCGGCGCGATGAAGCCGATGATGTCCGGCGGCAAGGTGCTCGACCTGGAGGAAGCCGACCCCGAGGTCGACGCGTTCGGCGCGGGCAAGGTCGAGGACTTCTCCTGGAAGGGCTGGCTCGACTTCACCACCTGCACCGAGTGCGGCCGCTGCCAGTCGCAGTGCCCCGCGTGGAACACCGGCAAGCCGCTGTCCCCGAAGCTGCTGATCACCCAGCTGCGCGACCACGCCTACGCCAAGGCGCCGTACCTGCTCGCGGGCGGCAAGAAGGACATGGCGGGCGACGAGATCGGCCTGACCGACCACTCGAACGTCGACGTCCTCGCGCTGGCCGAGGCCGAGCGCCCGCTGATCGGCGGCGTCGACGAGCTCGGCGTCATCGACCCCGAGGTGCTGTGGTCCTGCACCACCTGCGGCGCGTGCGTCGAGCAGTGCCCGGTGGACATCGAGCACGTCGACCACATCGTCGACATGCGCCGCTACCAGGTGCTCATCGAGTCGAACTTCCCGTCCGAGCTGGGCGGCATGTTCAAGAACCTGGAGAACAAGGGCAACCCGTGGGGCCAGAACGCCAAGGACCGGCTCGCCTGGACCGAGGCGCTCGACTTCGAGGTGCCGGTCTTTGACGGAGAACTCGCCCCGGAGACCGAGTACCTGTTCTGGGTCGGCTGCGCGGGCGCGTTCGAAGACCGCGCGAAGAAGACCACCCAGGCCGTCGCCGAGCTGCTGCACATGGCCGAGGTGAAGTACGTCGTGCTCGGCTCGGAGGAGACCTGCACGGGCGACCCGGCCCGCCGCGCGGGCAACGAGTTCCTGTTCCAGATGCTGGCCCAGCAGAACGTCGAGGTCATCAACTCGGTGTTCGAGGGCCGCGAGAAGGGCAAGCGCAAGGTCGTCGTGACCTGTGCGCACTGTTTCAACACCCTGGCGAACGAGTACCCGGAGCTCGGCGGGCAGTACGAGGTCGTCCACCACACGCAGCTACTCAACCGGCTCGTGCGGGAGCGTCGCCTGGTGCCGATCGCCCCGGTCGCCGAGGACGTCACCTACCACGACCCGTGCTACATCGGCCGCCACAACAAGATCTACGAGGCGCCGCGTGAGCTGGTCGGCGCCGCGGGCGCGAACCTTCGCGAGATGCCGCGAAACTCCGACCGCGCGATGTGCTGTGGCGCGGGTGGCGCGCGGATGTGGATGGAGGAGCGGGTCGGCAAGCGGATCAACGTCGAGCGCGTGGACGAGGCGCTCGGGACGGCCCCGTCGAAGATCGCGACCGGCTGCCCGTTCTGCCGCGTGATGCTCACCGACGGAGTGACCGCGCGCAAGGCCGACGGCCTGGCCGGTGAGCACGTCGAGGTCATCGACGTCGCGCAGCTGCTGCTGTCGTCGGTGAAGCGCACGCCCCCGCCGGTGCAGGACATCCCGACCGACGTGACCCCGACCGGCACTCCGCTGCCGGATGAGGACAACACGACCGTCTGACAGAGCTGACGAAGGGGCGTGACCGAAGCCGGTCGCGCCCCTTTGTTGTGTCCATCATATGAACAAACTGTTCCGTGATCCAGGAACATTTAGCTATGTTAACTATATGCTCCGGTCCCGGTGGTCGATCCTGACGGTCATCGTCGTCGCCCAGACCGGGTCCATCTCGCTGCTCTACGGCGTCCCTTTCCTGATCCCGCTCATGCGCGAAGCGGAGGGCATCACGCTGACCCAGGCGGGCACCCTCGCCGCCGCGCCGCTGCTGGGCGTGCTGGCCATGCTGATCATCTGGGGCGCCCTGGCCGACCGGTTCGGCGAGCGGCTGATCATGACCGTCGGCACGCTGGGCACGGGCGTCTGCGGAGTCGGGGCGGCGCTGATCGACGGACCAGCGGCGCTCGGCCTGGCGCTGGTCGCCGCGGGCGGCTTCGGCTCGTCGATCAACGTGACCAGCGGCCGGGCCATCCTCGCCGCGTTCGACGTGACCCAGCGCGGGCTGGCCATGGGGATCCGGCAGAGCGCGCAGCCGCTTGGGCTGAGCCTGGCCGCGGCCATCCTGCCGCCGCTCGGACTCGCCTGGGGCTACCGCGAGGCGTTGCTCGTCCCCGCGGGGATCTGCCTGGTGATGGGCTTGGTGGTCGCCGTTGTCGTGCCCAGCCACCCGCGCGAAGAGCGTTCGCACGTCCGGGCGCCGTCGCCGTACCGCGACCAGAGGCTGTGGCGGGTGCACCTGGCGAGCGCGCTGCTGGTGTGGCCGCAGTTCGTCGGCGCGGTGTTCGCGCTGACCTACCTGGTGACCGAGCAGAGATGGGACCCGGTAACGGCCGGGGCGCTGCTCGCCGTGGTGCAGCTGCTCGGAGCCGGGGGACGGATCGGCGCGGGGATCTGGTCGGACCGGGTGGACAGCCGGATGCGGCCGATGCGGATCATCGCCGCCGCGGGCACGGTGTCGATGGTGGTGTGGGCGCTGGGTGATGTGTTCGCGGCCCCGCTGGCGTTGTTCGGGCTGGTGGCGGTGACGATCATCGCCGCGTGCCCGAACGGCCTGTCGTTCACCGCGACCGCCGAACTCGCCGGTCCCGCGTGGGCGGGTCGCGCGATGGGAGTGCAGAACACGGGGCAGAACTCGATGGCGTTGGCGGTCGCGCCCGCGTTCGCCGCCATCGTCACGGCGATCGGGTGGCCGCTCGCGCTGATCGCGGCGGCGGTGTTCCCGCTGGTCGCGGTCGGGCTGACACCGGTTCGCGGTGAGCGTCCCGACGCGGTGGCCCTGCCGAGATGAGTCAGCGGTTGGTGTCGACCCGGTGGAAGTTCAGGTACGCGCGCGACGGCGTCGGGCCGCGTTGTCCCTGGTAGCGCGAGCCCGCCTTCTCCGAGCCGTACGGGTGCTCCGACGGCGAGGTCAGGCGGAACAGGCAGAGCTGCCCGATCTTCATGCCCGGCCACAGGGTGATCGGCAGGTTGGCGACGTTGGACAGCTCAAGGGTGATGTGGCCGGTGAAGCCCGGGTCGATGAACCCGGCGGTCGAGTGGGTCAGCAGCCCGAGCCGCCCGAGCGACGACTTGCCTTCGAGCCTGCCCGCCAGGTCGTCGGGCAGCGTGACGCGCTCGTAGGTGGAGCCGAGGACGAACTCGCCGGGGTGCAGCACGAACGGCTCGTCACCGTCGGCCTCGACCAGCGACGTCAGCTCGTCCTGCTGCTGGCGGGGGTCGATGTGGGTGTACTTGGTGTTGTTGAAGACCCGGAAGAACCGGTCCAACCGCACGTCCACGCTCGACGGCTGAACCATCAGCGGCTCGAATGGCTCGATCCCCAGTCGTCCGGAATCGAGTTCTTTGCACAGGTCACGGTCGCTCAGCAGCACGCACCCACCCTAGTTGGTCCGTCCGGGTGAGCAGCCAGGCCACAAGCAGATTGGGCGCCCAGCACAGCCAGGCAATGGCCGCGTAGGCGACTTCGAACGGGATGTCGATCTCAAGGAAGCCGTAAAGACCCAGCTCCAGTCGCAACGTGACGGCCGCGAACGTCAGGGCGAAGCTGCGCACCATCCACTTGCGGTGTTCGGCGATCCGGCCGGAGCGGACCATCACCAACCCGGTCGCCGTCGTCGCCACCCAAGCCACCGCCAGCGTCGCGAACCCAAGCGACGACACCATCCCGCCGTGCGCAGTCGTCGACAACGCCAGACCGCCCACACCCCCGACGAACACCCCCGCGACGTACAGGCGCCCGCCGCCGCCGCCGCCGCATGAACTGCCACGGCCCAACCGCCAACGCGACCAACGCGCCCGCGACATGGAGGCCGAGCCAGAACTCCCGCCGCGCGAAGACGTCCCGCTGCTTCTCGAAGTAGGTGTCCGGGTCGAAGCCCAGGTAGTGAGCGGAGACCGCGACCACGAGCAGGGAGAGAAGGGTCATCGTGACCGGGATAAGCGCATGCGCACAGTGTTGGGCCGGCCGCTGCTCCCGACATCCGGCACGAACCCTGGTCCAAGCCCTGATCTTGCCCTTAGGCCGAAGCGCCCTGTTGGAGCCTCGGGGCCGGTTCCGTGTATTCTGTCGATCACTGCGGATGTAGTTCAGTGGTAGAACATCAGCTTCCCAAGCTGAATATGCGGGTTCGATTCCCGTCATCCGCTCAACGGAAGTACCAGCACGTCAGAAGGGGTGTCACCGGATCATCGGTGACACCCCTTCTGCTTGCCTGAGGACCCCTCGTGCTGTCCACGTGCTGTTAGCTCGCCTGGTCCTCTTCGTCCTCGTCCTGGTCCTCGTCCTGGTCACGGTGCTTGTCGATCAGTTCCGAGAGCCGATCGGCTATCGCCTTGTCCGCCGCGCTCGTCGCCCGCTGGTAGATCAGGGCCGCCCGCATGTCGTCGTGCCCCATGCGCTGCATCAGATCCTTGGTGCTCGATCCGGCCTGAGCCGCCAAGATGTTTCCGGCGTGGCGGAGGTCATGGAAATGCAGGCCCTTGAGCCCCATCTTGGTCACAAGTTCGGTCCACTTCACCCGCTGACTGAAGTTCGACCGCCGCAGCGCCCCGCCCTTCTCACCGGTGAACAGCAGTGCGTCAGGCTCGGGCTTCACGAACTCGCCGAGGTGGTTCACCAGCTCAGCCCGGATGGCCATAGGGACCGCCAGCGTCCGGACGCCTGCCTTCGATTTGGGCAGGCCGACGACCAGGCCGCGTCCGGCGACCTCCGTGTACGCCTGAGTCACCCGAACCCAGCTTCCGTCCTCAGCCACGTCACAGCGACGCAGAGCGGACACCTCACCCCACCGCAGCGTGCAGAACGCGGTGACGAGGATGAGCGCCCGGTATCGCGGAAGCGGCATCCGACGGGCAAGGTCGAAGACCTGAGCAACTGCCAGCACCGGGCGCTCAGCGGGCGACTCCTGGTCAGCGCCCTTCACCCGGCAGGGATTCCGCGCCAAGATCCGATCTTCGTCCACCGCTGTGTTCAGGACTGCCCGCACCAGGCGATACGCCTTTGCCGTCATCGTGTGCGAGACGCCGGATTCCAGCAGGTCAACCCGCCACTCGGCGAGGGCCTGGACCACGAAGGCCTTGCGGTCGGCCCGGTGATCGGCCAGCGTCTTCCCGGACCACTTCCGCGAGACCAGCACCCGCCGACCGGGCAGCCCGAGCGTGGAGCGGCGGTGTGCCCGGGCCTTGCAGTGGCCGGGAGTGGTCCGGCTGGACACCCCGAGCGGCTGAACCCCGTAGAGCAACCAGACCGCGCAGCGCGGCGAACACGGAGTCACCGACAGTTCGTCGTGGAGCCGATCATGGTGCTCTCGCTGCCGATCACCCGCGGACTCGATCACCTCACCGGTCGACTTCATCAGGTACTTGGTCAGGTACCCGATGTGCCGACCGGCCTGTTCGGTGCCGCCGAGGATGCCCTTCGAGTGCACCTGCGCCCCGAAGGTCGACACGTGCGCGGGTGCGTCGAGGTCTTCCACGGCGTCCGCCCAGGTGCTCAACGGTTGCCGAGTGGTCGGGTCGACGAACTGTTCGCCGTCCCAGACCGGGACCACGCTGCCCGGATAGCGGAGTTCGTCATGCGGGGGCCACCACACCTGCAGATAGGTGGCTGCCGTGACCTGTCGCAGCACTTCGTGCGGGATGGAGCCGCGGATCGCGGTGTGCAGGTGCGGGGCGGCGCGTTTCTGTGGTTCGACGGTGGCGAAGTACTGCACGTCCCAGCCGACGACGCGGCGGAGGTTCTGCCACCACCGGTCGATCAGGGAGGCGAAGTGCACCGCGTCGCGAGCCGCCCGCCGATAGTCATAGGTGGCGAAGTCCACCGGTGTCCCGTCCCCGCGGACCGGACCGTAGGAGTCGCAGGTCAGCGTCACGAACATCGAGGGCCGGAACCCGCCCGCATACTGCCTGCCCACGGTGCGCTTCTCCACCTTCCGCCGAGGCAGGTTCGGCGCGTCCTGGCGCCGCTTGGTGGACCGCTTCGGAGCCCGCTTACCCACCGCATCAGGGGAGGGCAGCCGACCCCGAACCCCGAGCCCGCGTAGTTCGTCGTCAACCGAGTGGATCTCGTCGCGGAGCTCGTCGGCGTCGCCCGCCTGGCCCTCATCGACAGCCTCCCGATACGCGGCCACGAGGTCAGCGCGGAACGCCATCAGCTCTGTCTGATCGGCACTGGGCGGTTCCGTGGTGAAGTCCGGTTCCTCGGTCATGTGCCAGCCCTCGCGGCACTGGACCATGCGCAGGGCACGAGCTTTCCGCGCGCACGGTCCACACACCGATTCCACGGTCGATCCGCAGGGGACGGCGACGTGTCGGAGTTCGCCGGTGTCGAGGTCCCCGACTTCCATCGTGAACGGCCGGACGCACACCCCGTACTTCTCCGCCGTCGCGGTGACCACGTCGAGCGCGAGTGGCTGACGCATCCGTTCAGCCCGAGTCCCGGCCGGTGCCGAGGTGACAGCGGTACTCATGCCGCCACCCCCGCACCGTTCGCGACCCAGGCCCGCAGGGTGGACACACCGACGCTTTGCCTGCCGTCCGGTTCCAGATCGGGGAACACATCGGGGTCATAGGACACGCCCGCGAACACGCGGAGAACACATGCACCGCTGAGGTTGCCGATGACGTCGACGTGGACCGATCCGCCGTCCGGAACACGCCAGGCGTGCGCGGTGTACCCGTGCAGCGTGTCGGCCCACGCCAGGAGCTTGGTTGCGACGCGGGCGAGGTTGGCGCCGTCGAGCTGCCCGCGGACGTGGTCCCCGAAGTACGAATCCTGCAGCTGAACCGAAACCAGGTCCGGCAGTTCGGGGTGCCGGGCGAGGTGCGCACGAAAGGTGTCGAGAGAGGCGATGAGGGTGCTCATGCCGCCGCACCCCCGACCGTGAACGGCACAACCGCACCGATCTCGCCGCGCCCGGTGACGTAGCCGACGAGTTGGGCCAGGTCGTCATCGGTGACATGGAACGCCCGAGCCCGAACCGGTTCCCGCTTCCCGTTCTCCTTGATCCAGGCGACACCGGGAACGTGCTCGCTTATCTCGTGCGCCGCCGCGCCCCGTTGGCGGACACCGTCGCCGAGGACCATGTCGACCTGGGCGGGTTCGTCCAGGCGCATGGCGACGCGGGTGGAGAACAGGTGCCGGAACGGCACGATTTCCTTGCGCGGGTCCTGCAACAACCCGAGCACGCACACACCCGGTGCCCGCCCCTGCGACGTGATCGCCTGCAACGCCCGCGCCGCTCGTTCCCGCAGCCCCTTGTCGGTTTGGTAGGCCACGACGTCGGCCAGCTCGTCAATCACGAGCAGCAGGAACGGGTCACCGGTCTCCGCCGTCCATGTGCGCCGCAGGCCCCGGTAGGACTCGGCGCGGCGCTTCACCTCAGCGGCGATCTCTTCGAGCATGGTCACGGCTGCCTCGCCGTTGTCGAACACGACCCCTTGGAACACCTCCGGTGCCTGCCCCAGCTCCATCCCGCCCTTCGGATCGATGCCGTAGAGGCGCACCGCCCCGGACTTGATCGCGGGTGCCAGGGCGTTGATGACCGACCACAGGACCGACCCCTTGCCCGCACCCGAGACACCAACCGCCATCACGTGCGTCCCGAGCAGCCGCAGCCGCCACGGCCTACCTGACTCGGTCCGCCCGATCACTACTCGCTTCAAATCGACCGCGGATTCCTTCGCCCGTTCGGGCAGCGTGATCGGTGCGGCCAATGGGTCGGAGTGCACGAAGTCGAGTTCGAGCCGCCCGGGCTTCAACACCCGGACTCGGCAGGAGTGCGCGTGGAAGGAGTGCGCCAGGCCGGAGGCGTGCAGCTCCCATTGCTCGGGTGCTTGCCCCTTGACCATGCGCACCCGAACCCGGTCGCGCCACCCATCGGAGCGGACACGGCCCAGGCGCGGCCGGTATTCCTTGCCGCGCTTGTCTTTCACCAAGTCGGCGAGGCGCATGACGGTGCGCCATTGCCAGGTGTAGATCATGCAGCGCCGGTACTCGGTGCGGATCTGTGGCATGGCGAACCGCTCGAATGAGGGTTCGTGCAGCCACCGCCACACGCCCAGCAGCATGAACAGGATCGCGAGGCCAGCGGCGAACCACCATGGCCCGAACCCGGAGTACGACCACCAGCCAGCGGCCAGGACCACGAGGGTGAGCGGGAATCGGTGGACAAGTTTGCCCAGGTGAACGAGGCCCCAGCCGACCATGCCAACCAGCACGATCGGCGCAATAGCGAGCTTCACCCAGTTCGGCAACAACGTCCACCACGGCAGCCGAGGCCGAGCGATCTCCAACGGCGCCGGGTCAACCCACCGGGATTCCTTGCGTCCCATCAGAGCCCACCCCCGACCGTCGAGGTGTGGCCCTGCACTAGCAAGACGTTCTGTGGATGTACTAGCGTGTTCACTGTCTACTCCGATGTCTGGTGTGGACAGCACAGAAGCGGGAAAGGTTGGTAGCCGGGTCCGCTTCTGTGCGCATGGTTTGCTTGCACCGCAACATGGGCGTGCGTCATCGCCGCACCACCCAAGCGCGTTTGTTTTTTCCAAATGGACTTATCGGGTCACGTGATGAGCGTCGGATCGGCCTCCCCGCGACCCCGCAACTTCGCCACCTTGTCCTTGGCCAGCCAGGCTTCCGCCCCGGCTTCGTACCGGTGCCGGGTGTCGATCTTCGCCACGTGACGGAAGACCTCAGCCCTGTATTCGTGGTAGGCGATCCACTCTTCCCGCGGAGCGTCGAACGCCGGGGCCCGCCACAAGTACTCCCGAGCCCTGAGCAGCGTTGTCGGTAGCGGGTCACGGTTGCGCCAGGTCTCTACCCTGGTAGCCACCACGCATCCTCCCTTCGGTTGGTTGTTGTGGGAGGCACGACGGCGGGCACCCGGGCCGCCAAGCAACGGAGCACCCGCCGCCGTGCCGGACTCAATGAGCAGGCCCGGCCAGGCCAGGTCCGGCAGGGGTGATCCAGTGCCGACCCGACCGTTCCACCGGCGCGGGTTCACCATCAGGGTCGATTTCCGCAGCCAACCGGGCGGACTCCCGTGCCAGCACCCGGCAGAAGTTCGCCATCGCGACCAGCCCGTCAGGAAACGGCGCAACACTCAACAACACGTCGACTGTGTCCAGGCTGATCACCAACGCCGGGGGATGCCCCTGCCCGTACCGCACAACACCGGCAGACGACCCATGCCCAGGCGAACCCGACGCGGTGAACCGCAACGCTTGCCCGCTCATTGCCCACTTCCTTCGGATTGCTGAACACGCAGGACCTCCATGCCCGCGCGACGTTCGAACTCCTCAGCCGCGACCACGGCCGCATGGCGAGCCCACAGCGGGATTGCCAGCTCTGCCGCAAGCACCCTCCAGGCACCCGCGACCTCCGCGTACGCGCGAGACAGACGACGGATCGCGTCGAGATCCACAGGCTGTGGACGAGACGCAGCGAACAAAGCCGCCGTCTGCTCGGCGTAAGCGACGTTCCAGCGGGCGACCGCATCCCGAGACGCCCGCCCCGTCATCACGCGGCGTTCTTCTGCTCAGCGGTAGCCGCAGGCTTGGCCGCCCGAGCACCGCCAGGAGCACGCATCCCGCCAGCCCGGAAGCTGTGCGCGATCCGCCCCTTGTTGTTCGCATACGGAGTGATGGTCAGCCGCTCAAACTCCACCGCCGCGAACGGGAACCCGTTGGCCTTCGGCGGCGGAACCGGCTGGTAGTCCGCAGCGATCTTCACCTTGAACTCGGCACCGAACCTGGCGGCTTCCTCGTTGGCGTCCAGAGCGCGCACGGTCCAGACGAGCTGGTTGGTCTCCTTGTCCCGCTCCTGCATCTTCGGGGCGGCCGGATTGTCGGAGAACGCCATCGAGGGCTCCACACCCAGCACGAACGCACCGAGCGGAAACACCTCCCCGAAGTCGACCGCGAACCGCGTCGGAATGACCGGCATCTCTACCTCCAGAGCTTGTCTAACCGGACTAGCCATGTCGTACAAGTATCAAAGTAGCCAGCTTGGCTAGACATGTCAACAGGCGTCTGAGGAAGCTAGCTCACTAGGCGGGCTAGACAAGGTCTCCGAGACCGCGCGACACTGGGGTTGACAGGGTTAACCCTGTCGATCAAGAAAGGAGCGCGACATGGCGCTGGACCCGGACGACCCACGTCCGCCATACGTGCAGGTCGCGAATGCCCTACGCGCTGCGATCCTGACCAAGAAGTTCACCGCGGGCGACAAGCTCCCATCTCGCAACGAACTCGCCAAGACTTACAACGTGGCACCCATGACCGTTCAGAACGCCCTGCGCGAACTACGCGACGAGGGCCTGATCGTGTCCCGACAGGGCAGCGGCGTCTTCGTCCGCGAACGCACCGAGCGCCCCGTCGGTCTACGCCCCCACATCGAACGCGCCTTCGAGGCCGAGCACGTCACCGTGGACTTCGCAGGCTTCTCCGGCGAAACCCTGCACGGAGCCATGCAAGAACCTCTCGACAAGATTCGAGCGGGCCGCTTGCGCCCCGAATCCCTCACCGTCCGCATCCTTATCCCGGACACCACGGCGCCCCTAGCGATCCCCTGCCGCGTCGAGGACCTAGGCGACAGCCCCGAGTTCCGAGCCCGCGCAACCGCGATCATGCACCGCCATGTCGGCGCCATCACCGACACCGTCAACGAACTGGGCTCACTCGGCATCGTCAACAAGACCACCGCCACCGTGCGCGTCCACCACGCCGCCCCACTGTTCAAGCTCTATATCGTCAACAACGAAGAAGCGTTCTTCGGCTTCTACCCAGTCCGAGAACACGTCCTCACCTTCGGTGAGACACCTACGCCGATCTACGACCTCATGGGCAAAGACGCCATCCTCTTCCACCACTCCACCACCGACGACGACACCAGCACCGGCAGCCAGTACGTCGAGCAGGCCCTTACGTGGTTCAACAGCATGTGGACGACCGTATCGGTAGAGATGAATATATGATCGTTCGAGCAGACGACATTACCGCCGTCAAGAACGCGATCAGAAGCAAGGACCTGTTGCTGCTAGATTTCGATGGGCCCATATGTTCGGTGTTTGCCGGGCACTCAGCAGCTGACGTTGCAGAACATCTGATCGAGTCAATCGACCTGAGATCTCTCGAACACCTCAGAATTTCGAAACCTTGGCAGGATCCCCTCGAGATCCTCCAATTCGCAATGACACGCAGCCGCAAATTGGCCGAGCACGTCGAAACTCAATTGACGGAACAAGAGTGCCACGCAGTGAAGCACGCCGAACCCACGCCCGGAAGTGTGCAACTTATGCGCACTTGGCTATCGACTGGCGGACAAGTGGGAATTGTAAGCAACAACTCCACCGATGCCATTAGGCTCTACCTTGAGAACCACAGAATCGGCGACCTGATTTCCATCATTTCTGCGCGTACGCACACAAACTTCCACAAGCTTAAGCCCAGCCCCCATCTCATTCAGCGCGCATACATGAACGCGGGCTCTAGTTCAGCCCAATGCGTAATGATTGGCGACTCGCCGTCTGACTTTGAGGCAAGCAGGGCAGCCGACGTTTCGATCATCGGATTTGCGAACAAACCTGCGAAGATCGCTCGATATGCGCACATGGAATTGGACGCCTTGGTTACATCAATCACCGTCGTTGCACACTTAGTCGAATCTTCAGCCTAGCCTCTTACCCAAGAACGAATCTGGCACCCTCCGCCCGGAGCATTGCGTGAGCTGACGAGTATTGAACTCTCAGTCCAATGCAAGCATTTGGGATCTTGATCTTTTGCCGTTCGCGGGCAACTCATTAGTCACGACAATATGCTTGTGCGCATGGGCATACGCCACGAGGTAGTAGTCTGCCGCGTCGAGAAACTCCGCTTGAGAAGCCTGCGAGTAGCCGTTCGTGACAGCCCATTTTGCGAGAACGCTCATACTTTTCGTAGCTGGACTATCTGTCGGTCGAAAGAATGCGTCATCTTTCGCCTTAGCCCAGTCGGATAACTCATCTTGGACTGCCAATAGTTCATCTCGAACTTTAGCCACACTTAGCACAGTACCAGCCGCGTTCGCCTGTTCAATCCATGACCAGAACGCTGGACAGTAGTCGAAACCATAGTAACGATTTTTCGCTTCTATGAAGATGTTGGAGTCCACCAAGTATGCCACTAGGCGTTTACCTCCAGTCGACGCGCGAACTCCGAGAACGTACTCATCTTCCGCACACCTAGCATCTGGAATGCTTCGCGATAAGTGGTCCGTCCTTCAAACGTACTCGTCAACAACTCGCGCGCGAACAACCTACCTACACGGACTGCCTGCGTCGCGTAGAAATTCCCGCCATCGGAACCGCTACGTTCCTCGACAAAGGACATGACTCGCGCAAGTTCGGTTTCGTAGAGCCGGCCATAGTCGGATTGCGGTACAAATCCTACGTCACGAAGCCTTCTGAGAATCACAAGAGTGCTAACCTTGAACACCCGGGCAAGTCGATCCAGTTCATCTGTAAGGTCGACCCGCGGGCGGTACTGATCGCGAATCATTATCACTGGAACTAACAGTTCAGCAGCAACCTCGTTGCACCATCGCTCAGTTTCATTAGCGACCTGGTCTTCAAGCGAGGAATCGCTAACACCAGAAACGCCCCCGGCTATGTGTGCCAACTCGTGAACGACGGTGAATACTTGAGCGGCTTTCGTGTCCGCACCGTTCACAAAGATCAACGGAGCGAGACGGTCGACCAACGCGAATCCTCGAAACTCCCGAGGATTTAGCTTTCGGCTCGTGTTGGTGCCGACAACACCGTTCACCATTACAAGTATTCCGAGCCTCTCAACTTGCTCAATCAATCTCCTCAACGCCTCAGACCATGTAGACGCCTGCCTGACGCTACCGAAATCGAGGAGCGAGCGGATCAAGCTGACCGCCCTTGCGGGGCTTGCGATCGGAGTCGCCGACCCAACCAGGTCGACAGGATCTTTATACGTAACCAGCGCGTGGTCTCTGTACCATTCTTGCCGAGTTTGACATTCATATATTGTGTCAAGCAAGTCGACGCTCGGTCGCCGAATTTCTTGATTGTTTATTGTTCTAAAGTCAGGTAATGGCAATGGCTCATCAGGCGGCTCGTCTAGAAATAGCAGCCCAAGTGGGGTGTGTGTGGCGTTCGCATAGTCTTCAAGCTGCTTAAGAGTGGGCGATGCTACGTCATTTTCCCATTCTTCCAGTTTGGGAAAGCGCCGGAGCAGGTCAACCAGGCTGATGCCCGAGCGCTCGCGCGCCCAGCTGATCAGCTGGCCCTGGACATCCACTCTCACCGACACCGAGCCATTGTGTCCCAAATTGACCTAGGTTGACAGTCAATCCACTGGGATGGGCTACCTAGCATGCGACTCCGCTGCCGAACTTGGCTCTATGGGATCAAGGCGCGCCGCCCGCGGCGGCGCGCTCGGTGGGCCTGTCACGCTGGCACCGGCGCTACATCCATCGCGGCACGGTCCGGCCTGCCGCTCCGCTCACGGCCGGACGGCCGCGCGGCGCAGCCACGGAGCTGCGCGAGTCCCGCGAGCCACCACGGGCGACCCGCCACGATTCACAGCGTCAGCCAGACGGGCGATGCTGCCGACTGCCCGCGGCTGACACCGTGGAGCCATGGGATCAGACGACGCCGAGCGGACGCACAATGGAGTGCCGGTCTACAGGTCAGGCAGAACGCCCAAGCACCTGCTAACGGCGAGGCAGCTTGACGACAGCTTTGACCTTGTTCCCACGGGTGACATCAAGGGATTTGTCGACTCGCAGTACGGCCTCGTCGCCCTGTACCAGGTCAACGAGACGCGGCTCAGTTCCCGCGCTCAGTAGCGTTCCCTCCACCCCGACTCGCTGAGTGTGACTACGGCCACCGACGCCGCGTCAAGGCGGGAAAGCGTGCCTTGACCCGACGCCGCTGTCCGTGTTTTTGGCTTCGTGTCGGGGAGCAGGGAGGGGAATGGGTGGAGAGGCCAGCCGTGCTGTTGGCGTGCGATAAGCCCTGGTCAACGGCGGGCAATCGCGGTCAGTCGTGACCGAGGGCCGGTCCAGGTCAGAAGCGGTCTCCCGATGACTCCGCCAGATTCCCAAGCTGAATATGCGGGTTCGATTCCCGTCATCCGCTCCAACGCAGAAGGGGTGTCACCGGACCGTCGGTGAC
>NZ_JBOHGC010000049.1:0-5180 GCF_050699995.1 Actinokineospora sp. | reverse complement strand
GGTGTCAGCTCCGTCGCCGACAACCCCCGGCTCGCGAGCCACAGACTCAGCTGCCCGAGCAGATCCAGGCGCTCGCCGGCCGCCCTGAGTGAATAACCGCACTGGTCCAAGTAGCACCGGTAGCCGTCCTCGAACGCCACCAGCGGACCGTTGACCAGCGCACCTGAGGTCTTGACCATGTCACCTTCTCCTTCCAGGAGCACCTCGCTGCAACAAGGAAAGGCTGATCCCGAACGGCCGCCACCGAAAGCCTGTGATTATCCCGAACCCCCATCCACCAGCCCAACCACGAGGCGGGCCCTGAACTGGCCTCCCACCACCGGCCACCCACTTGTCGGAATAACCCCGCAGTCGGGATAAGTCGAGGATCAGCACTGGTGGTCGGGCCAGCTCGCGCAGCCGACGGCCCCAGGTGCCGTCGGCGTGTCCGCCGGCGAGGTCGGCCAGGACGCGGCTGGTCTTGGCGAAGCGGACGTCGGCGCCGTGGCGGATTGCCATGTGCCCCAACGCTTGCGCGACGTGTGTCTTGCCGACTCCAACCGTTATCAACGGGAGCTGACACGCCCTCTTTCGTGTAATTGACGATCGTCGCTTGAGGCCTTTGGCATCGTCGTTGCCTTCTTATCCAGGGGAGTTCTTCGACGAGAAGGAACGGCAGCGGTGGCGAACAGCGTGGCAGTGACGCCCTCGGGCGGGCGTCGCACGTGGACGGTGATCGACGAGGTCTATCGGACTGTTGAGCCGGTCGAGCAGTGGTTGGAGGCTCATCGGTATCTGTGGTCGCCGAACACGGTTCGCGGGTATGCGACCTCGTTGGCGCAGTGGTGGACGTTCCTGGAGCAGCGTGGCGAGGCCGCGGGGTGGCGGGATGTCGGTGTCCCGACGGTGTCCGGGTTCTTGTCCTGGCTGCGCAACGGGCGCACCGTGGAGCACCGTCTGGCCGAACTCGAGGTTGGGCCCGCGACGGAGACGTTGGAGGCCCGGCTGGCGGCGGTGATCTCGTTCTACCGCTGGCAACAGGCCGTGTTCGACGTTCCGGTCGCCGGGCGGCTGATGCGCGGCACGCCCCACCGGATGCCCGGCCGTGGTCTGCTGGCGCACCTGGACGCGCGGACCGCACCGACGGCGTCCTCGCTGGTTCGTGTCCGCCGCCAGCGCCATCACGGTCGGCCCCCGCTGCTGCTGCCCGAGCAGATTCAGTCCATTATGGATGGCTGCGCGGTGGTCGACCCGGGAACCGGGGAGTGGCAAGGAAATTCGCGCGACCGGCTGCTGTTCGCGCTGCTGGCCGAGACTGGCATGCGCCTGGGTGAGGCGCTGGGCCTACGGATAAGCGACTTCGTGATGGGCCGCGGCGGCACCCCGTTCATCGAGATCGTGCCCCGCGAGGACAACCCGAACGGGGCGCGGGTGAAGATGATGCGGCCCCGCCGGATCTATGTCGGCGCCGATCTGGAGCGGCTGTTCGCCGACTACTTGACCCACCTGGCCTGCCGCGCGAGCGAGGTGGGGATTCCGATCACGGTGGACTGGCCGCTGCTGGTCAACCTGCACCGGCCGCCACTGCTGGCGGCGCTGCGTGAGGGCACGGTGCGGGACAAGACCGCCGCGCTTCGCAAGCGGGGCATCGGCGCGGTCGGCTGGACCCCGCACTGGTTTCGGCACTCGCACGCCACCGCCCTGCTGCTGGCCGGCACCCCGGAATGGGTGGTCTCCCGCCGGCTGGGCCACGCGCACGTGCAGACCACCCTGGACCTCTACGGCTGGGTCCGCGAGGACGAGGCGCTGCGGGCGGCCGCGAACTGGAAGTCCTACGCGTCGGCCTGGCGGGTGTCCGATGACACGTGAGCACCGCCCGCACCTGCGGCCCGCCGGTGGTGAGGATCCGCTCTGTCGGCTCTGGCAGGAGCTGCCGTCGCTCTGGCGCGGCCCGATCATCGGCCCCGGTATCGCCGAGTGGGCCTCGGTCACCGAGAACCGCGACGGCAAGATCATCTTGACCGGTCTGCCCGACCCGTTCCCGGCCGAGTTGGCTTGGATGGCGCACTGGCAGGCCCAGGACGGCACCCGGTCCTCGGTGCTGGCGATCAACCAGTTGGCGAACATCGTGCGCTGGGCGATCCGGCAGGGCCACCCGTTCCCCGCCTCGATCCGCGCCATGGACTGGGAGACGGCGTCGGCGCTGCAGGGCTGGTTCTACGCCACTCGCTGGCACAGGTTGCCGAACAAGGGGGTCCGCGGCCGACTGCGGGCGCTGTTCCGGTTCGCCCGCCAGGCATTGATCGTGCGCTGTCACGAGGGAGCCTGGTGGGAGCTGGACTACTGGCATCCCCGATGCGATCCGCGGATCCCGCTGTCGGCCCGTGAACCGCTGGCCAACTTGGGCTGTTCGCCGGGGCAGATCACGCAACCCTGGGTGCGGTCGGCGGTGAAGTGGTGCCTGGGCACGATGTTGGAGGCCGGCACGTTGCGCTGGACCACCGTGAGCCAGGAGCGGCTGAAATGTCTGCACCGCTTCGACACCTGGCTCACCGAGTGCCTCGAGAACCCAGCCGAAGTCCTCGGTGAGCCGGCGAAGGCGGCCGAACAGGCGGCGGCGTTTCGTCGGTGGGTGGCCGACCCGCGCAACCGGATGCGCGGCGGCACCGACCAGCGCCATCTCGGCAAGCCGGTGCACCCGCGCCTGGTCAACGACGACCTGCGGGCGGTGGCCGAGCTGTTCGCGTTCATCGCCGCCAACCGCGGCGAGGCCCGAACGGTCCTGGGCGCCTCGCCCTGGGACCGGGTCAGCGAGGTCCACGCGGCCAGCTGGTTCGGTCAGGTCACGAGGATTCCGCACAGCAAGGCGTTCAACGACGAGCACTACGTCGACGACCACGCCCTGGCCCAGATCCCGGCCGCGCTGCCCCTGCTCGGGCTGCCCCGCGACCAGCAGATGCCCATCACCCGCGGCGACGGCCAGCAGCTGATGGCCGGCGGCATGGATGATCCGCAGACGATGCGCATGATCCTGCTGCAGATCCTCACCGGTCGTCGCGCCAGCGAGATCCGCACCTGCGCGTTCGACTGCCTGTCCCCGGTCCCAGATCGCGCCCTCGACGCGGTCGAGGGTGAACAGATCGCCCGGTTCCACTACGCCCAAAGCAAGATCGATATCGCGCCGGACACCATCCTCGTCGACCGCGAAGTCGTTGAGGTGATTGAAGAGCAACAACACTGGGTGCGCGACCGATTCCCCGACCTGACGCCTCGGTTCCTGTTCGTTCAGCGGACCGGCAACCGGCGAGGCGACAAGCCCTACGCCTCGGGCACCTACAACTGGATGCTGCGCGAGTTCAGCGACCTGGTGCAGATCACCGACAGCAAGAACCGGCCGGTGAAGCTGAGCCACACCCACCGGTTCCGGCACACCAAACTCACCCGGCTCGCCGAGCTCGGCCTGCCCGTCCACGTGCTGCAACGCTATGCCGGGCACGCCACCCCGACGATGACGATGCACTACATCGCCGCCCGCGAGGAGCACGCCGAGCAGGCGTTCCTGGCCACGGTGAAGCTCAAGGCCGACGGCACCCGGGTCCAGTTCTCCCGCGAGGACCACGACAGCATGCACCTGTTCGACCGCGCCGACCGGTTCCTCCCCAACGGTTGGTGCCTGTTGCCACCGCTTCAATCCTGCGACAAGGGCAACGCCTGCCTGACTTGCTCAGTGTTCGCGACCGACGAGTCGCACCATCCTGCCCTGCAACGGCAGTTGACCGAGACCGAGGAGTTGATCGCCCGCAACTCTGCTGCCTTCGAGCAACGCCACGGCCGTTCCATGCCCGAGGACAACGTCTGGCTCGCGCAACGCCGGGCCGAACACGCGGCCCTGACCCGACTGCTGGCCGCCATGCAGGACAACCCAGGCCGGGCAGTGCAAGGCGCCGGCTGCGGCACCGCGCCAGCGGGCCCGGTCCCGCTCACTCTCGACCTCACCCGCCACCAAAGGACCCAACCATGACCGACGCCCGTGCTCAGCGCATCGCCGTCCTCACCGCTGCCGCCAGGGCCAAGTCCGCAGCGAAGGCTGCAGCCGCCGAGCACGCCATCCGCGCACTCGTCAAACGCGGCGAACCGGTCACCTTCCAGGCCGTCCAGCGCGAAGGCGATGTTTCCCACGCCTTCCTCTACAACCACCCCGAACTACGCGGACGCATCGAGCACCTGCGCGCCCAAGCCCGTCCCGTCCCCGCTCAACCGGTCTTGCCGGACGCAGAAAGCACCCTTGTCCTAGCCCTGACCAGCCAGATCACTCACCTCAAGAAGCAGCACCGACACGAACTCCAGGCCCTTCGGCAAGCCCTTCAACAGGCCCACGGCGAGAACCTCGACCTCCGACGAGAACTCACCCGCCGCGGCTGGACCCGCCATCAGTCGCCGTCCTGACCTGCTCCCATCTGTCACACAGCCGTTGCGACCGGCAGAAACACAGTGGTGTCCACGCACTACCGTGACGGAGAATCAGCGTCATGGAGACGGTTGTCCAGTGGGTCCGCACCTCATGGACCAAACATTCCCGAGGCGGTGCCGAAGCCTCGCGTCGGAACGCGGCCCCGACAGCCTTCCTACTGCCGATCAGGCAACCACCATTCGTCCACGACGTCCTCATGCACGAACACGACGATTTCCAGCCTCAGTCCGTAACGCACGACGGCCTGCCCGACTCCACATCGGACCCCAGGGTCCTCCTCCAGGAAACCGACGGGTTGCTACGGGTCCAACTCGTCGTGACGCCGTTCGGCATGCCTCGCAGATGGCGGCGCCCTCCAGCACAGCGGCTCGCCCGCGGGCAATGGCTGCGTTGGCAGGTCAACTACCGGTTCGCCAACTCACACGGCGGCGAGTGGACCTACCGACTAGACACACTCAACATCGGATACGGCCCGACACGGGCCGACCTCTTCCTCGGCACCCCCACACACCACGTCGACGAACTCGCTGCACTGCGCTGACATCAACGGGTTCCAACACGCCGTCCCAACACGTTCCTGCGATCGCAACTACGTCCTGAACTGCAAGAACCAATCAAGATCAAGCTGCTCTCGTGGATAACGACCGGGCCGAGGAAGACGACGTTCTCTTGTGCGGCAACAAAATCCAGGGTGCCGAGGTGGGCGATGGTGTCGCGTTTGAGGCCACGG
>NZ_JBOHGC010000048.1:0-28060 GCF_050699995.1 Actinokineospora sp. | reverse complement strand
GCTGCCGCTCGGTCAGATGCGACCTGACCGCGTCGTAGCGGCGAGACAGGGAATCCATGACCAGGCTCATAGCACAGACCCTAGACACCCCGAGGGCGAAAACTAGGTTATTTCACGACAAGTCCTTAGATGGTGATGAAGGTCCGGGAGAACGTGCCCGGAATGGATTCGGTGTCACCGCCGCCGGAGACGGCGACGTTCGTGTAGACAACCGACAGCATGACCTGTCGCTGCCCGCCCGGGCAGTTCAGGTTGGTGGACGGCGGCTGCAGCGTGAGTGTCCCGGAGACTTGACCGTTCTTGCCGGAGGTGAAGTCACCGCTGGCGCTGACCGGGCCGCTGACCTCGGTCTTCTTCGGGTCGGCGGGGAAGTTCCCGCCCCGGTTCTGGCACGCGTACACGGCGGTGGCGTCCGCTGACGCCACGACGGTGATGGTCTCGTTGTCGCCGAGGCCCGCGATCTTGAAGCTGACGCTGAGGTTGCCCGCGTTGTTGGGACCGGACGCGTCCGCCCTGAGGAAGTGCGGGTTGGCCGCGCTCGCTGTTCCGGCCACCATGACCATGAGTACGGCGATCCACGCCAGTGTGGACGCCAAGCGTCTTAACATGATTTTCCACCTCGCCTGATGTGCTCGTCCCCGATTGTGTTTGGCCTGCTCTGCCTAGTTTTGCGGGTACGGCGCGATAGGGGCGAACTACCCAATCGGCGCTAGAAGGCGGGCCACGGAATCGGGCGGAGTTCCGGGTCGGGCGCCGGGTAGATCGGGGCGGCCAGCAACCGGGCCACCCGGGAGCGCAGCGCCTTGATCTCCCGCTTGGTCAGATGCGGTGACAGCGCCTCGGGCAGGTCCGCGTCGAGGGCGGCGCGCAAGGTCGCGAGGGCGTCGAGGACGTCCTCGGGCAGGGGTTCGCTCGACCAGCCCCACAACACGGTGCGCAGCTTGTTCTCTGCGTGCAGGCTGATGCCGTGGTCGACGCCGTAGACGCCGCCGTCGGTGCTGTGCAGGACGTGGCCGCCCTTGCGGTCGGCGTTGTTGATCACGACGTCGAGGGCGGCGAGGCGGGCGACGTCGGGGTGGTCGGAGTGCACCAGGACGGCGGGTTCACCGCGGCGGTCGTGGGCGCGCAGGATGGGCCGCCACCCCGGCGGCACCTCGTGCGGCGGGAGGACGTCGACGAGGTCGTCGCCGTCCTTGGTGTCGATCCACAGCTGCACCATGCCCGGCCCGACCGGGCCGTCGCGCAACAGCGTGGGCGGGATGAGCGACAGGCCCGCCGCTCGGGCGACAAGGTAGGACGCGACCTCGCGGCCCGCGAGGGTGCCGTCGGGGAAGTCCCACAGCGGGCGCTCACCCGCGACCGGCTTGTACACGCACTGCGCCTCGACACCGTCGAGTTCGACCGCGCAGAACAGGGTGGTGTTCGACGCGTCGACGAGCCTGCCCTCGATGTCGATCGAGCCGTGCAGCAGTAACTCCCCGGCGGCCGGGTCGGTGGGGCGCACGGCTGGTCAGCCCTCTTCGGTGCGGCGGTACCCGTTCTGCCGGGGACACACGTGCCCGGCCGGGTCCAGCGGTTCGGCGCACAGCGGGCACGGTTTGCGACCCGCGTTGACGACCTTGCCCGCGCGGTCCGCGAAAGCACGCGCCTCAAGCGGGGAGAGGAACACGCGGACGGCGTCGGGGCCTTCCTCGGTGTCGTCGAGGACCACCGACTCGTCGACCTCGCCCTCGGTGACCGCGAGCAGCTCGATGACGACGGCGCTGCTCTCGGCGTCCCAGCCCAGGCCCATGGTGCCGACCCGGAACTCCTCCTCGACGGGCACCTGCAGCGGATCGGCGTCGACCTGATCTTCGGGGACGTCGCCGGGCAGCTCGGCGCCGAAGCGGCGGTGGACCTCTTCGAGCAGTGAGCCGATGCGTTCGGCGAGGACCGCGACCTGCTGTTTCTCGATGGTCACGCTGACAGTGCGGGCGCTCTCGACGGCTTGCAGGTAGAAGACGCGGTCGCCGGGCTGCCCGACTGTGCCTGCGATGAAGCGGTCGGGCTGACGGAAGACGTGGATGACACGGGCCATGGCACCCCAAACCCTATTGCACATCGTTGTGGCCGGCAGGCCATGCCCCCGTCGGGAGGGTCACCCCTCCACGGTATCCGCTTCCTCGCCGGTGATCGGTAGTGTCATTGCTGTGGTGAAGATCGCTTCGTATGGGACATGGGCATCGCCGATCGACGCGGCCGTGGTGGCGCAGTCGGGCCGACGCCCCGGGTGGACGAGCACGCACGCCTCCGGTGTGTGGTGGACCGAGAGCAGGCCGACCGACGGCGGTCGCCTCGCCTTGGTGCGCCACGACGGGGCCGGGGCGCGGGATGTGGTCGCCGCCCCGTGGAACGTGCGCAACCGGGTCCATGAGTACGGGGGCAACCCGTATGTGGTGTTCGGCGACGTCGTCGCCTTCACCAACTGGGACGACCAGCGGATCTACACCGTGGACACGCACGGCAAGGGTGAGCCGTCGGCGATCAGCCCGGAGCCGCGGCGGCCCCAGGGCGCGCGCTACGCCGACTTGATCGCCGGTCCGGGTGGGGAGCACGTCTGGTGCGTGCGCGAGACCGTCACCGGCGACCGGCCCATCGACGTGGGCCGTGACCTGGTCGCCGTGCCGCTCGCCGGTGGCGAACCACAGGTGCTCGCCGCGTCGCACCACTTCATGACCGCGCCCAAGCCCAGCCCCGACGGCCGGTACGCGGCGTGGCTCGGCTGGGAGCACCCGGACATGCCGTGGGACAGCACCGAGCTGTGCGTCGCGGAGGTCCTCGCGGACGGCACGTTCGGCCCGCACCGGGTCGTCGCGGGCGGTCCCGGTGAAGCGGTGTGCCAGGTCGAGTGGGAAGCCGAGGACTCGCTGCTGGTGCTCACCGACCCGCGGGGGTGGTGGAACCTGCACCGCGTCGGCCTCGACGGGACGGCGGTCAACCTCGCGGCCTGCGAGGAGGAGATCGGCGGCCCCCTGTGGATGCTTGGCTACCGCTGGTTCGCTCCGCTGGGCCGCGGCCGGTTCGTGGTGGTGCGCGCCGGTCGGCTCGCGGTGCTCGACGAGCGCAGCGGCACGGTCACCGACATCGACACCGACCTGCCGAGCTGGGCGTCCGACATCAGCGCCGTCGACGGGGTCGTCACGGCGGTCGCCGCGGGCCCGTTGACCGAACCGGCGGTCGTGTCGCTCGACCTGTCCAACGGTGAGCTCACCGTGTTGTCCGAACCGTCGACCGGGATACCGGACGAGCGGTACCTGCCGCGCCCGGTCGAGCGCACCTTCGTCGCCGCCGACGGCCGCGACATCCCCGCGTACGTGATGGCGCCGACGAACCCCGACTTCGCCGCGCCCGAGGGTGAGCTGCCCCCGTACGTCGTCCACGTCCACGGCGGGCCGACCTCGGCCCACTCCCCTGTGCTGAGCCTGAGCCTGGCGTACTTCACCAGCCGCGGCATCGGCGTCGTCGCGGTCAACCACGGCGGTTCCACCGGGCACGGGCGCGAGTTCCGCGAAGTCCTCAAAGGACAGTGGGGTGTGGTCGACGTCCAGGACTGCGCGACCGTCGCGGCCGCGCTCGCCGCGGAGGGCATGGCCGACGTGGAGCGGCTGGCCGTGCGTGGCGGCAGCGCGGGCGGCTGGACGGCGGCGGCGTCGATGACGACTGTCGACACCTACGCCTGCGGCGCGATCCACTTCCCGATTCTCGACCTGTCGAGCTGGACCAGCGGCGGCGGTGAGACCCATGACTTCGAGTCGCGCTACCTCGAAGGCTTGGTCGGGTCGCTGCCCGAGCACATCGACCGCTACACCGAGCGCTCCCCGATCAACCACATCGACAAGCTCGCCGGCCCGGTGCTGCTGCTGCAGGGCCTGGAGGACGAGGTGTGCCCGCCCGAGCAGGCGAACCGGTTCGTCGCCGGACTCGACGGCACCGGCATCCCCCACGCGTACCTGACCTTCGAGGGTGAGCAGCACGGGTTCCGCAAAGCGGAGTCGATCATCGCCGCGCACGAGGGCGAGCTGTCGTTCTACGGGCAGGTCTTCGGGTTCACCCCACCCGGTGTGCCCGTGCTGGAGCTGCGGAGGTGACCCGGGCCCGCCCGGGCAGGCTCAGGCCGGGGTCGGCGGTCGCCGTGGTGGCGCCCGCCGGTCCGGTGGACCCCGAGCAGCTCGAGCGGGGCGTGGCGGTGCTGGAGTCGTGGGGGCTGCGGGTCGTGCTCGGCAAGCACGTCCTCGACCGCCACCCCACGCTCCCGTACCTGGCCGGTCGCGACGCCGACCGCGCCAACGACTTGGCCAACGCGTGGTGTGACCCCGATATCGATGCGGTGCTCTGCGCCCGCGGCGGCTACGGCTGCCAGCGGATGGTCGACCTGCTCGACCTCGACGCGATGGCCGCCGCGGGCCCGAAGGTGTTCGCCGGGTCCAGCGACATCACCGTCCTGCACGACGAACTGGGCGTCGCGCTGAACCTGTCGACCTTGTTCTCGCCGATGATCGCGGGCCACCTGTTCGACACCGACGCGCAGGCGCACTTGCGGTCCACGCTGTTCGAGCCGGAGTCGGTGCTGGAGCTGATCGGCCCGCGCGCCGCGACCGCGGGTCATGGGATCGCCGAGGGCATCACGGTCGGCGGGACGTTGAGCTTGATCGTCGGCACCTTGGGCGCGCCCGGCTTCGCGCCACCGCCGGACGGGTCGATCCTGCTGCTCGAAGACGTCACCGAGAAGCCGTACCGGGTCGACCGGATGCTGACGCAACTGCTGCGCGCGGGCTGGTTCACCGGGGTCTCCGGCATCGCGCTGGGCTCGTGGGCGGGCTGCGGCGACGTGCGGCCCGTGGTGGCGGACCTGTTGGGAAGCCTTGGGGTGCCGATGGTGTGGGAACTGGGCTTCGGGCACTGCCCGGGACAGCTCACCGTGCCGTTGGGCACCGAGGCGGTCCTCGACGCCGACAACGGCACGCTGACGATGGTCGAGCCGGCGCTCGCCTGAGCACTCAGGCGGAATACCCGCGCGCGGCGATCCAGTGCGCGAGGCGGGTGGTGTCCATCCAGTACCAGCCCGTACCCGTTGGCGTCGGCGGAATCGGCGAGTTTCACCGTCCACCCGTTGTTGGTGTACCCGCCGATCCCACCACGTTCGCGATGATCGGGTAGCCGCGGTCGATGTCGTAGACCACATCCCACTGCAGACGGTTGATCTCAGCCTGGGTGGCGGACGAGGACCCGGGTGGTGTCGGCGGCGGAGTTCGTGCCGTTCGTGGTCGTCAACGCCCTGGGCAACACGTCGGTCTACAAGACCAAGTGCGTTCCCGGGCAGTCCTGCTCGCCGGTCTGATCACCACCACTCGCAGTCCTTCATCGCGGGCAGGCTCGGCACGACCTCGAAGGTCCTGAGCTATCAGTTTCCAGTGGCAGGAGAACTGAGGGCAGTGAGGGCGTGCAGGTGGGCGAAGCGGGGGCGGCGGGACATCGCGGCTCCTGACGTCGTTCGCGGGGAAGCACCCCTATCATTTGCAGCAGCGGCCGCCGTCACCAGCCCCTTAAGGGGCGGCAACCGAGCGCAGGGTCGTCGCGGCGTCGCCCACCACTGGGTCGCCGTGGCCGAAGCAGGCGATGTCGACGTCGAGTTTCGCCTGCAGGCGAAGCGATTCCATCGCCCCGTCCGGGTCGGAGTTGAACACGCCGAGGATCACCTGGCCGTCGTGGGAGGCGATGGTGTCGCCGCAGAACAGGACTCGGTGTTCTGACAGGAAGAACGCGATGCTGCCATCGGTGTGCCCGGGCACCGACAACACCTGCGCGCCCCCGCCGAACGGCAGGACCTCCCCGCCCTCGAGTTCCACGTCCACCGGGCACGGGACGGCGTCGGGCACGATGGGGACGATCGAGTCGTAGAGGGGGCGTTCCCAGTCCTGCAGCACCGGCTCCGGTGGCCCCGCTTCCCCACGAACCATCGGGGCGTCGGCGCGGTGGGCGAACACTGGGGGCGCCGTGCCAGGCGCGGACCTCGGCGGCGCTGCCGGTGTGGTCGTTGTGGCCATGGGTGAGCACGATCCGCTTGATCGCGGCCGTGGTGAGTCCCAATCCGGTGACGGCGTCGGCGATTGTCTGGGCTGAGCCCGCCGCGCCGGTGTCGATCAGGGTCAGGTCATCGCCGTCGCGCCAGAGGTAGGCCTGGCCGATGGGGAAACGCAGCAGCGTGAGGTTATCGGTGATCCGCATGAAAGCGAGGCTAGGCGCGTGATCACGCGCCCAGCCTGTCGTTTCGCGGAGAGCGGAGTCAGACCTTCGCTGGGAGGGTGACGAGTTCCTGGCGTTCGCCGAACAGGCCCAGCGGGTCGTTGCGCAGCAACGAGATCCCCGCCAACACCGACACCGCGATGGCGCCCGCGATGAATGGCCAGTTGTAGAGCAGGTCCTCACCGGCGGGCGAGTACGTCAGCACCAGGAACACCGCGGCGCTGGCCAGGATCGCGAGCTGGCGGCGCTGCCACGGCAGTGCGGCGGCGATCACGAAGCCCCACGTCAGGTACCACGGCAGGGTGGCCGGGGACAGGACGGCCACGGCGAACAGGACGAACGCCATGCGGCGGACCGCGTCGGAGCCGCCGTGCCGCGAGAGCCACCACTGGCGGATCGCGATGGCGAAGAACAACAGGCCGCCGATCGCGCGCGCGGTGTTGACGAACCAGCTCTTGTTCGCGTCGATGACGACGTTGACGACCGTGTGGACGATCTCGCCCGCCGCGGTCGGGATCGACAGCCAGTTGACGATCATCGCGGGCGCCTGCAGGGCCTTGAACCAGCCCAGGTTGACCCCGGCGAGCCACGTCGTCGCGGCGAACGCGCCGACGAAGATCGCCACCGAGGCGGCGCAGGCGCGGGTGAAGTTCTTCCAGAACGTCGAGTTCAGGTGGCCTGCCCACACCCACACCAGGAACGGCAGGGCGATGGCGGCGGTGGCCTTGACCGCGGCGCCGAGGGTCACGAGCAGGATTCCCAGGACGTGCTTGCGTTCCAGGACGCACAGCGTGCCCGCGGCGAGGAAGCCGACCATGAGCAGGTCGTTGTGTGGGCCGCCGACGAGGTGCACGACGGTCATCGGGCCCGCGATGGCCAGCCACAGGGTGGTCGGCAGGTTGCCGCCGAGGTGGCGGACCAGGCCGGGCAGCGCCCACAGCAGCAGTCCGAGGCCGATGAGCAGGGCCAGGCGCATGAGGATGACGCCGAGGATCATGTTCGTCCCGGCGACCGCGGCGATGCCCTTGGCCATGAGGATGAACAGCGGCCCGTACGGCGCGGGGGTGGTCTGCCAGAACGGGTGCACGTTCTGCACGAGTTCCTGCAGGCCCAGCACGATGGGCCCGACCGCGTACGGGTCCTGGCCGTAGAGCGGCAGCGCGCCCTGGGCGAGGTAGGAGAACACGTCGCGGGTGAACACCGGCGGCGAGATGAGTAGCGGCCCCATCCAGCACGCCGCGGCGATCAGCACGGGCCGGGAACCGACGCGGCCCGCGAGGAGGTGCCTGCCGAGTCGGATCCACGCCCACACCACGAGCGCGAAGCCGAGGTAGAGCACGATCGTGGCCAGCATGCGGCCGTGGCCGTATCTGATCCACGACAACGGGCCGTGGCCGAGGACTGGGTCGCTGACAAGGATGCCCGCGGCGCCGAACGCGCTGATGAGGATCATCAGGCTGCCCGCTGTGCCGAGGGCGATCGTGCGCACGGGAAGCGGGCCCCTGGGCTCAGCGGCGGCGGGGGCTTCGGCGTGCTCAATCTTCTCTGCGACCAAGGACTCTTCCACGTCTGGAGACGGATCTGTGGTGGTGGCCATCGTGGGTTGAGATTACACAGTGCACGCCGACCGCTTTCGCGCAATGGTCATTACGGCGGTACCGCACGCGTGCGATTGGTCACGAGAGGTAGCCGCCGAACGGCTCACGTGCGGCGGGTCGGCTGCCCGAGTGAGCGGTCACACATCGTTCGCGAGATCACCCGGCGGCGAAGTTGAGCAAGCCGAGGTGTTCGTGGGCGCGGGTCGCGTCGAGCAGGGGTGGGCCGCTTCGGCGGGGGTTGGTGGCGCCGATGGACAGCGCGGACCGGACCCGGTGCCCACCGGCGAGGGGGTGAAGCGACAGCAACAGGGCAGCGGTCCCGGCGACCAGGGCGGCGGCGACGCCGTTGCCGGAGGCGGGCCCGGTGGGGCCGGGGAGGTCTTCGCCGGGGGCGAGCAGGCCGCGGGGGTCGTCTTCGAGGTCGACGAACCAGCTGACCCGGCCCGATGCCGCGCAGGAGGAGACCGGGAGCACCCAGGAGTTGGTGGTCAGGTCCGTGTCGGGCCCGCCCGCGGCGACGATGAGGACGCCGCGTTCGGCGGCGCGGTCGAGGGTCTCGGCGAGGACTCGCCGTTCGTGCGTGCCGCCGTCGAGCAGGCCGGTGCCGATGGCGATGACGTTCGCCGGGCCGTCGAGCAGTTCGCCGAGGATGACCGACAACTCGCCCGGTGTGGCGCCTGCTTCGGCGCAGCCGCGGGCAAGGATGGGGCACAGCGGGCTGACCGAGAGCGCGTCGCCGGTCAGGACGCCTGCGAGGGCGGTGATGTCGTTGTCGCCGCTGACGAGTCCGATGGCGATGTCGGGCGACCCGGCGCCGTGGCGGCGGACCGAGGGCAGCCGGACGAGGTCGAGCAGCGGTGAACGAACGCGGCGGCGCGTTCCGATCATGCCGCACACCTCCAGCCGTCGTCTCGGCCTTGCGGAGGTCTCCGCCGGGCTTCGCGAACTGTAGCGGCGGGATGTCGCTGTGTGATCACTCCAAGCGGGTGAACGTTCAGCCGGTCGAAGCCTTGACGCGGCCGGCGGAGAAGCGGTTCACGGCGTCGAGGATCTCGTCACGGCTTCCGGTGAACAGGCGGGTGTCCACGGGAAGGCCGGGGCCGGAGGCGACCGGCCAGGCGTCGCGCCGGTGCAGGCCGGTGACGCCCGCCGTGCCGGGGGTGACGCCCGCGCGGAGCCGGAAGCGCAGGGTGGGGCCGTCGACGACGACCTGGCGCAGGGTGTCCCATGGCAGGAACGCGGGGCCTTGGCCGGTGGGCAGCCGCACGCCTTCGACGTCTATCAGCAGCGGGGACTCGCGGCGGTGGCGGCGGAAGCAGTAGGCGCCGAGTTTGGCGCCCGGTGCGGCCAGGGCGGCGCCGACGAGGAGGATCGCGACGCCGACGCCGATCACGTCGGCGACCGCGGAGATGATCACCGCGACCAGGGCGATCACACCGCCCGCGAGCCAGGGGACAAGTGGTCGCCGCCAAGCCTCCAGGTCGACATCGGCCACGAACGATTCTCCGGCCCCAGACGTCATCGCATGTCTCCCCGACAGAGTTCGATGTTGGGGCGAACCTTATGGGCCGGTCGGGTACTGGCTGGTGGCAACCCGCCGAGCCGGTGGGATGAGCTCGGTCACCGTCGGAGATGGGTGGGCGGGCGCCGCTTCCTCGTCGACACCCGCCGGTGCCCATCATGCCGGGTGCGTCGTGGCGCCGACCACTCGAATTTCGGCCTACCCTTGATCAATGACCTTCCGCACGTCGTTCGAGCCCGACGATGCCGTCCCGACCTGGTCGGACACCGTCGAGGTGTCCGCGCGCGGCGCGGCGGTGACCGACGGGGCGACGCTGCGGACCAGGGTCGAGGGCGGTCCGGCCGACGCTCCTGCCGCTCGATCGGGGGTCGGATTCACCGGTTCGTGTGCGCTTCGGTACGAGGGTTCGCACACTGCGGCGGGTGTCGGGTACCAGACGAACCGGGTGTTCTGGACCGAGATCCCGGTCGTGGCCGACACCGTGCTCAGCTACGTGGTGTTCCCTGAGCTGGTGGGTGGCGATCTGCGTTATCCGAGCACGTATGTGGCCGTGGACCTGCTGTTCGACGACGGCACCTATCTCGGTGAGCTGGGCGCGGTCGACCAACTGGGGTTCGCGATGACCCCGCTGGGGCAGGGCGAGTCGCGGGCGCTGTTCCCGGACCAGTGGAACCACCGTTCGGTGCGGCTCGGTGAGGTCGCCGCGGGCCGGACGATCACCCGGATCCTCGTCGCCTACCGCGGCCCGCAGGGCCCGGCGGAGTTCGCGGGCTGGATCGACGACCTCGCCGTCGAGTCGGTGCCGCCGCGGGTGCTCGACCCGGTCGACCGGGTGCTCACCACCCGCGGAACGCACTCGTCGAACGAGTTCTCCCGGGGCAACACTTTCCCGGCGACGGCGGTGCCGCACGGGTTCAACTTCTGGACGCCGGTGACAAACGCGGCGGTGACGAACTGGTTCTACGAGTACCACCGCGGGTCGACCCCGAGGAACCAGCCCGCGCTGCAGGCGATCGGGATCAGCCACCAGCCCAGCCCGTGGATGGGCGACCGGCACACCTTCCACCTGATGCCGACACGGGAGACGAAGGTCGGGCGGGAGGCGCGGGCGCTGACGTTCCGCCGCGAGCACGAGATCGCCCGCCCGCACTGCTACGAGGTGCGGTTCGACAACGGGATCCGCGCGCAGGTGGCGCCCACCGACCACGCGGCGGTGCTGCGGTTCACCTTCCCGCCCGGGCAGGCGAACCTGGTGCTGGACAACGTGGGCCTCGGCGGGGCGGTGCGGGTCGCGCCGGACGGGACGATCACCGGGCACTCCGACGTCCGCACCGGCCTGTCCGCCGGGGCGGGCCGGATGTTCGTGCACGCCACCGTGGACCGCCCGGTCCTGGAATCCGGGCACCGGCTGCGGGGACTGGCGTGGGCGCGGACCGCGTTGGTGCGGTTCGAACCGGAGGCTGAGGGCGAGACCGTGCTGACGGTGCGCATCGCGACATCGCTGATCAGCCCCGAGCAGGCGCGCCGCAACCTCGAGACGGAGATCGGCCCGGACGACACCTATGAGTCGGTGCGGGACCGGGCGCGCGCCCAGTGGGCGGAGTTGCTGGGCCGGGTGGAGGTCGAGGGGGCGAGCGAGGACGAGCTGACGACCCTGTACTCGTGTCTGTATCGGCTGTTCCTCTATCCGAATTCCGGATACGAGGAGACCGCGTCCGGCCCGCGCTACGCCAGCCCGGTCAGCCCGCCCGCCATCGTCGACGGGAAGGTGTTCGTCAACAACGGTTTCTGGGACACCTACCGCACCTGCTGGCCCGCGTACGCCCTGCTCGCCCCGACCCGCTGCGGTGAGCTGATCGACGGGTTCCTGCAGCAGTACCGCGACGGCGGGTGGGTCTCGCGGTGGTCCTCGCCCGGTTACGCGAACCTGATGACCGGCACCAGCTCCGACGTCGCGTTCGCCGACGCCTACCTCAAGGGCGTGCGCGGTTTCGACGTCCGCGACGCCTACGCCGCCGCCCTGCGCAACGCCACGGTGACACCGCCGGACGAGTCGGTCGGACGCAAGGGGCTGGAGCGTTCGATCTTCCTGCACTACACGCCGACGAGCACCCACGAGGGCCTGTCGTGGGCGCTGGAGGGCTGTGTCAACGACTACGGCATCGCCAACCTCGCCGCCGCCCTGGGCGATGAGGACAACCACGCGTACTTCCTCGACCGCGCGCGCCACTATGTCCACCACTTCGATACGCGTATCGGATTCTTCCAGGGCCGCGGCCCGGCCGACGGGTGGCGGTGGTCGCCCGCGTCTTACGACCCGAAGGTCTGGGGCCACGACTACACCGAGACCAACGGGTGGACCGCCGCGTTCGCCGTGCCGCACGACGGTGCGGGCCTGGCCGAGCTGTACGGCGGCCCGGACGAGCTGGCGGCGAAGCTCGACGAGTACTTCGCGACCCCCGAGACCGGTAAGCACCCGGGGTCCTACCGGCGGGTCATCCATGAGATGACCGAGGCGCGCGACGTGCGGATGGGGCAGTACGGGCACAGCAACCAGCCCGCCCACCACATCCCGTACCTCTACACCCAGGCAGGCCACCCGGCACGCGCCCAGGAGAAGGTGCGTGACGTGCTGGCCCGGCTCTACCAGGGCAGCGAGATCGGCCAGGGGTACGTGGGCGATGAGGACAACGGCGAGATGTCGGCCTGGTTCCTGTTCAGCGCTTTGGGCTTCTACCCGCTGCGCGTGGGCAGCCCGACCTACGTGATCGGCTCACCGTTGTTCCCACGCGCGGTGGTGCGGCTGGAGAACGGGCGCGAGTTGGTGGTCACCGCGGCGAACCACGGCAGACGGAACGTGTATGTGCAGAGCCTGCGGGTCAACGGCGAACCGTACGGGCTCACCTACATCAGCCACGAGGTCCTCACCGACGGCGCGCGCCTGGACTTCGAGATGGGCCCGGAACCCTCGGACTGGGGCACCGGCCCTGCCGCCACTCCCCCGGCGTTGGGTGCGGGTCCGCCGCTGCGCGACCTCACCCGGGGGCTGCCGGGTCCGCTCTTCGATGACACGACCCGCACCGAGTCCACTGTGGACGCCCCGGTGGAGGTCGAGACGGACCCGGTCGAGGTGCTGATCTACACGCTCACGTCGGGCGGCGATGGCCCGGACCCGGCTGACTGGGTGCTGCGCGGGTCGATGGACGGAATCGTCTGGGATGAACTGGACCAGCGCACCGACCAGGAGTTCCCGTGTCGCAGGCAGACCCGGCCCTTCAAGGTGAAGGCGCCGGGCCCGTACCGCCACTACGCGTTGGTCTTCGAGGGCGCCGTGTCCCTCGCCCAGATCGAGCTGCTGGCTCAGTAGCGGCCGCGCTGGTAGCGCAGCCAGGTGCCGACACTTTGCAGGCCCGCCTGGATCAGGCTGATGACCGGCAGCACGCTGAAGACCACGGCGATGAGGACGAGGCCTCCCTTGGCGCCGCTGGGATCCTCGGGATCAAGATCGACACCGGGGAGCCGCACGGCGACGATGATCCAGAGCATGGAGAGCGTCAGGTGCAGGGCGTTGCCCGCCACCAGCACCGCGCGGTTCTTGCCGGTGAGCAGCAGGACTCCGCCGGAGATCAGCGCGGCCACGCTGATGGCCTGAGTGATCCAGATGCCCTGCGCGAGCACGCCCTGCGACCCGGTTCGCTGCGTCGCCACGAAGATCATCACGAGCGTCGTGAGCGCGGTGAGCGCGGTGAGCGCGGTGAAACCGCTCTGGACGAACGCCAGCACCGCCGCCGACACCACCACGCCGGGTCTGGGCACGTGCGGTTGCGAGGTGTCCACCGGCGCCATCGGCAGGCCACCGTAGTTCTGGTAGCCGCCTGGTTGACCGTCTCCCCAGTTCTGTGTCATCCACGCTCCTCGTTTCGGCTCGGGCCCAGTATCGGTCAGTGCGTGCGCAGCCAGTCCCCGGTGTCGCGGTGCCAGGTCTGGATCAGGCTGATGACCGGCAGCACCGCGAACGCCACGGCGAAGCGGGTCACCACGGTCTGCCCGCCCGCGGGGTCATACACATCGATGTCGCCGCCGAACTCGGTCGCGGTCGCGACCCAGAGGCACGACAGGACGAGCTGCATGGCGTTGCCGCTGGTCAGTGCCTTGCGGCCGCGGCCTTGGAGCAGCACGATCCCGCCGTGGAACAGCAGGTAGAGGCCGATGACCTGCAGCACCGCGAGCCCCACGACAGCCGGGGCGGCGGAATCGTCGCGCAGAATGCCGACCATCAGCATGTAGATCGTCGTCATCGCGGTGGCGGATCCCTGGATGAACGCCAGCACGGCGGCCGACACGGCCGTGCCCGGCCGAACCGAGGGCGCCTGATCCGGGGCCATCAGTGGGCTCGGCGCCGCTGGTCGTGCGTCATCCACGCTCCTGGTTCACGGGCCGATCCGTTGATCGGAGGCCGCATGATGGCACGGAGATGACAGCTCGGCCGCCGCCGTTGTCCGTTCCGTGACGAAAATCAGGCGCCGGTCGAGCCACCGACCACGGCGTCACCCGAGGCGACCGCGTCCTCCTCGGGCTTGGGCTCCGGCGGGACGATCCCGGTGAGCGCGCTGCCCAGGTCGTTCATCCGCAGCACGAACGGCCGGGTCTCGGTGTAGCGCACCACCGACACCGAGGACGGGTCGACCATGATCCGCTGGAACGAGTCGAGGTGCTGCGCCAGGGCGTCGGCCAGGATGGCCTTGATGACGTCGCCGTGGCTGCACAGCAGCCAGACGGCGTGGTCGCCGTGCTCGGCGGTGACCTTCGCGTCGTGCGCGCGGACCGCGGCCACCGCGCGGGACTGCACCGCGGCCAGCCCTTCGCCGCCGGGGAACACCGCGGCGGACGGGTGCTGCTGCACGACCTTCCACAACGGTTCGGAGAACAGATCCTTGAGCGCGCGTCCGGTCCAGGAGCCGTAGTCGACCTCGGCGAGCGCGTCCTCGGTGACGGGGACGAGTTCGCGGGCGGCGGCGAGCGGGGCGACGGTCTCGCCGCACCGGGTCAGCGGCGAGGTGACGATCGCGCGCAGCGGGACGTCGGCGAGGCGGGCGACAAGCCCGTCGGCCTGGGCCCGGCCGGTGTCGTCGAGGTGCACCCCTTCGGAGCGCCCAGCGAGGACGCCGGAGCCGTTGGCGGTGGATCGGGCATGTCGGAGCAGAACGACTGTGGCCACGCCCCGAGCTTAATGCGCGCCCGCGGCGGCGGACCCGCTCGCCCGGTCCAGTCGACCATCACCAAGGTCAGCATCGGCGGGCAGACCGTCCACGACCTGACCGCCGCTCTAGATCGGGTCGACGACGCCGGTGGCGAGCAGGCCGCACAGCACCGCGCCCAGGGCGATGCGGTACCAGACGAACACCATGTAGCTGTGCTTGGAGACGTAGCGCAGCAGCCAGGCGACGCAGGCGTAGCCGACGACGAAGGAGACCGCGGTGGCCGCGATGGTCTGCGGGATGTCGGCCTGCAGACCGGGTCCGCCGCGGTCGAGGACGTCGGGGATGGAGAAGATCCCGGCGCCGAACACCGCGGGGATCGCCAGCAGAAACGAGTAGGTGGCAGCTGATTCCCGGTTGAGGCCGAGGAACAGGCCCGCGGTCAGGGTCCCGCCCGAGCGAGACACCCCGGGGATCAGCGCCATCGCCTGCGCCAGGCCCATGAAGATGCTGTCCTTCATGGTCAGCGAGTCACGCTTGAGCTTGGCGGTCTCGTCGGCCACGGCCAGGATCACCGCGAAGATCATCAGGACCATCGCGGTGATCCACAGGTTGCGCAGGCCGCTGCGAATCTCGTCCTTGAACAGCACGCCGAGCAGGCTGATCGGGATCGACCCGATGATCACGTACCAGGCGAGCTTGTAGTCAGGGTCGGTCCGGGCGGCGGCGTTGAGCAGCCCGCGGAACCACGCCTTGATCAGCCGCCAGATGTCCTTGGCGAAGTAGATGATCACCGCGGCCTCGGTGCCGAGCTGGATGACCGCGGTGAACGAGGCGCCCGCGTCGCCCCCGAACCACAGTTCGGAGACGATGCGGATGTGCGCTGACGAGGAGATCGGGAGGAACTCGGTCAGACCTTGGACGATGCCGAGGACAATGGCTTGAAACCAGGTCAACTACCGACTCCCGCGAGATCCAGAGCATCTACGGCGACGCGCAGGGCCGCCTTGGCTTGCTCCAAATCTTGCAGGATGGGCGAAACGGTCAGTGTGGTGACCCCCGACGACGCCAGGGCCTGCATCTTCGCCGCGATGCGCTCCTTCGGGCCGAGCAGCGCGGTATCGTCGATGAAGCCCAGCGGCACCTTCGCGGCCGCGCCGGCGTAGTCCTTGGCGAGGTAGAGGTCCTGGCATTCGGCGGCTTCGGCCTCGTAGCCCATGCGGCAGGCGAGCTGGTTGTAGAAGTTCTGCTCGCGGCTGCCCATGCCGCCCACGTAGAGCGCGGCGTAGGGGCGCACGGTGTCCGCGGCGGCCTTCCAGTCCTCGCCCACGACGATCGGGGTGGTCGGGACGACGTCGAACCCCTCGAGGGTCTTGCCCGCCTTGGCCCGGCCCTTCGCGATGAGCTCCAGGGACTCGCGACCGTGCTCGGGCGAGTAGAAGATCGCCAGCCAGCCGTCGGCGATCTCGCCGGTCAGCTCGAGGTTCTTCGGGCCGATCGAGGCCAGGTAGATCGGGATCTGCTCGCGCACCGGGTGCACGGTCAGCTTCAGCGGCTTGCCGGGGCCGTCGGGCAGCGGCTGCACGAAGTGCTTGCCCTGGTAGTCGACGCGCTCGCGGCGCAGCGCCTGGCGCACGATGTCGACGTACTCGCGGGTGCGGCCCAGCGGCTTGTCGAACTTGACGCCGTACCAGCCTTCGGAGACCTGCGGCCCGGACACGCCCAGGCCCAGGCGGAACCGGCCGCCGGAGAGGGTGTCGAGAGTGGCCGCGGTCATCGCGGTCATGGTCGGGCGGCGCGCGGGGATCTGCAGGATGGCGCTGCCGATGTCGATCTGCTCGGTCTGCGCGGCGACCCAGGCGAGCACGGTCGGCGCGTCGCTGCCGTAGGCCTCGGCCACCCAGGCCACCGAATAGCCCAGCCGGTCGGCCTCCTTGGCCAGCTCGAGGTTCGCGGCGTCGTTTCCGGCGCCCCAGTAGCCCATGTTCAGTCCCAGTCGCATGCACGGGACGTTACCCATGAGTAGTGGCTGGGGCCAGGGGACCCGCGAACAGTGATCTATGGGGACCGTGACGGCGGCCGACCCGGGTTGCCGCTGTTCCGCATGGTTATATGACCAATGGTGACCCAGCGTAAAGATTCCGGGGAGGCGGGCCAGTGGAACAGAGACACCTTGGGCGAAGTGGGCTGCGGGTGTCCCGGATGGCGCTGGGCACGATGACCTGGGGCGGGGACACCGAGCCGGACGAAGCCGCCAGCCAGCTGAGCACGTTCGTCGACGTGGGCGGGACACTGGTCGACACCGCCGACGTCTACTCCGACGGTGAGGCCGAGAACATCCTCGGCGCCCTGATCGACGACGTGGTCCCCCGTGACGCGATCGTGCTGGCCACCAAGGCGGTAGCGCGGCGCACCGACGGACCGTTTGGCGGCGGCGCGTCCAGGGGTGCGCTGCTCACGGCGTTGGAGCAGTCGCTGAACCGGCTCGACACCGACCACGTCGACCTGTGGCAGCTGCACGCGTGGGACGCGACGGTGCCGCTGGAGGAGACGCTGGCGGCGGTCGACGCGGCCGTGCGCAGCGGCAAGGTGCGCTACGCGGGCATCTCGAACTACACCGGCTGGCAGACCGCGACGGCCGCGAGTCGCCAGTCGTTCACCGCCGGGGCCGCGCCCCTGGTCAGCACGCAGGTCGAGTACTCGCTGCTGGAGCGCGGGATCGAGCGGGAGGTCGTACCGGCCGCCGAGCACCACGGGTTGGGCATCCTGCCGTGGGCGCCGCTGGGCCGGGGCGTGCTCACCGGCAAGTACCGCACCAGCACCCCCGCGGACTCGCGTGGAGCGTCGGAGAAGTACGCGTCCTATGTGGAGCAGCACCGCACCGACCGAGCCGGCCGGATCGTGCAGGCGGTGGCAACGGCCGCTGACGGCTTGGGCACGTCGCCGCTGGCCGTGGCGCTGGCTTGGGTGCGTGACCGGCCGGGCGTCGTGGCTCCCGTGGTCGGCGCCCGTGACACCGGCCAGCTGTTGGGTTCGCTGATGGCCGAGGAGTTGGAACTGCCACCCGCGATCCGCGCCGCCCTCGACGACGTCAGCGATATCGAACTCGGGTATCCGGAGCGCCGCCTCGGGTGATCTGTGACGCGAATGACGGATGACCAGCAAGGTTGGTTAGCCTATGCTCACCTCGGCATGTATCTCACCGTCGACGCCGAGGATCACCCATGGAGCTGCTCAGCGCGCCCGTGGCTCTCGGGGTCCCATTTGTCCACGCACTGGCGGACTTCGGCGACCGGGTCGCGGTCATCTCCCGAGAGGGTTCGCTGACCTACCGGGAGCTCGCTGAGCGGGTCGAGTCCACAGCCGGCACCCTGGGCACGACCCGCAGGCTGGTGCTGGTCGCAACGGCCAACGACGTCGATTCGCTTGTCATGTACCTGGCCGCGCTGCACGGTGGTCATCCCGTGTTGCTCACCGGTTCCCAAGTGGATGCGCTGACCGCGGTCTACGACCCGGATGTCGTCCACACCGCGGCAGGCCTTTGCGAGCGGCGCGACGGCACAGTGCACGACCTGCACCCGGATCTGGTGCTGTTGCTGTCCACTTCGGGCAGCACCGGCTCCCCCAAGCTTGTCCGGCTCTCGGCGGCGAACCTGCAGGCGAACGCCGAGTCGATCGCGTCCTACCTGGACATCCGTGACACCGACCGCGCGGCCACGACCCTGCCGATGCACTACTGCTACGGCTTGTCGGTCATCAACAGCAACCTCTCGCGTGGGGCGGCGCTGCTGCTCAGCGACCATTCGGTCGTCGACAAGTGTTTCTGGGAGTCCTTCCGCGCCCACGGCGGCACCAGCCTGCACGGCGTCCCGTACACGTTCGACCTGCTCGACCGAGCGGGCTTCGCCGAGCGGGACCTGCCGACCCTGCGCTACGTCACCCAGGCAGGCGGCAGGCTGGCCCCATCGCAGGTCCGCCGCTACGCCGCGCTCGCCGACGCGCGTGGCTGGCGATTCTTTGTCATGTACGGCCAGACCGAGGCCACCGCCCGCATGGCCTACCTGCCCCCGGATCTCGCCGCGACCCGCCCCGAGGCCATCGGCGTGCCCATCCCCGGCGGCTCCTTCGAAATCCGCCCCGACGGCGAACTCGTCTACCGCGGCCCCAACGTCATGCTCGGCTACGCCCGCACCCCCGCGGATCTGGCCCTCGGCGCCACCCTCGGCGCCCTCCCCACCGGCGACCTCGCCCGGCGCGCATCCGACGGCCTGTATGAAGTCATCGGCCGCAAAAGCCGCTTCGTCAAACTCTTCGGCCTACGCGTAGACCTCGACGAAATCGAGAAATCCCTGTCGGCAGCCAGCTTCCACGCCGCCACCACCGGCGACGACGCCACCCTCATCCTCGCCCTCACGCACGGCCAGGACACCGCGGCCGCCGTGGACGTGGTCAGGTCCCGCACCGGCCTCCCGAACCACGTGATCGACGTCCGCGAGTACGCCACGCTCCCCCGCCTGGCCACCGGCAAACTCGACTATGCCGCCATCCAGGCGCCCCACCACTCCCCAAACGCCACCCGCCGCCCCCGCACCGCCCCTACACCCCCACACCGACACTCCACCGCGACCACCACCTCCCACCCCGACCACGATCCCCACCCGCCGAGTTATCCACACCCCGACCCAAACCAAGATCACCCGTCACCCCACCCCGATAGACTGGCCAAGGGCCGTCCCCCCGGGGATGGGCGGGGGCTGCGCGGGGGCCGTTCGAGCGATTCGGGTGACTCGGTTCGTGGGGTGTATCGGCGGGCGCTCAACCGGGCCGACATCCCCGACGACGCCACCTTCGTCAGCCTCGGCGGCGACTCCCTGACCTACGTGCGCGCGTCCATCGACCTCGAACGCCTCCTGGGCCACGTCCCAGACGACTGGCACACCATGCCGGTCCGCGACCTCGAGAACACCGGCGTCAAACGCCGCAGGCTGCGGTCGCTGGAAACCAACATCGCCCTGCGCGCGCTCGCGATCACCCTCATCGTCGCCACCCACATCGGTCTCACCCAGGTCTGGGGCGGCGCGCACCTGCTGCTCGTCATCGCGGGCTGGAGCTTCGCCCGCTTCGCCATCGCCCCCGTCGACCCCACCCGCATGGCGGGCCGTATCGGCCGTGCCGCCGCGCGCATCGCCGTGCCGTCGTCGCTGTGGTTGGCGTGGCGGTCGATCGAGGCGGAGAACGTCGTCATCCCCAACGTGTTGTTGGTCAACAACTTCGTGCAGTCCGGCACGATCGCCTACTGGTACGTGGAAGTCCTCGTCCAGATCCTCGTGCTCATGGCGCTGCTCTTCGCCGTCCCCGCGGTCCGCCGCCTCGCCGTCACCAACGGCTTCGCGCTCGCGGCGGGAATGCTCATCCTGACGTTGATCGCGCGCGTGCCCGCGGAGCACCTCCCCACCGCCAACGGCTTCTCCGCCCGCGACATGAGCCTGCACGGCGTCCTGTGGCTGTTCGTCCTCGGCTGGCTGGTGCAACGCGCCACCACACCGTCACAGCGGGTCGCCGCGGTGATCGTGACCCTGCTGGTCGTCCCCGGCTACTTCGACGACCCGATCCGCGACGCCATCGTCGTCGGCGGCCTGCTCCTGGTCCTGTTCGTCCCCCGGATCCAGGCCCCCGGCCCCCTCGTGCGGCTCAGCGGCCTGCTCGCGGGCGGATCGCTCTACGTCTACCTGACCCACTACGTCGTCTTCCTGCCCCTGCTGCCGCACCTGCCTGCCTCGGCAGTCCTGGTCATCACCCTCGCCGTCGGCGTCGCCGTCTGGCGCTTGTCCTGCTGGATCGGCAAGTTCCGCACCCTGTAGAAGCGCCCTCGAAAGCCACAGCAGGCTCCATTGACAAAATGGATTTTTACGTGAAAACTTACTTTGCCATGAGAGAAGTCCTGTATCTGGATCAGATCGAGCAGGCCGAGACCCTGCTCAAGCCGCAGCGCATCGAAGTGCTGCGGCAACTCGCCGAACCCCGCTCGTGCACCGAGGTCGCCACCCGCCTCGACCAGACCCCGCAACGGGTCTACTACCACGTCAAACGCCTGGTCGACGCCGGCCTGGCCACCCTGGTGAGCGAACGCCGAGTCCGCGGGATCACCGAAGGCGTCTACCAGGCGACCGCCCGCTCCTACTGGCTCTCACCCCGGCTCGTCGGCAAGGTCGGCCTGACGAGACCGCGCGACGAACTCAGCCTCGGCTACCTCCTCGACCTGATGGAGGACGTCCAGGCCGACATCGCGGCGCTCGACCCCACCGCCCCCGAACTACCGTCCATCGGGGTGTCCGGGGCGATCCGCGTCGAGCCCGAACGCCGCCAGGAGTTCCTGGCCGATCTGCAAAACACCGTGCACGACCTGTTCACCCGCTACGGCGGCGCCGAGGGCGACGCCTTCAAGCTCGTCGTGGCCTGCTACCCGAAGGAAGAACCCCATGACTGACATGAGCTTCAGCGTCCGAGTCCCGGCTCCCCTCGACCGCGTGCGCCACGCCCTGACCGACCCCGCCGAGCTCACCACCTGGCTCGCCGAGCACACCGAGGTCGACCTGCCCCACACCTACGCCTTCTGGGGCCGCTACACCCCCGCGGGCGACCAGCCCCGCCAGCGGCTGCTCCACGCCGACGACACCACCCTGCGGTTCACCTGGACCATCGACGACGCCGAGACCACCACCGAGATCACCCTCGAACCCGAAACCGACCATACGACCGTCCTCACCCTGTCCCAGTCAGGCATGCCGACCTGGGAGGAGATGACGACCGACACCACCCAGCGCTCCGCCCTGCAGACCTTCTGGGCACTCGCCGTCGCCAACCTGGTCGACCACCTCGACAACCGCCCGCTGACCGCTCTGTGCGACTTCACGACCACCGAGATGCGCGCCCAGTTCGACATCGCCGCCGACCCCGCCGACGTGTTCGACGCCCTGGTCGACCCGGAGAAGTTCAGCGCCTGGTTCGGCGCCAAATGCGAAATGGAGCCCTACGTCGGCGGCCGGTTCGCCATGGGCGGGTTCGACGTCGAGGACAACCCGGGGACCATCGTGGCCTACGACCCGGGCCACAAACTCGCCATCGACCTCCGCGAAGCCGGAGTGTCCACCTGGGAACTCGACGGCAGCGACGGCAAGACGCGGATCACGTTCATGCAGAGCGGATTCGAGCACCCGCCCTACGACGCCTGGATGGGCTGGCTCAGCGGCTTCGCCGAACTGCGCCGCTACTTCGAGATCAAGGACTGGAAGAACATCTGGCTCAGCTTCAGCATGCCCGGCATGCCCGAAGGCATCATCACCATCGGGTCCTGACCTTGTCGTCCTCGGCCGGCTCGAAGAACTCGCGCAACTCGGGCCGGTAGACCAGGTAGGTGCCGACGGCGACCGCGGCCACGATCGGGACCAGCAGCGCGACATCGACCGGATACGAGGTCAGCCCGATCGAGAACAACACCGACAGACCCGAGACGATGACCACGCCGACCCGCGCCCAGTCACGGCCCGTCGACATGCTCACCGCCAGCCACACGGTCACCGCGAGCGGCACGAGATACAGCGACAGGTCCAGGCCGCTGCGCGCCCAGACCACGGTCAGGTGGATCGTGGACAGCGCGACCTGGGTGATGAACAGCCCGCGGGCGGCGCGCACCACCGCGGGCGCCGCACTGGGCCGCGGGTCGCCGAAGATGGGCAGGTGGGCCGGATCTATCGCCATTGATACCTCCGTGTCCACTGCTTCGAAGCGGACCCCGTAGTTGTTACAGCTTGGTGTCGAATCGGTGTCCGGATGTGAGAGACATGTCGGTGTGGAACGTGGCCTCCCCGGGCAAGGTGCGGGATGCTTATGTGAGACCCATACCCCCTCGGCCACCGGAGGAAACTTGTCGCGACGCTTGGGCGCCGCCGTCGTCGCTATCGCCACCCTTGCCGGGTGCTCGTCCAACGGGCAGCCGCAAGACGAGCTGATGGTGTCCGACAACCCGGTAGCCGCCACCGCCGCGCACTCCCCCGCGCCCGCGACAACCCCGACCGGAACGGTTCTGCCGCTGTCCGCGGTGTCCGCCGCGATCGTCGACGACCGCACCCGCACCCTGGCCGTCGCCGTCGACAACCCGCCTGGCCTGCGGCTTTACGACCTCGACAACCTAAGCAGCGAGCCCCGCACCGTCGACCTGGCCACGGCCGCGGAGTCGCTGACACTGGCCGCTGAGGGCGGCCCGCTACTGGCGTCGACCGGCAAGACGGTCGTGCGAGTCAGCCTGCCCGCCGCCGAGGTCGCGCCCTCCTCGGTCGACGGCACCGCGGCCAACGCCGCCACCTACCGCGACAGCACCCTCGTGGCCGTCCGCGACCGCAAGTCCGTCGCCGTCCTCGAGGGCGCGGGCACCCGGATGATCACCGGCGGGCTGCTCAGCGCCGACCAGGTCTACGCCGTCGGCGACCGCGCCGCCGTCCTCGACCGGCTGCGCAACGCGGTGTTCGAACTCGACGTCGCCAAAGGCACCGTCGGCGAAGGCCTGCGTGCCGGGCAGGGCGCCACCAACGGCACCGTCGACCGGTTCGGCCGCATCCTCGTCACCGACACCCGCGGTGGCGCGCTGCTGGCGTTCTCCCTGGACCCACTGCTGATGCGCCAGCGCTTCCCCGTGCCCGGCGGTCCCTACGCGATCGCGTTCGACCCCCGCCGCGACCTGGCGTGGGTGACCCTGACGGAGACCAATGAAGTGGTCGGCTTCGACGTGGCCGGCGAACAACCAGAACAGCGTTACCGGTTCCCTACCGTCGGCCAGCCGAACTCGGTGGCCGTCGACCCGGCTAGTGGGCGCGTGGTCGTGGCGTCCGCCAACGGAGGAGGTGTCCAGGTGATCGAACCATGAGTGACGGGGTGGTCGAAGGCGATTGGGAGTACCGGCCGCTGCGGCTGCCACCGGCGGTGTCGCGGCTGACAGCGGCCACGCAACTGGCGATCCACGCGGAGTTCGCCGGATGGGAGCTGTCGAACGTGCGGCTCTACTCCGACGGCACCCGCAAAGTCTGGCTGCGGCGCAAACGGCGTCCGCACCCGCAGCCCGGCATCATCACCTGACTGGAAGCTGGTCGAACCCGTCCCACACCGCGCGCGACCCGGCGTCGCCGACGCGGTAGGCGTGCACGCCCGACGCCACCCCGAACCCCACCGCGAGCACCGCCGCGGCGATCACCGCGACCTTGCTCCACGAAGCGGGCACAGCCTGGGTGGCGGCCCGGTGGGCCAGCATCAGTGCGAGGACGACCACGAACAGCGGCAGCGTGAAGTAGATCATCAGGTCGCCGAGCCGCTCATGGGCGTTGATCAGTTCGTTCTCGGGAAGCCTGCGCTCCAGCTTCTTTCCACTGTCGGTCGCCACCGGCGTCGCCGCGGCCGCCACCGCCGCCCCGGCCACCACCAGCCACCCGAACCGCGCCCGCGCGGCGGGCCACACAGCGATGACCACCGCGCCCAGGGCCGACAGCGGGACCATCACGACCACGATGTGCACGACCAACGCGTGCAGCGGAAGACCGTTGATGAACTCAGGCATGGGACCACCTCCGACTCGTGTTACGCGCGGCGGCCCCACCTGGTTCAGCGCACGAGGTGACGGGTCAGAGCGGCAGCGGAGAACACCGCCACCAACCCGCACACACCCGGCCAGCCGAACTGGGCGAAGGCGCGAACACCCCACCAGGAGCCAATACTGCCGCCCAGGAAGGCGCAGGTCATGTAGGCGGTGTTAAGCCTGGCGCGCGCCTCGGGTCGAAGGGCGAAGATCCGCACCTGATTGGCGACCATCCCGCTCTGCATGGCCACGTCGAGAACCAGCGTCCCCACGACCAACGCGACCAGGCCGGCGGCGCCACCTGGCGTGCCGCCCGCGAGGACCACCGCGGACCCTAGGACGGCGAGCATGCAGACGAGGTTGACCGGGTCCGGCCCGCGCCGATCAATCCACCGCCCCGCGAGCGGAGTGCACAACATCGTGGCTGCGTTGACCAGCGCGAACGCGCCGACGACATGCGCACCCAAGCCGTAGGTCGGCCCGGTCAGCAGCAACGCGAGCCCGGTCCACACCGCCGTGAACGCGCCGAAGATCGTCGCCTGGCAGAAGCAGGACCGCCGCAACTCACGCTCAGCCCGCAACAACCGCAACGCCTCACCCAGCAACACGTCGTACCGCTGCCGCGTGGAAGGAACCGTCCGCGGCGCGACGAACACCAACACGGTCGCCATGGTCAGGACCAGTCCGGCGGCCAGCAGGTAGGGCGCCCGCCACCCCAGCCACTCCCCGACCACTCCGGCGAAGGCGCGAGACAACAGCATCCCGCCGATGGACCCGGCCAGCAGCGTCCCGGTGAGTGACCACCAACAGCGTGACGATCAACGACCGATGCGCGAACCGGTCACCCAACGGCACCAGCAGGAAGATCCCCAGGGCGTAACCGACCTGCGCCGCGGTCACCACCATCGCCGCGGAATAGGCCGGAACCCGGCAGGCCGGACGCGACCAAGGGCGTGATCGCCTGCGGGAAGTAGATGTTCCCCACCGCCACACCACAGGTGACGGCAAGCAGAAAGATGACCCGCCGACTCACCGTCTCAGGCACGGCCAGCGGCGTCGTCACCACCCCACCCTCACGGTTCCCACCCACGAACCGCAAACCGTTTACGCGCACCGGAAACCGCGAGCGACACCCCACCCGACAGCAAGATCCGACCGCCGTGTCCGCGCACCGGTCAACTCGACCGAGTTCACGGGGCCAGACTCGGCGAAGCCGTTCGCGTGGCCACCTACCAAGCCGCCCGACCCGGCTCCCCAGCCCGCAACTTCCACCGATCCGCCCGGGCCCACCGCCCGCCCGGCGCTGCCAACCTGTTCGCCCGCCGCACGCGGTGATCCCAGTCGAATCGTCTTGTTGCCAGCCCTACCCGCCCAGTCGATCCTGCTCCCCGCCACGGCAGGCCCACATTCTCGAATCTCACCGCCGAAACGCGGCGTGCACCAATCCCACCAACCGGGGCAGCACCTGTGCCACACCCTCCAGCGGCAGCATGTGCCCGAGTCCCGGCAACACCACCGCCGTCCCGTCAGCCACCGCTCCCGCCAACGCCTCCACATGCGACACCGGCACCACCCGGTCCCGATCCCCCACCATCGCCACCACCGGTGTGCCCGCCGCCACCGACAGCGCGGCCTCCTGGTCGTACCGATCCAACGCGGGCCGGAACAGCGCCACCGTGTCCGGCCAGTGCGCCGCGATCATCTCCGCGACCAGCCGCACGTCGTCGGCCTCCGGGTCCTCGCCGAGCAGCAGCCACCGCAGTCCGATGGTCTTCGCCTTGTCGATCCGCTGCGCCACCCGCTCCACGATCTTCGCCCCGAGAATCGCGCGCAGGTCCTGCACGATCCGGCCCAGCGAACTCGGGATCGCCGCCTCCGCGACCCACCCGGCAGGCGTCGACAGCAGCGCCAACCCCGCGACCCGCGCCTCGAACAACGCGGCATGGCGAGCGGCCAAAGCCATCGACACCAGCCCGCCCATCCCGTGCCCCACCAACACGATCCGCCCCGAAGGCACGGCGCCGTCGATCATCTCGGCTAGGTCGTCACCGAGCCGCTCGACGGTCGCCGTGTGCTCGTCGGCCGCGCTCGACTGCCCGTGGCCGCGGTGGTCGTAGGCCACCACCTGCACCGGCTGCTCGGTCGCGTCGGGGAGAGTGGCCATGATCTTGTGCCACGCCCGATGGTCCATCGCGTAGCTGTGCGCCAGGACGACGGTGACCCCGGCGTCGGGTTCCCCCGCGCGCTGAATGGACAGCTTCGCCCCGTCGGACAGGGCGAAGCGTTCAGTGGTGGCGGGCACCGCCGAATCCTGGCACGACCTCAGCAGGTCCGCAGGAACCGATCCAACACCCGCGTCCCGAACTTCAGCGCGTCCACCGGAACCCGCTCGTCAACCCCATGGAACAGTGCGGCGAAGTCAAGGTCGGCGGGCAGCCGCAGCGGCGCGAACCCAAAGCACCGAATCCCCAACGAGTCGAACGCCTTCGCGTCCGTCCCACCGGACAACATGTACGGGACCGTCCGCGCGCCTGGGTCCTCCGCCACGATCGAGGCGGTCATGGCGTCCACCAGGGCGCCATCGAAGGTCGTCTCGACAGCCGGGAGCTTCGCCACCCACTCCCGCTCGACATCGGGCCCGAGGATCTCGTCCAGCTCACGCTCGAACGCGGCCTCCCGGCCCGGCAGCACCCGACAGTCCACAACGGCCTCGGCCACCGAGGGGATCACGTTGGCCTTGTAGCCTGCCGTCAGCATCGTCGGATTGGCGGTGTCGCGTATGGTCGCCCCCACCATCCGGGCCACCGCGCCCAGCTTGCCGACGGCGCCCTCGAGGTCGTCCTCGTCGAACTCCATCCCGGTGATCTCGCTCATCGCGGCCAGGAACTCACGCACCGACTCGGTCAGCACCAGCGGAAACTTGTGCGTCCCCAGCCGAGCGACGGCCTGCGTCAACTTCGTGACCGCGTTGTCCTCATGAACCATCGACCCATGCCCCGCGCGCCCCCGCACCCGCAACTTCAACCAGGCGATGCCCTTCTCGGCGGTCTCGATCATGTAGGCGCGGACGTCGTCCTTCACGGTGATCGAGAACCCGCCCACCTCACTGATCGCCTCGGTCGCCCCCTCGAACAGCTCCGGCCGATTCCGCACCAGCCACTGCGAGCCATAGTCGCCCGCAGCCTCCTCATCAGCCAAAAAGGCAAAAATGATGTCCCTAGGCGGCACCACCCCATCCCGCTTGAACCGGCGGGCGGTAGCCAGCGTCATGGCCACCATGTCCTTCATGTCGACCGCGCCACGGCCCCACACATAGTCGTCCTGGACGGCGCCGGACAGCGGATGAACCGACCACTCGGACGGATCAGCCGGAACCGCGTCGAGGTGCCCGTGCACCAGCAGGGCACCGCGCGAAGGGTCAGCCCCCTCCAACCGAGCGAAGACGTTGCCTCTCCCCTTGGCCCCCGACTCGACGTAGGTGGTGTCAAACCCCACCTCCGCCAGCTTCTCCGCCACATACTCCGCGGCAGCCCGCTCCCCCACAACCGTCGCGGGATCCCCGGTGTTGGTGGTGTCGATACGGATCAACTCACTGGTCAGCTGCACCGACTCGGCCTCAGCCACGTCCCTGGTGTCGCTCAGATGCTCGGTCACACCGCTTTCCTACCACCACCGGAGCGGTGAGGCGGCCCCGATTTGGGACCACGCAACCCCATCCGATACTCTGTGCACACACCAGCGGGAGACCGCAAGTCCGGGTGGCGGAATGGCAGACGCGCTAGCTTGAGGTGCTAGTGCCCTTAACGGGCGTGGGGGTTCAAGTCCCCCCTCGGACACA
>NZ_JBOHGC010000047.1:0-39074 GCF_050699995.1 Actinokineospora sp. | reverse complement strand
GGTGTGGGGTGAGCATGGGAGAGGTCCTTTCTCCTGTGGTCAGGGCCGTCCGGTTGCATCGGGCGGCCCACTTTGTTGCGGGGTAAGGGGTTCAGGCCGCGACGGTGGACAGCCCGCGCATCTCGCGGATCTGGCGCTCGATCTCGTCGATCGACGGACCACCGGCCTGGTAGGCGGCCTCGGCGGCGAGGCGCGGGGGCAGGGCGTCGCGCTCAGCGCGGGCGATGGCGAAGATGCGACCGGCGTCGGCAATGGCCTGCTCGCGCGTGGTGGATGCGGTCACGCTGACGCTCGCTCGTGAGCAGCCGGGTCAGCGACGATCGCGACGACGGGCACGCGGAGCGCGGATGCGATCGCTCGCGCCACAGCCCAGGTCGTGCCGGTCGTACCGCATTCGATCTTGTTGATCTGTCGTCGTCGTACGGGCTGTTCGTCGCGCTTGCGCATGATCGCCTCAACCTCGTCCGCGAGCGCGGTGACGGTGAGGTCCATGCGCTCGCGGATGGCACGCATCGCCGCGCCGTTGATCCGGGTCTCTGGGGTGGGCATGGGACGAATCTAAGCGCAACTAAGCGCAGCAAGCAAGCTTAAATGAGCTGAGTTGGGCGCTCTGGGCGCACTCTGAACCGATGTTGTCCAGCAAATACGCAGGTCGTTACAGGTTCGCCCACATCGGTGATGCGCTTCATTGCGCCTAGACAAAGCTCTTCTGTGTCGTCATGCTCAGCTGTATGACTGATCCAGACGGGGACTGGCAGGCAGTAGCAGCGGCCGTCAAGGTGCGCCGCGACGAGGTCGGGCTGACGCAGGCGGCGCTCGCGGCACTCCTGGGCGGCAGCACGTCGAACGTGCAGCGAATCGAGCGTGGGGACGGTGGGATGCGGCGCCCGACGATCCGGGCCTTGGAGCGCGCGCTGCGGTGGCAAGGTGGGAGCGTCGAGGCGATTCTGGCGGGTGGACGGCCGGCGCCCGCTCAAGAGTCGCCCGTGAACGTGTCGCCACCCGTCGGAGAGGACATCACGACCGTTGACGCTGAACGCGCATACGAGATGTTGCAGTCAATTCGAAAGGTTTTCGGCGAGGCGGCCTATGTTGATGCGCTAGCGAGAGCAGTGCGAGCACGCGCGTCAGGGGACGACCAAAAAACTGGGTGAAAAATGCATGTAATGTTCGCCGTTCAACGACCGATAGGGGTGATGCGAGTCTGGGTGGATCAATCTCGTAAGGAGAGCCTAACTTATGTCGAAGGCACTGTTTCGGATCGTGCTCACTGCGTCCTTGTTCACACTTGCAGCGATTTTCTACTTTGTGGGCGAATGGGTCGGTGTGCGTCTGATGAACAGCGAGGTTTTCGGGACATTACGGGTCGTAGCTGCTACCTGCTGGCTCGCTGCGATTGTCATCAGATGCACGGAGATCGTCATCGCTCGAATCGATCGGATCGAGCGTCACGCTGCGGAGCGTCGACAGTCCGAGGTCGTAGGTGAGGCCGCGCGGAAAGAGCGCCACGAAGCGGAAGCGACCATCGCGCTGCTAGGCGCCTCGCGCCCGAGGCTGCCAGTTCAACGCCACGGGGTGCTCACCTCGGTTGACTAACTGGGAGGACACATGACCGCGCTTGCACGTGCGCGGAACTTGAGGGCCGTCACCGACCGACCGTCACGCGCCGTTATCTATGTGAGGCAATCGACCCACAAAGAAGAGTCGATCAGTCTTGAACTGCAAGAAACCGCGTGTCGCGAATACTGCGCCCGAATGGGATACGTTGTTGTCGAGGTGATACCCGATCCCGGTATCACGGGCCGAACGTGGATCAAACGAGCGGGCGTGCAGAAGGCCATGGCCTCCGTCGAGAATGGCGACGCGGAAATCATCGTGCTCTGGCGGTGGTCGCGGCTTTCTCGTCGGCGTCTACATTGGGCTGTCGCAACCGACCGCATCGAAACGATCGGCGGTCGGATCGAATCCGCCACAGAACCTGTCGACACAGCCACTGCGGCAGGGAAATTCGCGCGCGGCATGCTGGGGGAAGTCGCAGCGTTCGAATCTGAAAGGATCGGCGAAGGATGGCAGGAGGCTCTCGAAAGCCGCCGCGCCCGTGGCCTTCCCGCCACGGGCGGGCGCAAGTACGGTTATCGGTGCGTCCGCGCGAAGGGTGAGCCTGAACGGTACGAGATCGAGCACGACGAGGCCGAGATTCTCCATTGGGCATACAGCGAGTACCTATCCGGACAGGGCTTCGTCGCTCTCGTCAAGGACCTGAACATCCGCGGCGTGCTCAACGCGCGCGACCGTGCGTGGAAGTCGGACGGCCTCAAACGCGTTCTCGACGCTGGATTCGGTGCCGGACTACTCGCGCGCACACCCATCCACAGCGACGGCCGCGAGCAGTACGTGCCTTTCGCTGATCGAACCTGGGACGCCGGAACACACGAGCCGATCATCGACGACACGGTCTGGCGGGCCTACAAGGCCGAGCGAGTAGCGCGCGGCGTAGTCCCGCCCAGGACGGTCAACCCGACGCACGTCTTCAGCGGTGCAGTCAAGTGCGGAGACTGCGGCTCGGGCATGCATCGCCACACGTCAACCCACCGCACCGTCTACATTTCGTTCCGATGCGGCCGCGCTCGGCGGGTGGGTGACGTACGTCCGGTCGGGATCTCCTGGGCGGTCGTCGAGGATGCGACCATGGAGTTCCTTGCCGTCACCGCGCGGGACATCAACGAAATCGCCGACCAGATGCGGCAGACTCAGTCGCTCACACGGCGAACGCGCGCGGACGCCGAAATTGTGCGGCGCGACATCCTGACTATCGACAAGCAACTCGCCCGTCTAACGCGGCAGATGCTCGCGGCCGACGAGTCGATGGAAGCCGCGTTCGCGCTGACCCGCGACGAGCTGCTTGCTGATCGGAAGGCGGAAGAAGCGCGCCTCGCCATGATCGCGGAGGATGACGTCCCGATGCCGCCGCTGGCGTACGCCGCTGACCTCCTGGCCGAGTGGCACACGTTCTCGGCCGACAAGCGCCGCAACATGCTCCGCCCGCTGATTCGCGCGATCTGGGTCGACGTGGCCGATGACGGCACGACCAGTGCTGACGTCAATCCGACCTGGGAACCGCCGAGGCCAACTCCCGTTCCGCGCCCTGTCGTTTAGGTGCTGACTCGTTCGAGTCGGCGTCACACGGCGCGGGTCGCCGGATGTCGCGCACCAAGGCCAAGCAGCGCTACACCCGCGACGACCTGATCGCCCAGACCAAGGGCGTCGAGTGCCGCAAGGACTCGGGCGTGGTCGACGAGATCCCGGGCGCCTACAAGGACATCGACCAGGTTCTGCGGGATCAGGACGACCTGGTCGAGATCGTCGCGAAGCTGAAGCAGATCGTCTGCGTCAAGGGCTGAGGCCCGCGCCTCCGGAGTAATTCGGATGCGCGGGTCCAGACCCGCTTGTACATTTCCGGCATGGCATTCCAGGTCTTCTACCTCTGATCCCGGCCACGAGCCCGCGGCGCTCGTGCTGCCCATTCGCACCCAGCGGAATCCTGGAGTTCTCCCATGCCACATGTGGCTTTCATGGCGGTGCCCGCGCACGGCCACGTCAATCCCAACCTCGCCCTGGTCGCCGAACTGGTCGGCCGCGGCCACCGGGTCACGTTCGCCATCAATGACGAGTTCGCCGCACAGGTCCGTGCGGCGGGCGCCGAAGTCGTGCCCTACGAGTCGACGTTCTCGACCGCGGTCGAGAAACTCGCCAACGAGCCCGACGACTTGGCCTCCGCGCAGCGGATGTTCCACGACGAGATGGTCGCGGTCACCCCACAGGTCGAAGCCGCCTACACGGGCGACCGCCCGGACGTGATCGTCTATGACATCGGCGCCTGGCACGCGCCGATCCTCGCCGCGAAGTGGAATGTCCCGGCGATCCAGCTCTCGCCCACCTTCGTCGCCTACGACGGGATGGCCGAGGACTTCGGCATCGACCTCGACGCCGAACCCACGCCTGCGATGGCGGCGCTGATCGCCGAGTTCGACGAGTTCGCCGCCGCCCAAGGCGTCGACCTCACCCGCGACGAGGTGATCTACCTGCCGAAACGATGCGTGGTCACTATTCCGCGCACGTGGCTGCTCAAGGGCGAGATGGTCGCCGACCACTACACCTTCGTCGGCCCAAGCGTCGACACCCGCGTCGGCGAGTGGACCGCGCCGGACGACCGACCGGTGCTGCTGGTCAGCCTTGGCTCGGCTTACAACGACCGCCTGGACTTCTACCGGGAATGCGTGCGCGCGTTCACCGGGCTCGACTGGCATGTGCTGCTGTCGGTGGGCAAGTCCATCGACCCGGCCGAGCTGGGCGAGGTCCCGGCGAACTTCGAGGTCGTCCAGTGGGTCCCGCAGGTGAGCGTGCTGGCCAAGGCGAGCGCCTTCGTCACGCACGCGGGGATGGGCTCGACCATGGAAGGCCTGTACTTCGGGGTGCCGATGGTCGCGGTCCCACAGGCCGTCGACCAGTTCATGAACGGCGCCCGCCTGGCCGAACTCGGCCTCGGCGCGCACGTGCCCATGGAGGAGGCGACCGCGGACACCCTGCGGGCAGCGGTCCTGCGCGTGACATCCGACCCGGACATCACCGCACGGGTCAAGTCCGTCCGCGACGAGGTCCGCGCGGCCGGGGGCGCGGCCAAGGCGGCTGACGTCGTCGAGTCGGTGGTTTAACCCCAGCCGAGTTCGTGGAGGCGGTCGTCGTCGACGCCGAAGTGGTGGGCGATCTCGTGCACCACGGTGATGGCGACCTCCTCCACGACGTCCTCCTCGTTGTCGCAGATGTCGAGGATGGCCTCGCGGTAGATGAAGATCCGGTCGGGCAGCTCCCCGCCGTACATCGACGTGCGCTCGGTCAGCGCGATCCCGTGGTAGAGGCCGAGCAGGGTCGGCTCGTGCTCGTCGCGGTCCTCGACCAGCACGACCACGTTGTTCATCGCGGCCGCGAACTCCGGGGGAATCAGGTCCAGCGCGTCGGTGACCAGTTCGTCGAAGCGCTGCCGGGACATCTCCACGGCCACCCGCTCAGCCGCCGGACGGTGTCGGTGCGCCCGGCGGCGGCTGCGACGCGGGCGGGGTCGTGGTGGCGGGCACCGCCCGGACGCTTCCGGTGACCGGGGCCAGACCAGTGCCGTCGGGCAGCTTCGCGCCGACCCGGCAGTCGACCTTGCGTGAGCCCGCGGCCCAGCTCTCCGGGCGCAGTGTGTCCGGGTACGGGGTGAGGCCCTTGGCCGCGAGGTCGGCGCCGCCGGTGTACGCCGTGGTGACCGCCGCGCACAGGTCGCTGGCGCGCTCGGTCTGGGCCTCGACGGCCGGGTAGTCGGCGGGGAACGCGGCACCCAGGTCGACGTTGCCGACGATCTCGAAGGCGTGCACCTGGTCGCACGGGACCGGGTCGCCGATCTCCTGGCCGACCAGGGCAAGGCAGGTGCCCGGCTCGTGGATCTTGGACTGGTCCTGCCGGGCCGCCGACCCGACGGCCGTGAGCAGCGCGCCGGACGGGGCCGCGCTCTGCAGGCCGCAGCGGACCTTGCGGTCGCCGTCGCTCCACTGCTCGTTCGTCGGCTTGAGCGCGTTCACGCTGAACTTGCCGAACGGGTCGAGGTTGCCGCCCAGGTAGGTGACCGCGCCCGGCGTGCACTTGGCGACCGCGATCGCCTGCCACTTCTCCGTGTCCGGCGGCGGGGCGTTCTCCGGGTACTCGCCGGAGATGTCGACGTTGCTGGTGACCTCGAAGAGGTGGGACTGGGCGCAGTCGACCCGGCGCATGTCCGCGCCCTCCGGCGGTGTCCACTGCAGGCAGCTGCCCGCGGGGGAGTCGAAAGCCTTGCGGCGCTCCTCCTGGGCGATGGCCACCGGGTCGTTGCGGCCTGCCTCGACCGGCCACGAGAACAGGATGCTCGAGCACAGCAAAATAAGCGCACCGGCGAAGGCGCCGGCCATCAACAGCCGCGTCTTCGCCGTCGCATCATTTGGTCGAAACCATTCGCTGCTTCCAGACATCTATTCCATGATGCCGTGTCCCGGTCCGGGGCGCGGCTACCGGGGACCGATCAGGGCTGGACGCGAGGTTGCGATGAGGACAATCATCCGACTGAGCACGCCTCGGAGAGCTTGGATCGGTACTGTTCGCGCCGGGAGTGGTTCATGACTGACAACGACAAGCCGACCGACGACGGCTCGCCAAAGCAGCCACCGCCTTACCAGCCGCCGGAGCCTCCGGAGGCGGTAGAGGCGAGACGCGGTTCGGTGAGCTACCAGGAACCAGGGAAGACCGCGCCGCGCGCGCCTTCCCTGGCCGACCAGCGCGCCCGCGAGGTGGCCCGGCGCCGCGAGCGGGAGACCGCCGAGGCCGAATACGCCGCGGCGGAGCGCAAGCGCAAGAAGCGCAAACGCATCCTCATCGGTGCGGGCGTGACCGTCGGCGTCGTCGCCGTGGTGGCGGTGATCTACGCCTCCTCGACTCCCGACCCGGTCACCGCGACCTGCACCGACAGCAACGGTGTCGTCGTCGACGACGACAACTGCGACGAGAGCTACGCCCGCAGTCAAGGCGGCTACCACAGCGGCGGCTTCATCTTCATCGGCGGCAGCTCCTACCGCTACAACTACGGCGGCACCGGCTCACCCGGCCAGAAGGTCACCGGCGGCTCGTACGTGGCGCCGTCGGACCGCACCCCGGTGCGGACCGCCTCCGGGAAGTCGGTGTCGCGCGGCGGCCTCGGGGTCGGCGGCAGCAGCAGCAGCGGCGGGAAGAGCGGGGGCAGCTGAGTGCGTCGTGAGCGCTCGCAGCCACGCCCGGACTGGCGACAGAAGATCGAGTCGCAGGGGCTGGTGTTCGGCACGCCCGCCCGCGACGGCGTCGGCGGCGCCCGGCCGTACTGGGACGAGTCGGTCCACTACGTCTTCGAACTCGACGACGTGCTGTCGGTCGAGGCCGACGTGGAACTGCTCCACTCCATGTGCCAGGACGCGGTCGAGCACGTCGTGCTGACCGAGCGCTACCGCGACTTCGGCCTGCCCGAGTGGCTGTGGCCGCACATCGCCGAGTCGTGGAAGCGGCACGACCCGCACGTCTACGGCCGGTTCGACCTGCGCTACGACGGCCGGGGCCCGGCGAAGCTGCTCGAGTACAACGCCGACACCCCGACCTCGCTGCTCGAGGCGGCCGTCGTGCAGTGGTACTGGAAGACCGAGGTCTTCCCCGAGGACGACCAGTGGAACTCAATCCACGAGAAGCTGGTCGAGCGGTGGGCCGAGGTCGCCGACCGGCTCCCGTCGAAGGAAGTGCACTTCACCTGGTCGCAGGCCGACCCCAGCGGTGAGGACCACATCACCACGGCCTACCTGCAGGAGACCGCCGCCGAGGCGGGCCTGGACACCATCGGCCTGGCCATCGAGGAGATCGGCTGGGACGCCGAACTCGGCCGGTTCGTCGACCTCGCCGACGTGTCGATGAAGTCGGTGATGAAGCTCTACCCGTGGGAATGGGTCGTCGACGAGGAGTTCGGCAAGCGGGTCGTCGAGTCGCTGCCCGGCACCCTGTGGGTCGAGCCGCTCTGGAAGATGCTCCTGTCCAACAAGGCGATCCTGGCGGTGCTCTGGGAGATGTACCCGGGCCACCCCAACCTGCTCCCGGCGTTCCTTGACGACCCCGGGCTGCTCACCGAGTACGTGCGCAAGCCCAAACTCGGCCGCGAAGGCGCCAACATCCAGATCGTGGCGCCGGGCTATGAGACCCAGACGACCGGCGTGTACGGCCGGGAAGGCTTCGTCTACCAGGCGTTCGACCCGCTCCCCGAGTTCGACGGCTACCGTCCCGCGCTCGGCGCGTGGATCGTCGGCGACCACTCGGCTGGCCTCGGCATCCGCGAGACCGCGGGCCTGGTGACCGACGACGGCGCGGCGTTCGTCCCCCACCGGATTCCGCAGTCATGATTTCCGACAGCAAGACATGCAAGCCCATGGAGGACGTGTGACCAGTCAACTCGCCGCACTGGCGAACTTTTCAGGCTCTGCGCAGTTGGCTCTTCCGGCTGGATTCGGCGCCGACCTCGGCAAAGGCATCGGCGCCATCGCGCTCTACGCCATCGTCGGCCTGGTCCTGATGCTGATCGGCTTCTACGCGATCGACTGGACCACCCCCGGCAAGCTGTCCGAACTGGTTCGCCTCGGCAGGCCGAACGCGGTCATCGTCACCGCGTCCGGGATGCTCAGCATGGCGCTGATCATCGTCGTGGCGATCTTCTTCTCGGCCAGCGACCTGACGGCGGGGCTGATCACGTCGGTGGTCTACGGCCTGATCGGCATCGTCGTGCAGGTGCTCGCCGTGCGGACCCTGGAATGGGTCACCAAGCTCGACGTCGGCAACACCATCGAGTTCGAGCGCTTCGCCCCGGCCAGCGTCGTCGTCGCCGCGGTGCACATCGCGCTTGGCTTGATCGTCGCCGTCGCCATCTCTTAAGCAATCGCCAACAACAGAGCCCCCAGGCCGACATGGGCCTGGGGGCTCTTGTCGTCAGCGGGTCAGATGACCTGGACCGCCTTGGACACGCTCGGCACGCCGTTGGCGTCCATCGCGAACAGCATGTAGTACCCGGGGATCACCACGCCGCGGTCGGCGGGAATCGACAGGGTGTAGGCCGTGCCCGTGGACGACGCCACCGTCAGCGGCACGCGCCGCTGGTCGGTGTTGACGTTGTGGGTCACCGTACCCATGCGGACCAGCGAGAACGACGACACCGCGACATCGGTCGACACCGCGAGGGTCTCGCCCGCGTTCACCGCCGCGCCCGCCGAGACGATGGTCGGCCGGGTGGCGGGGGTGCCATCCGGGTTGAACAGGTACGGCGGGCTGAACACCTGTGCGTCCGGGTGGTTCGTGCCGCAGCTGCCGCAGAGACCGCCACCCGCGGTGAAGACCCGGCCGTCGGGCAACAGGGACGCGACGCTGTGGTAGTTCCGCGGCACGGTCATCGACGCCAACGTGGTGAAGGTGTTGGTGGCCGGGTCCCAGACCTCCGCGGGCATGATCGCGCCCGCGTCGGAGTACGGCGCGGCGTAGGACTGGCCGCCGGTCACGATGACCTTGCCGTCGGGCAGGACGACACTGTTGTGGAAGGCCCGCTTGAACGCCATCGGAGCGCCGTTGGTGACCGTCGGGGTCGCGCCGCTCCTGATGTCGATCATGAATGTGCGGTTGGACGCCGTCGAGTTCGCGTACGCGGGCGAGCCGCCCGAGGTGAAGATCTTGCCGATGTCGTACATGACCGCGTCGCCGTTCATCGCGTCCCGGTCGTCGGAACGCAGCCCGGCGTCGGAGCGCGCACCCGGGCCGTCGATCGAGAACCAGTTCATCTGCTTGCTCGGCCCGGCGTGGAACACCCGGCCGTTCGAAGCCGCGAACAGCCACGGGTGGTTGTCCGAGCGGTAGACGCCCTCGGGGTCAGCGGTGAGGATGGAGCTGACCGGCACGTTGGGCAGGTGGCGGGCGCCTTCGGTCGGCGACCACACCTCGCCGTCCTTGCCGCCCTCGGCTCCCGCCCAGGAGCCGCCGATGGTGAACACACGGCCGTCCGAGAGCGTGACCGAGCTCTGGTAGCCGCGCGGGATGACCATGGGCGTCCCCGCGCTCCAGGTGTTGTCGGCGGGGTTGTAGATCGTGGTCTTGGTGCTGTCCTGACCACCGGTGATCATGAGCTTGCCGTCGGGCAGCGTCGCCGTGCCCGGGCAGAACATGTCGTGCTGGGTCTCGTTGACCACGCGGGGGGTGACCGCTCCGGTCGCCGGATCCATCATGGCCGTGTGGGTCAGGCCGGAACCGCCGCTGATCAACGGGTCGGAGGCCGACCACGCCAGGATCTTGCCGTTGGGAAGCTGGGAGACCGCGACGGGCACCATCGGGAACCCGATCGTCGAACCCCAGGAGCCGTAGGTCTTCGGATTGAGTGTCGCCGGTGTGCCGGTGAGGTTGAGCTCGGCCGCGCTGCTCCACTGGCCGCGGTTGCCCGCTTCCGACAGCGCGGTCAGCCGGACGTAGCGGCCGGTCGTCGGCGGGAAGGTCGCCGTCTTCTCGGCCTCGTTGTCCGCCCAGACGCCCGACGCGACCGGGTTGCCCCAGGTGACGCCATCGGCGCTGACCCGGACCTGGTAGCTGCCGATCGTGCCGTTGCGCAGGGCGCCCAGCCGCGGCTGGTAGCGCAGCCCGGACACCGCCTGCGACTTCTTCATGTCGATGGTGATGTAGTGCGGCAGCGGGGCGACCGTGCCGAGGTACCGCGTGCTCCAGAGGGTGTTGTTGTCACCGTCGAGGACGTTGGAGGCCTGGTTGTTGGGTGCCCGGGTCTCCTGGCTGTCCGCCTTGACGGTCCACCCGGTCCGGTCCAGTGTCGGCGCGGGTGCGCCGACGATGTTGAGCTCGGCGGCCGTGCTCCACGGCCCGCGGTTACCCGCCTCCGTGGTCGCCGTCAGCCGCACGTAGCGGCCTGTCTTGGGAGCGAACGGGATGGACTTCTCGGCCGCGCTGTCGGCCATGGTGCCGGTCGCGACCGCGGTGCCCCAGGTGGCGCCATCGGTGCTGACGTGGATTTGGTAGCCGCCGATGGTGCCGCCGCGATTGGTGCCCAGTCGCGGTTGGTACCGCAGGCCGGTGACGACGTTGCTCGCCTTCATGTCCAGCGTGATGGTGTGCGGAAGAGCGGTGGCGCCAGTTCCGTACGGCGTGTGCCAGATGGTGTCGTTGTTGCCGTCGAGAACGTTGCTCGCCGGGTAGCCGGCGTGCGCGCTATCGGCCGCGGCGGTCCAGCCCGTGCGCGGAAGCGTGGGCGCCGGGATGCCGTTGACGTTGATCTCGGCGGCGGTGCTCCACGGTCCACGGTTGCCCGCCTCGGTGACCGCCGTCAGCCGGATGTACCGGCCGATGGTCGGCCGGAACGGGATGGCCTTCTCGAACGCGTCGTCGTTGAGGGTGCCCGCGGAGACGGCGTTGCCCCAGTTGGCGCCGTCAGCACTGACGTGGATCTGATAGCCGCCGATGGTGCCGCCGCGGTTGGTGCCCAGTCGTGGCTGGTACCGCAGCGCGGAGACGACGTTGCTCGCCTTCATGTCCAGCGTGATGGTGTGCGGAAGAGCGGTGGCGCCAGTTCCATACGGCGTGTGCCAGATGGTGTCGTTGTTGCCGTCGAGGACGTTGCTCGCCGGGTAGCCGCCGTGCGCGCTGTCGGCCGCGGCGGTCCAGCCCGCGCGCGACAGGGTCGGGTCGGCGGCGGCGGGCACGATGTCCGGACCGGGCGTGACGTGGCGGTGCGACCCGTGATCGGTCGGGCCGTCCCAGTCGTAGGCGGTGACCAGGGTCATCATGGCGAGGACCGCGGCGCCCAGCACGGCGGTCCTGGACTTGGCTGAGCGTCTTAAGACGCCTGCCCTATTGGTACGAACAAGATCCACGCGACCACCCCTCAGTGAACGCCCGTGGCCGAAGGTCACGGGCTGGTCTCGTCATGCCGCCATCTGGGCGCACGCTCCGTCGTACATCGAGTCAGTAATTCACTCGGAGGCGTTACAGATGCGTACGATCGTGGCAAGACGGTGACTGATTGTATGAGTGGGCTTGGGTATGCTGATTAGGGCCGGGCTTTGTTCGCCTGCGCACTGGGGACGTTGAGCGAAAGCCACGCAGAGTTACATCAGTCTCGCTTGCGGTGACACCTGTTCTGGTCCGATCGCGCTAACGCGTGCGGCCATGTGCAACAAAACGTGCCATCGCTGCGATATGTGTTCCCGTATGGGTGAACAAGCAGGTCACCCGCACAGCCGAAGACGGCACCGGATTTTGAGAACTAGGAGATCGCGCATGCTCGACACTGGGGAACGCGGACGCGGGCGGCTTGTGGGGGGCGTGATCGGGGCGGTGCTCGCGATCGCCGCCGCCACGCTTGTCGCGCCACAGGCGAGCGCCGCGCCGTCGGCTCCGACGCCGAAGGCGGGCATCGCCAAGTCCAAGCGAGTGGCGCATTACACACCGCCGAAGGCCGCGGGCCGCAAGCCGGCGTCCCAGGGCGGGGTCACGATCCAGTCCGGCAGCAGCGGCGCGGGCTCGGGCGACCTGACCGGCGACGGCGCCAAGGACATCCTGGCCCGCCACCAGGCCACCGGGCAGCTCAAGATCTACCCGCACAGCGGCACCTACAACGGCACGTTGACCTACGTCGCGCCGACCACGATCAACTACGGCTGGAACGGCCTTCGCTGGATCGGCCAGGGCAAGGTCGTCCCGGCGAACGGCGCGCCCCGCGCGGTCGCCGACGTCATCGGCATCACGCCGGACGGCATCATGCGCGTCTACCCGCACAGCGGGACGTTCAACGGCACCTCGACGCTGACGACGCCGGTCGTGATCGTCGGCTACGGCTGGAACATCAACGACCTGATCTTCACCTACGACATCGACGGCAACGGCTTCGACGACCTCGTCGCCCGCCGTCAGGGCACCGGTGACACCTACGTCTACCGGCACAGCGGCACCTACTCGGGCACCTCGACGTTCCTCGCGCCGGAACACGTCGCCAGCGGCGGCGAGACCGACCTCGAGCAGAACATGGGCGACTTCAACAACGACGGCAACCCGGACCTGATGTTCCTGCAGGCCGACGGCTGGCTGTCGATCCTGTCGCTCGGCGAGGGCGACATCAACCCGGACACCGGCAAGCCGTGGGGCGTGGCCTACGCGCTCGGCTACGGCTGGGGGACGATCAACGCGATCACGCTGACCGACATCAACCGGGACAACAAGGTCGACGTCCTCGGCAGGCGCGCGGCCGACGGCGTCCTACAGGTCTACACCAACACCGGGGCGTGGGACCCGGACCCGTACGGCCGCGACTTCGGCGTGCTGCGGCAGCCGATCATCGTCGGCTACGGGTGGAACATCAACGACGTGATCAGCTAAGAGTCCCCACGGCAGGCCCGCTCGGCGACGAGCGGGCCCGCCGTCGTATACCAGTCGAAGCTCCACGGGTCAGACGTCTAAGCTCAGCCGGGTGATCGACCCGAAGCTGCTGCGTGAAGACCCGGAGACCGTGCGCGCCTCACAGCGTGCCCGCGGCGAGGACCCGACTGTCGTGGACACGCTGCTGTCCGCCGACGAGCGCCGCCGCTCCGCCATCTCCCGCGCCGACAACCTGCGCGCCGAGCAGAAGGTCTTCGGCAAGCAGGTCGGCCGCGCGAGCGGCGAGGAACGCGAAGCGCTGCTGACCAAGGGCAAGGAACTCGCCGCGGAGGTCAAGGCCGCCGAAGCCGAGCAGGCGTCGGCCGGCGCCACCTTCGACGAGCTGCACCGTTCGGTGCCCAACATCGTGCACCCGGCCGCCCCCGTCGGCGGCGAGGACGACTACGCGGTCGTCGAGCACGTCGGCGAGCCCCGCACCTTCGACTTCGAGCCGCTCGACCACCTCGATCTCGGTGTCCGCCTGGGCGCGCTCGACATGGAACGCGGCGCCAAGGTGTCCGGCTCCAGGTTCTACTTCCTCACCGGCGTCGGCGCGCAGCTCCAGCTCGCCCTGCTCAACATGGCCGCCGCCCAGGCCGCGGCCGCGGGCTTCACGCTGATGATCACCCCCGTCCTGGTGCGGCCGGAGATCATGGCGGGCACCGGCTTCCTGGGCGCGCACGCCGGCGAGATCTACCGGCTGGCCGAGGACGACCTGTACCTGGTCGGCACCTCGGAGGTCGCCCTCGCCGGCTACCACGCCGACGAGATCCTCGACCTCTCCGCGGGCCCCAAGCGCTACGCGGGCTGGTCGAGCTGCTTCCGCCGGGAAGCGGGTTCCTACGGCAAGGACACCCGCGGCATCATCCGCGTCCACCAGTTCGACAAGGTGGAGATGTTCTCCTACTGCAAGCCGGAGGAAGCCGAAGCCGAGCACCAGCGCCTGCTCGACTGGGAGCGGGAGATGCTGGGCAAGATCGAGGTCCCGTACCGGATCATCGACACGGCCACCGGCGACCTGGGCACCAGTGCCGTCCGCAAGTTCGACTGCGAGGCCTGGATCCCCACTCAGCAGGCGTACCGCGAGCTGACGTCCACCTCGAACTGCACCACGTTCCAGGCCCGCCGCCTCGGCGTCCGCTACCGCGACGAGAACGGCAAGCCGCAGACCGCGGCCACCCTGAACGGCACGCTCGCGACGACTCGGTGGATCGTGGCCATCCTGGAGAACCACCAGCAGGCCGACGGCTCCGTGGTCGTCCCGCAGGCCCTACGCCCATTCCTGGGCCGCGACGTCATCGAACCCATCGCCTGATCCGTGGTGGGGCCCACCGCGGGCCCCACCGACGGTCAGTCGTCTACAGGTCGCGCGCCGCACGAAGGTGGGCCAGACTGCCGTAGAGACCGATATTCAGCGTGCTCAGCTGTTGCTGGCCGTCGAGGATCGCGACCAGGGCCCGGGGCTCCGCGATATGGGCCCGATCGTTGTGTCGGTGCTTCCGTTCATGCCAGTCCCAGCATGAACTCGTAGAAGTGGAACTCCTTCGACTTCTCCGGCGTGACCTTCCAGAACAGGAATGTCCCGATGGGGTAGCCCCGGAGAATGCTGTCGAACAACCGGGTCATCCGCTCCGGTTCCTGAGCCCATACCAACTCTCGTTGGATCGCGGGCAGCACGAGCTCGTTGCGATTGATGCTTTCGAGCGTGTCTTTGATCGTGAGCGGGATCTGGTAGGCCACTGGCTCCTCCTCGGCGCGGATCGCGGTCACGTGAAGGCGACTCGCCATCCGTGAGCATGATCGCCCTGCTTCAGCCAGTGTTTCGGCTTGCGAGAGGATCGGCCATTTGTCGGGGCCGTCAGTTCACCTGGTCCGCGATGTACTTGCCGATCTCCAAGGCGCAGGTCGCGGCGGGGGATGGAGCGTTGAGGACGTGGACCTGGTTGGGGGCGGTCTCGATCAGGAAGTCCTGGACCATCGAGCCGTCCGGCAGCAGGGCCTGTGCCCGCACGCCCGCGCCCGATCGCACGATGTCGTTCTCGCCGACCGCGGGGACCAGCTTCGCCAGGCTTGCCGCGAACCGGCGCTTCGACAGCGATCGGCGGACCTCGTCCAGGCCGATCGGGTACGCGTACTTCTTCGCCAGTCGCCAGATGCCGGGGAACCGGGCGGTCTCCATAAGGTCCGCCGGGGAGATATCCGACCAGCGGTAGCCCTCGCGGCGCAAGGCGAGGACGGCGTTGGGGCCCGCGTGCACGCTGCCGTCGAGCATCCGGGTGAGGTGCACGCCGAGGAAGGGCAGCGACGCGTCCGGGACCGGGTAGATGAGGCCCCGGACCAGGTGGGAGCGCTCCGGGGTGAGCTCGTAGTACTCACCGCGGAAGGGCACGATCTGCGCGCGCGGGGTCAGGCCCGCCATGCGCGCGATGCGGTCGCTGTGCAGGCCCGCGCAGTTGACCAGCGCGTCGGCGCGCAGGACCTCGGTGCCGGTGGCGACCTCGATGCCGCCGGTGCGGCCCGGGCGAATGCCGAGCGCGGGGGTGGAGAGCCGCAGGTCGGCGCCCGCCTCGGTGAGCAGCCGGACCAGAGCGGCGCACACGGCGGGGAAGTCGATGATGCCGGTGCTCTCCACCCGCAGCGCGGACACGCAGGCGACCTCGGGCTCGTAGTCGCGTGCCTCGGCCTGGGAGATCAGTTTCGCGGGGACGCCGTTGGCCTCGGCCCGCTGGGCGAGCACGCTCAGCGCGGGCAGTTCGGACTCGTCGATCGCCACGACCAGCTTGCCGCAGATGTCGACCGGCACCCCGTGCTCGCGGGCGAACTCGACGATCGAGCGGTTGCCCGCCACCGACATCTTCGCCTTGAACGACCCCGGGGCGTAGTACAGCCCCGCGTGGACGACGTTGGAGTTGTGTCCCGTCTGGTGACCGGCCCAGCGGTCTTCCTTCTCGAGGACAGTCACGCGATGGCCGCGATCGACCAGTTCACGCGCCGTCGCCAGGCCGAGGATGCCGCCGCCAATAACCACGATGTGTCGCACGACCCAAGAGGGTACGGGGCGGCCGGAGGCACCCCGTCCACCGCTATACACTCGCGAACGGTCAATCCTGGGAGTGGTATGTCTGAAAGCATCGCCCTCGGCCAGCCCACCGTCGGCGAGGAAGAGCTCGCCGCGGTCGCCGAGGTCTTCAAGTCCGGATGGCTCGCGGGCGCAGGCCCCACCTGCGGCGTCTTCGAAAAGCGGTTCGCCGAGGTTGCGGGCGTCACCGACGCGCTCGCGACCAGCAACTGCGGCACCGCGCTGCACCTGGCGCTGCATGTGCTCGGCACCAAGCCGGGCGACGAGGTCATCGTCGCCGACTACACCTTCCCGGCCACCGGGCACGCGGTGATGACCGCGGGCGCCAAGCCGGTGTTCGCCGACATCCGCCCCGACATCTGGACGATCGACCCGGCCGCCGTCGAGGCCGCGATCACGCCGAAGACGACCGGCATCGTCGCCGTCGACGTCGCGGGCCAGCCCGCCGACTACGACGAGCTGCAGGCGATCGCCGACAAGCACGGCCTGTTCATCGTCGAGGACGCCGCCTGCGCGGCGGGCGCCACCTACAAGGGCCGAGCGGCGGGCAGCTTCGGCGACATCGCCGCGTTCAGCTTCCACGGCCGCAAGAACATCACCGCGGGCGAGGGCGGAGCGCTCACGTCGAATCGCCCCGAGCTCATCGCGCACGCGCGCAAGCTGCACACCTACGGCATCGAGCCCGCCATCAGCCGGGAGGGCAGCAGCGAGCTGCCGATTCCGAGCTTCCGCGAACTCGGATGGAACTACCGCATGTCGGAGGTGCAGGCCGCGATCATGAACGTGCAGCTCGACCGGCTCGCGACCATCCTCGCGAACCGCCGGGCCGTGGCCGCCCGCTACGGCGAGCTGCTCAAGGACCTCGACGGCGTGATCCTCCCGGTCACCCTCGCCGACCGCGAGCACCCGTGGCAGGCCTACATCATCACCCTGGACGAGTCGATCAGCCGCGACCGCGTCGCGCTCGACCTGCGGTCCCGCGGCGTGCAGTGCAACTTCGGCACCTACGCCTCGCATGTGCAGCCGCTCTACGGCGCCATGGAGACCTGCCCGGTCTCGGCCGACCTGTTCACCAGGCACCTGGCCATCCCGATGCACGCCAACCTCACCGACGACGAAGTGGAGCGCGTCGCCGCGACGCTGCACGACGTCGTCGCCGCCGCTTCCTGACCACGTATCTGTAGGAGCTTCCCGATCATGGCTGACAAGACCGTTTTCTTCACCGGTGGTGCGGGCTTCATCGGCATGCACGTCATCCCGCTGCTGCTCGAGCGCGATTACAAGATCCGCCTCTACGACAACATGACCCGCGGCGACCGCGCCCGGGTCAACGAGCTCGTCGCGACCGGCAAGGTCGAGCTCATCGAGAAGGACGTCCGCTACGGCGGCGCTGTCCGCGAGGCCATGCGCGGTTGCACGCACGCGATCCACTTCGCCACCGTGTCGATCAACAAGTCGATCGCGGACCCGCACGAGAGCATCGACATCAACATGACCGGCAACCACAACGTCTTCGCCGCGGCGGCGGACGAGGGTGTGCAGCGGCTGGTCTTCGCCTCGACCGCGTCGGTCTACGGCGACCCGAAGCGGCTGCCGATGCACGAGGACGACGAGCTGGCCCCGCTGACGCCGTACTGCATCAGCAAGCGCGCGGGCGAGGATCTGCTGGGCTTCTACCAGCGCCAGAAGGGCCTGTCCTGGAACGCGCTGCGGTTCTTCAACGTCTACGGCCCCGGCCAGAAGATCGAGGCGTACTACACCTCGGTCATCAACCACTTCATCCAGCGCCTGCGCGCGGGCCGGCCGCCGGTCATCGACGGCAAGGGTGAGCAGTCGATGGACTTCATCCACGTGCACGACCTGGCCCGCTCGGTCGTGATGGCGCTGGAGAGCGAGCAGGCCAACGTGCCGATCAACATCGGCACCGGCGTGGACACCTCGATCGCGCAGCTGGCGAAGATCCTCATCGACGCCGTCGGCGTCGACGTCGAGCCCCAGTTCAACCCGCGCGACGTCCTCGTCTCGCGCCGGGCCGCCGACATCACCCGGGCCAAGGAGGTCCTCGGCTGGGAGCCGACGATCACCGTCCAGCAGGGCATGTCGGAGCTGGTCGCGGCGTCCGCACCGGCCGAGTGACCGAGGGCAGCCAGGCGGATTTCCATGCCCAGCACGGCTTTCCGCCCAACCGCTACAACCCGCACGCCTGGATCACCGGCGACCCGGAGATCGGTGAAGGCACCTGGGTGGGCGCCTTCACCGTCCTCGACGGCTCGGGCGGACTGCGCATCGGCGCGGGCTGCGACATCAGCTGCGGCGTGCAGATCTACACCCACAGCTCGGCCAAGCGCTGCGTGTCCGGCCGGGCGTACCCGACGGTCGACCGCGCCCCGGTCACGATCGGCGACCGGGTTTTCCTCGGCGCGAACTCGACCGTGCAGATGGGCGTGACGATCGGCGACGAGTCCGTGGTCGCGGCGGGCGCGGTCGTCACCAAGGACGTGCCGCCGCGCACCGTCGTCGCGGGCGTTCCGGCCCGACCGGTGGGCACCGTGAAACTCGATGGAAGTGTCGTGGATCTCGGGTAGTTCCAGCATGGCTCGAACGGGCTCCGAAGCGTTCGCGTCGGGGCCCGTTTCATGTGGGAACTCTGGGGAGAGTCATGAATTCACGCGTTGTTCGCGCGTTCGCCGCGGTTGTCCTGTCGGCCCCGCTGCCGTACTCGGGACCGGTGACGGCGCGCACGACATCATGGTCCGCCACCAGGCCACCGGGGAGCTGCGGGTCTATCCGCACAGCGGAACCTTCCACGGCACCAACACCTATCGCCCCGCCACCACCATCAACTACGGATGGAACAGCCTGCGCTGGATCGGCCAGGGCCGGATCAACGCCGACAAGTTCGCCGACGTGGTCGCGGTGACCTACGACACGATGATCGTCTACCCGCACAGTGGCACGTTCAACGGCACCGATTCCTTCATCAACCAGGGCGGGATCAACGGCACCAGCACGTTCAGCGCACCCTGAGGCTACGTCCGCACTTACCACGCCAACACCGAGCAGACAGTCGCCGACGTCACCCTCGACGGCAAGCCGGAGTTCCTCTACATCGATACGACCGGACACCTCGAAGCCTACGAGTTCAGCACCGGCCAGATCTCCTCGCTTGGATACGGCTGGGAGACGATCAGCGCGCTGACGCTGACCGACATCAACAAGGAGGCACCTTCCGGGCACCGGTCGTCGTCGGCTACCAGTGGCACATCAACGACGTGATCAGCTAGTCCCGCAACGGAAAACGGGCCCGGACAGTGCGTCCGGGCCCGTTTTCCGCAAGCGATCAGGCGCGCGCCTGCTCCAGCACCTTCGCGACAACCCGGTGCGACGGCAGGATCGACGCGCGCTCCTCGGCGGCGTCGATCTTGCCCGCGATCAGGTCGAGGAACCGGTCGAGCTGGGTGGCGAGCGGCTCGCGGGCCGAGACCAGTTCCGGAATCTCGATCACGGTCTGCTGGCGGTAGCCCAAGCCGTCCTCGGCCGCGTCGTGCGAGATGTGGCGGTAGATCGTCACGTCGCGGCGCAGCAGGTCGACCTCGACCAGGCGGTTGACCTCGTTGATGGTCAGGGACCGAACCTTGCGCTGGCCGACGCGGCTGGCGGACACGTTCGCCATGCCGCCCTGCGGGAACGTCAGCACCGTCTCCAGCACGTCCTCGGCGCCCTGCACCGACTCCGGGTGGAAGAAGCCCGCGCCCGAGGACACCCGCGACGGCTCGGCGCCGCCGAAGCAGCGCACCGCGAGGTCCACGTCGTGCACCAGCAGGTCCCAGCCGACGCCGGTCTTGATGCGCGAGGCGTACGGCGAGTGGCGGGTCGCGGTGACGTGGACCGGCTCGTCGAGCAGGGCCAGCGCCGTCATCACGGCGGGGTTGTAGCGCTCCAGCAGGCCGCACATCATCGGGATGTCACGGCTCTCGGAGAGGGCGATGACCTCCTCGGTCGCGGCGAGGTCGTCGCAGACCGGCTTCTCGACCAGCAGCGGGGTCCCCTGGTTCAGGATCTCCAGGGCCAGCTTGTGGTGCGTGTGCGTCGCGGACGCGAGAATCACGGCGTCCACATCGGACAGTGAATCGATCTCCGGGTACCACGCGGTGTCGTAGCGCTCGGCGACCGCACGGCCCGCTTCCTCACGCGGCTCGACGACGCCGACGAGCTCGACCCGGTCGGACTGCGACAGCACACGGGCGTGCAGCGACCCCATCGATCCGGTGCCGACCAGCAGGACCTTGGTCTTGGCCTCGCTCATGCTCCAAGCACCTCTCGCACCGACGACACGATGGTTTCCAGCTCGGCTTCGGTCAGCTTCGGGTGCACCGGAAGCGACAGCGCCTGCTGGGCGACCTTGGCGGCCACCGGGACATCCGAGGCGATGACGCCCGGGTTGTCGCGGTAGCAGTCGTAGTCGAAGACGACCTTCGGGTAGTAGGTGCCGTTGCCGACACCCTTCTCCGTCAGCTTCTCCGACAGCTCGTCGCGCGAGACGGCGGCGTCCTCGGTGACCAGCACGGTGTACTGGTGCCACACGTGCGTGCGGCCCTCGAGCACCTGCGGCACGACCAGGCCGGGGATGTCCGCGAGACCCGCGGTCAGCGCCTCGGCGTTGTGGTGGCGGCGCTTGGTGATCTCGTCGAGCTTCTCCAGCTGCGGGATGCCGACCGCGGCGTGCAGGTCGGTGAGCCGGTAGTTGTGACCGGCCATCTCGTACTGGTAGCGCGCCCGCATGCCCTGGTTGCGCATCACCCGGAGCTTGTCGGCGATGGCGGCGTCGTTGGTCGTGATGACACCGCCCTCGGCGGTGGTGACGTTCTTCGTCGCGTACAGCGAGAAGCAGCCCAGGCCGTAGCTGCCCGCCGGGCGGCCGTCGAAGGTCGAGCCGATCGACTGCGCGGCGTCCTCGACGATCGCGAGGCCGTGCTCGTCGGCGATCGGCGTGAGCCGCGCCATGTCGGCCATCTGCCCGTAGAGGTGCACCGGCATGAGGACCTTGGTCCGCGGGCCCACGGCCGCGGCGACCGCGTCCGGGTCCACGCAGAAGTCGTCGGTGCGGATGTCGGCGAAGCGCGCGGTGGCGCCCGCCTCCAGGATCGCGTTGAGAGTCGCGACGAAGGTGAACGGAGAGGTCACGACCTCATCGCCCGGCTGCAGGTCGAGTGCCTGGATCGCCGCCACGAGGGCGGTGGTGCCACTGTTGACGGCGATCGCGTGCTCGACACCCGCGATTCCGGCGAAGAGGTCTTCGAAGCGCTTGACCATGGGGCCCTGTGCGATGACGCCGGAGCGGAGCACCTGGGTCACAAGCGGCTCGGCATCGGCGACGTCAACCACGGTGATGGGGATCATGCAGCAGTCTTTCCTGTCCGTGGGCAGTCTGAGGCGTCCGGTACAGTAACTGCTCGGTCCCGCCGGTCGCGGGCCCACGTTACCTGGCGCATGCGGAACGCCCCTCCGGGGTGTCCACCGCAGGTCGCGCTGGTGTCGGAGAGTGATGGCGCCTCGGCCGCGGCCGAGGCCAATTCTTCAGGGATGGGTCGTTTCACGTGGCAAATCGCATTCACCCGACCGCGGTCATCGGTGACGGGGTCGAGCTGGGCGACGGCAACGTCATCGGCCCGTACACGGTCATCGTCGGTCCGTGCACGATCGGTGACGATAACTGGATCGGCCCGCATGTGACCATCGGCACGCCGGCGGAGGACCGAAATGGTCCGCACCCGGTCGCCTGGGAGGGCGAGCTGGAGGGCGCGGGGGTCGTCATCGGCGACCGCAACAAGATCCGCGAGTACGTCACCTTCCACCAGGGCACCCACCGCCCCACCAGGCTGGGCAACGACTCCTACCTGCTCGTGCGCAGCCACGTCGGCCACGATGTCGTCGTCGACGACAGCGTCACCCTGGCCTGCTCGGTGCAGCTGGGCGGCCACACGCACGTCTGGTCGCATGCCAACATCGGTATGAGCACCGTCGTGCACCAGCACGGCAGCATCGGCCCCGGCGCGATGGTCGGCATGGGGTCGGCGGTGCGCAAGGAGGTCGGGGCGTTCACTATCGCGGTGGGCAACCCGGCCCGGGTCTCCGGCATCAACGTCGTCGGCCTGAGCAGGCGCGGCTGCGACGAGGCGACGATCGAGTCCCTCGACGCGTTCCTGAAGGGCAAGGGCGACCTGGCCGCGGAGGGACTGCCCGAAGAGCTGTCGATCCTGCTCAAGGCCTGGGCGGGCCGCGACCAGGGCGAGCACTGACCGAACCAACGCACGACGAAGGAAGATCAAAGGCTCATGGCGATCGCAGATCAGCTCCGCAAGGTGTTCGTGGACGCTCTCCAGCTCGATGACGACGTCGACGTCGAGAACCTCAAGTACCGCGACATCGAGGCGTGGGACTCGGTCGGCCACATGGCGCTCGTCGCGGCCATCGAGGACGAGTTCGACGTGCAGTTCGAGACCGACCAGGTCATCGACATGAGCAGCTTCAAGGTCGCCGTCGACATGGTCACCGACCTGACGGAGAACGCGTGACCGACCTGAGCGGCAAGATCGCGCTCGTCACCGGCGGGACGCGGGGCATCGGCCTGGCCACCGTCCGGGCGCTGGCCGAGGCGGGCGCCACGGTCGTGCTGACCGGCCGCGGCGAGGCCTCCGCCAAGGAGCGGGCCGCCGAGGTCGCGGGCGAGCTCGACGCGCACGTGTCCGGCGTGGCGCTCGACGTCACCGACGCGAAGGCCGTCAGCACCGTCGTTCGCGGAGTCGCCAAGGAGCACGGGCAGCTCGACATCCTGGTCGCCAACGCGGGTGTCCTGGAGGACGCGCTGGTCGGCATGATCACCGAAGACCTGATCATGCGGATGCTCACCACGAATGTCGCCGGGACCATCCACACCGTGCAGGCCGCGGCCCGCGCGATGATGCGCAAGAAGACCGGCGCCATCGTCGTCCTGGCTTCCATCGTGGGCGAGAACGGCAGCGCGGGGCAGACGGCCTACGCCGCGTCGAAGGCCGCGGTCGGCAACGTCGCCCGGTCCACCGCCAAGGAACTCGGCCGCTACAACATCCGCGTCAACGGCGTGGCGCCCGGCGTGATCGAGACGGCGATGACCGCGCACCTGAGCGAGGACGTCATCTCCGGCCGCGTCGCCGACACCCCGCTGGGCCGCCTCGGCAAGCCGGAGGAGATCGCCAAGGCGATCCGCTTCCTGGTCAGCGACGAGGCGTCGTTCATCACCGGGCAGATCCTCGGGGTCGACGGGGGACTCGTGCTGTGACGCTCGTGCACCCGGACGCCCGGCTGCTGGACGCCACGACCGGCGAGGTGCTCGCGGGCGCGGAGCTGCGGGCCGAGATCGACCGGGTCGCGGCCGAGCTGCGCGCCCTGCCGCCCGGCGTGCTGTTCGCGCGCATGGACGTCGACACGGCGGGCGTGCTGCGCTACCTGGGTGCCTGGCACGCCGGTCGTGCGATCGCCCTGCTCGACCCGGCACTCGACGCCGACCTGCTCGTGGGTCTCGTCGAGCGCTTCCAGCCCGCCGCGGTGCTCAACCCGGTGGGCGACGCACCCGCGGGCTACGGCGTCGACTGGGTGCGCGCGGGCGACGGCGTCGAGCCGCATCCGGACCTGGCGGTGTTGTTGCCCACCAGCGGTTCCACCGGCAATCCGAAGCTCGTCCGGCTCTCCCGCGCGGCCGTGCGGGCCAACGCGGAGGCCATCGCCGACGTGCTCGGCATCGACGCCGACGAGATCGCGCCGACGACGTTGCCGCTGCACTACAGCTACGGCCTCTCGGTCCTCAACAGCCACCTCGTGCGCGGCGCCACCGTGGTCGTGGAGCCGACCGGCGTGATGGGCCGCCCGTTCTGGCAGGCGGTCGAGGAATACAAGATCACTTCCCTCGCCGGTGTGCCGTACCACTACGAGATGCTGCGGCGGCTGCGGTTCGACCCGGCGAAGTACCCGAGCCTGCGCACGCTGACCCAGGCGGGCGGCAAGCTGCGCACCGACCTGGTCGCCGAGTTCAACGACAAGATGGTCGCCGCCGGCGGGCGCATGTTCGTCATGTACGGCCAGACCGAGGCCGCGCCCCGGATGGCGACCGTGCCCGCCGAACGGCTCGCCGAGAAGATCGGCTCCGCCGGGCCCGCGCTGCCGGGCGGCACGTTCAGCGTCCGCACCGACGACGGCGCGGAGACGACCGAACCGGGCGTCACCGGCGAGGTCCTCTACCGCGGTCCGAACGTGATGATGGGCTACGCCGAGACCGCGGCCGAACTGGCCGAGGGCGACCAGGTCGGCGGCCTGCTGGCCACCGGCGACCTCGGACACCTCGACGACGAGGGCTTCCTGTTCATCACCGGCAGGCTCAAGCGCATCGGCAAGGTCTTCGGCAACCGGGTCAACCTCGACGACCTGGAACAGATCGTCGGCGGCACCGTCGCGGCCGTGCCCGCGGGTGACAAGGTCGCCGTCTTCCTCGAAGGCGCCGACCGCGACACCGCCAAGGCCGCGGCCCGCACCCTGTCCGAGCGGCTGCACCTGCATGTCACCGGATTCGACGTACGGTCGGTGGACGCCCTGCCGCTGCTGCCCAGCGGCAAGATCGACTACCGGTCCCTGGAGGCGCAGCTGTGACGGAGAGCCTGTTCCAACTCAGCCAGGCGCAGCGCGAGGCCGCTCTGCTGCCCGGGCTGTCCGACCTGACCGAGCACCACCGCCAGGCCTGCGCGCCGTACGGCCGCATCCTGTCCTCGCTGGGCGCCGACGGCCCGTTCGACACCGTCGCCGACCTGCCGTGGCTGCCGGTGCGCATGTTCAAAACCCACGAGCTGCGCAGCGTGCCCGAGGACGAGGTCTTCAAGATCCTCACCTCGTCCGGCACCACCGGCGCGGGCGCGTCGCGGATCTACCTCGACAAGGACGCCGCCGCCGCGCAGACCAAGATGCTCGGCGCGACGCTGCGCACGGTCCTGGGCAACGAGCGCCTGCCCATGCTGATGGTCGACACGGTCAGCATCATCAAGAACCGCCGCTCCTTCTCCGCGCGCGGCGCGGGAGTGCTCGGCATGGCGAACTTCGGCCGCAAGCACGTGTACGTGCTCGACGAGAACGACCAGCCCGACATCGAGGCGGTCAAGAAGTTCCTCGCCGAGCACGGCGACAAGCCGTTCCTGATCTTCGGCTTCACCTTCATGGTGTGGCTGTACCTCTACGAGGTCGCGCGCGACAACGGGCTCGACCTGTCGAACGGCATCCTGATCCACTCGGGTGGCTGGAAGAAGCTGATCGACCGCGCGGTCGACAACACCGAGTTCCGCAAGCGGTTCAAAGAGGACACCGGCCTGACCCGGATCCACAACTACTACGGGATGATCGAGCAGATCGGCACCGTGTTCGTCGAGGGCCCGTCCGGGAACTCCTTGTACTGCCCCGATTTCGCCGACGTCGTGATCCGGAACCCGGAGACCTGGGAAGAGCAGCCGGTCGGTGTGCCGGGCGTGATCGAGGTCGTCAGCCTCCTGCCACGCTCCTACCCCGGGCACGTCCTGCTCACCGAAGACCTCGGCGTCGTCAATGGCATCGACGACGGCGACTGGCCGGGCAAGCGGTTCTCCGTGCTCGGCAGGCTGCCCAAGGCCGAGGCCCGGGGCTGCTCGGACACCTTCTCGGGAGCGGCCGCGTGAAGATCACCCAGCGTTTCCCGGCCGGACCGGACACCGAGGTCGACGAGCTGCTCGGCAGCCTGCGCGCCATCCCCGAGGGCGGTCCGCTGACCGTCGGCGACGACCGCATCGTCGACTTCCTGGTGAAGTTCGCGCGAAAACTTCTCGCCCCGGCCACCGCCCGGCGTTTCCCGGAGCTGGCCTCGCTCGGCTTCTTCCTCCGCCGCGGTGAGATCGGCAAGGCGCTCGCCACGGGCGCGACAGCGGAGGGCGTGCTGCGCTTCCCGCGCGGGCTCGCGTTCCACGTGCCGCCCGCCAACGTCGACACGATCTTCGTCTACTCGTGGGCGCTGTCCGCCCTCGCGGGCAACCGCAACGTCATCCGGATCTCGCCGCGCTCGGCGGGCGCGGCCAGCGCGGTCATCGACGCCCTCAACGACGCCCTCGCCGAGGCGCACCCGGCGGTCGCCCAGACCCAGCGGATGGTCACCTACGACCGCGACGACGCGGTCACCGCCGCCCTGTCGGCGGCATGCGACCTGCGGGTCATCTGGGGCGGCGACCGCGCGGTCACCGAGGTCCGCAAGCACCCGCTCGCCCCGCACGCCCGCGACCTCACCTTCCCCGACCGCGCGTCGTTCGCGGCGCTGTCGGTGGCGGGCTGGGAGGTGGCGAGCCCCGAGCGGCGCCGCGAGGCCGCTGTCGGTTTCTACAACGACTCGTACTGGTTCGACCAGGCCGCGTGCGCCTCCCCGCGCACCCTGTTCTGGGTCGGCGACGCCGAGCGCGCGGCGACCGCGCGCACCGAGTTCCGTGAGCTGCTCGGCGAGGTCCTGGTCGAGAAGAACGTCGTGATCGAGCCCGCGATGGCGGTGCAGAAGCGGGTGTCGACCTACGGCGTCGCCGCCGACGGCCTGGCGACCGACCTGCGCTTCGACGGCAACGCCGTGGCCACCATGGAACTGGTCGACCCGGCAGGCGTCCCGCGCGAATGGCTCGGCACCGGAACCTTCCCGATGGCCACGATCGGCTCGCTCGACGAACTGGTCTCCGTCATCGGCCGCAAGGACCAGACCCTGAGCTGCTTCGGCTTCGACCGGGAGACGCTGGAAGGCCTCGCCCGCGACCTCGCCGGAAGCGGCATCGACCGGATCGTCCCGTTCGGCTCCGCGCTGACCTTCTCCGCCGTGTGGGATGGCTACGACCTGCTTGCTGAGTTCAGCAGGCTGGTCACGGTCACGGTCTGAAACCGCCCTATGCTCCCTGACGGCCGATCGAATGCCACTGACACCGGAGAGGCCATGACTGTCGAGACCGAACCCACACCCGAGGTGGTGACGGTGAAGGCGCCGCCATCGCTGAAATCCCAGGTCGTCACTTGGCTTCGCCGACTGCTGCTCACCGCGGTGGTCGTGGGTGCCGGCTACTACCTGGTGACCAGGTGGGACGAGGTCTGGGCCGCCATGCGCCAGGTGCCCTGGTACTCGGCGGTGCTGAGCCTGGTCGCCGTCGTCGCGGGCATCATGTCGAGCACCCTGGGCTGGCAGGCGATCGTCGACGACCTCGGCAAGCCGGTCGGCCGGGTCCGTGCCTCACAGATCTTCCTGGTCAGCCAGCTCGGCAAGTACGTGCCCGGCTCGGTGTGGGCCTACGTGCTGCAGATGGAACTCGGCCGCAAGGCCGGGCTGCCGCGCGCGCGGATGTTCGTCAGCTCGCTGGTCCAGCTCGGTGTCTCCGTGGTCGCGTCGCTCGCGCTGGGCGTCCTCGCCCTGCCGGTGCTGCTGGCCGAGACCCCCGGCGCGGTGTGGCTCTACGCGGTCCTTCCGGTCGGCGTCGTCGCGCTGCACCCGACGGTCATGACCTGGGGCGTGAACCTCATCCTGCGGCTGCTCCGCAAAGCGCCGCTGGACCACCGCCTGCACTGGTCGACGATCCTCAAGACCCTGGCCTACGCCATGGGAACGTACGTGTTGTTCGGCGTGCACCTCTGGCTGCTGGCCACCGCCGGCGGCGCCCCGCAGCTCAAGGTTCTGCTGCTGTGCGTCGGCGCCATCGCGATCGGACTGACCGCGGGCCTGTTCTTCTTCATCCTGCCCTCCGGCGCGGGTGTCCGTGACCTGCTCGTCGCCCTGGCCCTGGCGCCCGCGCTGGGCCCGGAGGCGGGCGCCGCGTTCGCGGTGGCCTCCCGCGCGATGTTCACCGTGGCCGACGTGGGCACCGCAGGCGTCGCCGCACTGGTCGCTCGGCTGCGGCCGCCGCCCGCGATCGAGCCTGCCTGACCCCGAGCAGAATGGAACCCGCCGGAGAGAATTCATCCGGCGGGTTCCGTTTGTTCCAGGTCAGCTCGCGGCGGACGAACCGGCGAGCATCTCCGAGCGGTTCAGCGTCCCGACGTCGTGCACGGACCGGGTGATGTAGACCGGCCTGCGTCGCGCGTCGTCGCCGGTGCGCCAGAGGTACTCGCCGATGCCCCCGAGCACGACGAGTTGCATCCCACCGAGGAAGAACACCGACGCCAGGATCAGGCCCCAGGCGATCGGCGCGCTCAGCGTGATCAGCGCGATGAGCAGCAGCGTGAGGATGCCGACCAGGCCCGCGCCGCCGATCAGCAGCCCGAGCACGGCGGTGATCAGGAACGGTGCGGACGAGAACTCGACGAACGAGTCGAGCAGCAGCTTGATCTTCTTGCTCGACGTCCACTTGCTCTTGCCAGCGGGGCGGGGGAGCTGTTCGAACGAGATCGTGGTCTGGGTGAAACCGACCCACGCGACGATGCCGAGGACGTTGCGGTTGGTCTCCGGCATCGAGTTGACGACATCGATCACCGCCCGCGACACGAGGATCTGCGACGGTCCGTCCTTGGGGTAGGTCGGGATCGTCGACAAGCGGTGGAACGCCCGCGAGAACAGCCGCGACATCAGGTTGCCCATGCCCTTGGGCACGGCGCGGACCTCACGGATGCCCCACACGATGTCATTGCCCGCGCGCCACTCGTCGAGGAAGCGGATGACCGCCTCGAGCGGCTCCTGAAGGTCGGTGCTCAGCGTCAGCGCGCAGTCACCACGCGCGTGCGCGAGTCCGGCGGTGACGCCCGCGTGTGAACCGAAGTTGCGCGAGAGCCGGACGATCCGGGCGACGTCGCCCTCGCCCAGAGCGTCGAGCGCGATCTGGGCCGTGCCGTCGGTCGAGCCGTCGTCGACGAGGATGAGCTCGAAGTCCAGTTCGGGCTGAGCCGCCTTGATCTCGCGGAAGAACCCGACCAGGCCGGCCGCGTTGTCCGCTTCGTTGTAAGCGGGGGCGATCAGCGTCACGAGGGGACGCCGGTCGTTGTCGGGCTGCTGGCTGGGGGTCACAGCTAGAGGCTCCTCAGGTGAGCTCGCGAATCCGGAGCATCCACGGCGACCGCAGGGGTCGGGGCTCCGGACAGACGAAGATGCTACAGCTCAGGCGGGTACGGTATCCGGCCGGTGGGTACGCGGGTGGGGGCCGACCGTGAGGTCAGGCTCACGTCACTACACTCGGGACCTGGTTGCCGCTAGGCCGCCTCCCGACCCTGTGTGCGGGAGCCCGCGATCTCGCTCGGGCGTCACAGTGCGTGTCGGAGAGATGCGCGTGTCGGATAACGCCGGCTGGGTTTGTCGACGGAGAGGTTGTTCAGTGTCAGACGCGAGCCCTGGTCTCGACCGCGAGGTTCCATCGAGATCGGTCCTGCGCCGGCTCCCGGAGTGGTTGGTCGTGCTGCTCGTCGGCCTCGGCGCCGCCGTGGTCTACGTCATCCCGTATCTGCAGCACCCGCTGTTCTACTACGTCGGAGACAACCCGGAGTCGTTTGTGCCCCTGTGGCACCACTTCGGCGAGCAGCTCCGCGCGGGCCACTGGCCGACGATGGACCCGTCCGGCTGGTACGGCGGCAACTACACCGCCGACACCGCGTACGCGCTGTGGAACCCGGTCGAGCTGGTCAACTACGTCATCGTCTCGCTGTACGACAACCTCGCCGCGGGCGCCGCGTTCGTCATGATCGAGTTCATGGCCCTGCTGGCCATGGCGACCTACCTGCTCTCCCGTGAATACGGTGCGGGACGCGTGCCCGCCGTCGTCATCGGCGTGGCCCTCCCGATCACCGGCTTCACCCTGTACTACGAGGCGGCGGGCTGGCCCGCGGGCCTGATGGCCTTCACCTGGGTCGCGTACTTCTGGTGGGCGGCGCGCAGGCACGCGCGGGGCGAGATGTCGCCGATCCCCGCGTTCATCTTCGGTGTCCTGGGCATGCTGACGGGCAACCCGTACGCCACCCTGGGCCTGATGATCGTGGTGTTCGGCATCGCGGTCGAGCTGCTGGTCGGCAAGCAGATCCGCGCGCTCGTGCACCTGCTGGTGATGAGCGCGATGGTCGGTCTGTCCGCCGTGCTGGTCTTCTTCCCGCTGCTCGGCGTGATGAGCATCAGCTCCCGCCAGGAGCTGGCGATGATCGCCAACGACACGTTCATGGTGCCCGACCTCGGCGACATCGCGGGCTTCAGCGCCCCGACCTACCTGCCGTCGATCACCAACTGGGGCGGCGCGCTGCTGGAGAGCCTGCCCTCCACGTACTTCATCTGGTTCGCCGTGCCGCTGCTGCCCTGGCTGCGCTGGAGCGCGCTCCGCAAGCCCGCGCGCTCGCTGATCAGCGTCGGCGTCATCACCGGCGTGTACGCGGTCCTCGTGCTCGGCCCGTCCAACGCCTGGCTGTTCCGCTGGCCGATCCGGCTGATCGAGTACCTGTACCTCGGCCTGGGCGTCGTCTTGGCCGTCCTTCTCTCGGCTGGTCTGGCCACCGACAAATTCCGCGCCCGCGCATTCGGCACCGGCGGACTGGTCCTGTTCGGCGCGTACCTGTCGTTCTCGGTGCGCCCGGAGTTCTGGCGGATGCACCTCGCCGCGGCGATCGCGATGGCCGCGCTGTCGCTGGCCGTCGTGTACACCTACCGCAGCCGCGGCTGGCTCGCGACCGGCGCGGTCCTGCTCATCGGCACCATCGGCGTGCTGACCTACCAGAGCAGCCGTATCCCGGTGAACGGCGGCGTCGGCGTCGCCATCGAGCCGCCTCGATCGGTCAGCAAGCTGGAGAAGGGCACCGAGGTCTACCGCGGCACCGTCCTGCAGCTGGCCAACCAGTCGACCGTCCGCACACAGGACCAGGACGACGGCGAGATGCTGTTCGGCAACCTGTCCGTGGCCGCGGGCATCGAGGCGATCAACCGTTACAGCGGCATCGGCTACGCCGAGTTCACCAACGCCCTGTGCATGGACTACAAGGGTGTCACCTGCCCCGCGGCGTTCGACGCGCTGTGGAAGCCGGTCCGGCAGACCGACATCGCGCTGATCGACGCGCTGCGGGTCGAGACCCTGGTTCTGCAGAACAAGCTGTTCCCGGACGTCGTCAACAAGGCGCCCAAGCCCGGTTGGACCCTGGCGCTCAAGGACGACGTCCGCACGGTGTGGCTGCGCGACGAGGCGCCCGCCTACCCCGGCCGGGTCTCCTGGGCCCAGAACGGCACCGAGGTGCTGTCGTCCGACTCGCGTGACGAGATCGAGACGACGAAGGTTCGCGTGCCCGCCCAGGGCGGCGAACTGATCTACGCCCGGCTCGCGTGGCCAGGTTATGTCGCCACCATCGATGGAAAACCCGTCGAGGTCGTCGACGGGCAGGCGGGTCTGATCAACATCAGCCTCCCGCCCGGCGAGCACGAGGTGCGACTCGAGTTCGTCGCCCCCGGCCTGCACCTGGGCCTGTGGATCTTGATCGGCGCCGCCGGCGTCGTGGCGGTCCAGTCGGTGATCTGGTGGACGGCGCGCAGGCGTCGCCGCACGACTGGCGCCGAAGTGGAATCAGGCTCCGAAGAAGACCACGGGGCTACCATCGAACCGGTTCTGACGCATGCCGGATCCAAGCCCGACGCATCCTAAGAGGAGCAGGTAGTTCAATGCCGACCGAGCAGGAGCACAAGGTGGCCGTTGGCCTCGGTTCTCAGCGGTCCGAATCGGGCGTCTGGCGCGTAGTCCAGCGGCTGATGTTCGCATCGCCGAGCCCGCAGGCGCCCAACGAGCTCTACGCGCTGGCCGAGCGCGGGGCCGTGCGGTGCGAACGTCGTCGGGTGGTGATCGAGCCGGACGCCAGGTGCACCACGAACACCTACTTCGGCAGGCTGCCCGCGAGCTACCTGCAGCGGTGGACGCCGCTGCGCGAGCTGGAGGCGGTCTTCCGCGTCTCCGGCGCGGGCAGGCTCGAGGTGCACGCCTCCGACGCCGAGGGCGAGCCCCGCATCCTGGCCACCGCCGAGGTGAGCGCGAGCACCGAGCAGGAGGTCCGCCTGCCCGCCGCGCTCGACCGGTTCATGGACGGCGGCTCGATCTGGATCGAGGCCGTCACCGCGGGCGAGGAACTGATCATCGAGGACTGCCGCTGGGTGGCCCGTGAGCCGCGCCGCGAGCGGGCGACCTCGGTCGTCATCTGCACCTTCAACCGGGCCGACGACTGCCTGGCCACGATGCGCGCGCTCGGTGAGGACACCGAGGTGCTGCGCACCGTCGACGCCGTGTACGTGGTCGACCAGGGCAACGACACCGTGCAGAGCCGCGAGGACTTCGACAAGGTCGTCGCCCTCTACGAAGGCAAGCTGCACTACCTGCAGCAGCCGAACCTCGGCGGTGCGGGCGGCTTCACCCGGGGCATGTTCGAGGTCACCGGCAGCGGCACGAAGTCCAACATCCTGTTCATGGACGACGACGTCCTGCTCGAGCCCGAGACCGTGCTCCGTATGACGGCCTTCGCGAACCACGCCACCGACCCGACCATCGTCGGTGGGCAGATGCTCTACCTGTACCACCCGAACCGCCTGCACATCAGCGCGGAGACCACCGACCTCGACCGGCTCAAGCCGGGCGTGCCGGTGGCGGGCGCGGTGCACAACATCGACCTCACCGAGGAACTCCCGCACCGCCGGGTCAACGCCGGCTACAACGCCTGGTGGTCCTGCCTCATCCCGGCCGAGGTGGTCGAGCGCATCGGGCTGCCGCTGCCGATGTTCTTCCAGTGGGACGACATCGAGTACGGCACCCGCGCGGGCCGCAACGGCTTCGCCACGGTCACGCTGCCGGGCTCGGCGGTCTGGCACGCGGACTTCGCGTGGAAGGACTGGGACGACTGGGCCCGGTACTTCAGCCTCCGCAACTCGCTGATCACCGCCGCGCTGCACAGCGACTTCGACGGCAAGAAGGCGAGCAAGGTCCTGGCCCGCCAGATGGCCACCTACCTGGTCTCCATGCAGTACGGCATGGCGGCCACGCTGCTCAAGGCGGTCGACGACTTCCTGTCCGGCCCCGGCGTGCTGGGCGACGGCGGCGTCGAGGCCGCCGCAGGCATCCGCAAGCTGCGCAACGAGTACCCCGACACGCACCGCCGCCAGCCGGAGGATCTGGGCGTCGACGGCGCGGCGACACTGCCGATGGCCGACGACTCTGGCACCCCGTCGATGTTGGCCGCGACGCTGGCCAAGCGGGTCCTCAACCAGGTCCGCGGCCGCAACCACGGCGCCGCGGCGATCATGGCCAAGGACGCCAAGTGGTGGCACGTGTCGCTGTTCAAGTCGGTCATCGTGACCGACTCGGCGCAGGACGCGTTCCGCGTGCGCGAGTACGACCGCGAGGTCCTCAACAAGCTCTCGAAGGAGTCCTTCCGGCTGCTCAGCAGGCTCGCGAAGGAAGGCAGGGGCATTCGCGAGCAGTGGCGGGCCGCGGTGCCCGAGCTGACCTCGCGGGAGAACTGGCAGCGGCTCTTCAAGTCGTGACGGCGGTCCTGCAGCGGGTCGTCGTCCGACCCAAGGCCGACGCGCCCGCGCTCTACGTGGACGGGCGGTCGTACGGGACGTACTTCAACGCGTTCCCGGCGGCGTACTGGCGGCGGTGGACGACGGTCCGCACGGTCGTGCTCCGGCTGTCCGCGGTGGGCACCGTGTCGGTGTTCCGCTCGGACGCCACGGGCAGGGCGACGCTGGTCGAGGAGCGCGCGGTCGACGGGCAGACCGAGTTCTCCGTCGAGCTGTCCGGGTTCGACGACGGCGGCTGGCTGTGGTTCGACCTCGACGGCGATCTCGCGGAGGGTGCCTGGCACTCGCCGGAGGAGCTGCCCGAGCGCACCCTGATGATCGGCGTGACCACCTTCAACCGGGTGGACGACTGCGTCGGTTCGCTGCTGGCGCTCGGCGCGGACACCGAGGTCATGGCCAAGGTGAGCCGGGTCCTCGTCGCCGACCAGGGCACCGACAAGATCAGCGGGCACGCCAAGTTCGCCGAGGCGGCCGCCCTGCTGGGCGACCGGCTGCGCGTGGTGGAGCAGGACAACCTCGGCGGGTCGGGCGGCTTCGCCCGCGCCTTCACCGAGTTCGAGAAGTCCGACGCCGACCACCTGCTCCTGCTCGACGACGACATCGTGCTCGAACCGGACAGCATCCTGCGGGCGCACGCGTTCGCGGCGGCTTCGGCGGAGCCGGTGATCGTGGGCGGGCAGATGCTCAACCTGGTCTCGCCGACCCGGCTGCACAGCATGGGCGAGGTCGTCGACCTCGAGCGGTGTGTGTGGACGGCGGCGCCCGGCGCGGTCACCGACCACGACTTCGCCGCGGCGAGCCTGCGCGAGACCCCGGAGCTGCACCGGCGGGTCGACGTCACCTACAACGGGTGGTGGATGTGCCTGTTCCCGCGGGAAGTCGTCCGCCGGACCGGCCTGCCGCTACCGCTGTTCCTCAAGTGGGACGACGCCGAGTACGGCCTGCGCGCGCTCGAGAAGGGGATCTCGACGGTCACCCTGCCCGGTGCGGCGGTGTGGCACATGCCGTGGACGGCCAAGAACGACACTGACTGGCCCGCGTACTTCCTGCTGCGCAACCGGCTGGTGAACGCGGCCCTGCACGCCACCGGCGACGTCCGTCGCACGCTGCTGCTGCAGGGCATGTGGATGACGATGCGCAGGCTGCTGTCGATGCAGTACTCGACGGTCGCGCTGGAACTGATGGCCGTCGAGGACTTCCTCGCCGGGCCGGGCCGACTGCCGGACCTGCTCCGCACCGGACTGGGCCGGGTGAAGGCCGAACAGGCAGGCTACCCGGACGCGCAGCTCAAGGCCTCCGTCGAGGAACTGCCGAGCCCAGTGCACGGCCCCGCGGACACGGCCCGGCTGTTGGCCGAGGGCGGGCACCCGGCCAGGGTGCTGGCCTACGCCGCCCGCGGCCTGGCGCACAACCTGCGGCCCGCGCCGCCGAGCGGAGCCCCGCAGGTGCTGGCCGAAGCCACCGACGCTCCCTGGTTTCGGCTCGGGACCCTCGACAGCGCGGCGGTCGTCAACGCCGACGGCAGTGCCGCGCTGCGCCAACGTGACCCGAAGGTGTTCCGGGAGCTGTCCAAGCGCGCTGCGGCCGACTACCGCAGGCTCATCCGGGAGTGGCCCGCGCTGGTCGACGCGTACCGCTCGGCGCTGCCCACGCTGACCTCGACGGACTCATGGACCGAGGTCCTGGACCGACCATGAACGCACGAAACGGGCCGCTCCCCGAGGGGGAGCGGCCCGTTTGCGTCTGAATCAGCTCAGATGGCGCGAACGCCAGTGGCCTGCGGGCCCTTCTGGCCCTGGCCGATCTCGAACTCGACACGCGCGTTCTCGTCCAGGCTCTTGAAGCCCGAGCCCTGGATCTCCGAGTAGTGCACGAAGACGTCGGCGCCGCCGTCGTCAGGCTGGATGAATCCGAAGCCCTTTTCGGAGTTGAACCACTTCACTGTGCCCTGTGCCACGACTATCTCCTCAACAGGTACCGCTATCAGCGCGCACGGGTGCGCACGCCTTGGTCGGTTTCAGACGGCGACTTCTCCGGCTTGACCTGGAGGAAAACCGCGCGCCCGCAACGATCTCTTGCGAGCGTGATCTAACACGTACTCAAGAAAACTTACGACCTCACACAGTCAACCACACACCCCGCACTCACCGCACGTGTGACGTGACACGAGGTCGGGGGTTGCGGCGGTTCCCCTGCTGGGAGACGCTTTGGGAGTGAGCGAGCTCGCCAGTGAAAAATCCGTGACCGAGAACACCGAGACCATCGCGCTCGACCTCGACGAAGCCGGAGTCTCCGTAGACCTGCCCCGCCCCGCCCATCGCGGTGACCAGGTCCAGGGCGTGCCCTACCGCCCGGTCGAATTCCGTGACGACGATCTGCCCGCGGCCCTGGAACGGGCCGCGTCGTGGCTGCGGGCGACCCAGGACTGGCTCGGTGAACCAGTGGACGTCATCGCGATCCATCTCGACTACGACGACGGCGAGGGATCGCCGTATTACGACGTCAAGCTGCTGTGCAACGAGGAAGACCTCGCCGGCGCCCCGATCGTGCTGCGCGAACAGGCCGCCAAGGCTGTGGGCGACTAGTGGCCGAGATCGTCTACCCGCCGGTGGTGCTGGCGGCCAAGACCCTTTTCCGGGTCATGGACTATCGAGTCGATGTCCAAGGCGGAGAGCACATCCCGAAGATCGGTGGCGCGGTGATCGCGTGCAACCACGTGAGCTACCTCGACTTCATCTTCGCGGGCTTCGGCGCGCAGCCCGCCAAGCGGCTGGTGCGCTTCATGGCCAAGCAGCAGATCTTCCACAACAAGATCGCGGGCCCGCTGATGCGTGGCATGCACCACATCTCGGTCGACCGGTCCGCGGGCCAGGCGTCGTACCGGGAGGCGGTCGAGAAGCTGCGTGCCGGTGAGGTCGTCGGGGTGTTCCCCGAGGCGACTATCAGCCAGTCGTTCACCGTGAAGGACATCAAGTCCGGCGCGGTGCGGATGGCGGCCGAGGCTGGTGTGCCGGTGGTGCCGATGGCGCTGTGGGGCACGCAGCGGCTGTGGACGAAGGGTCGGCCGAAGGACCTCAAGCAGCGGCACATCCCGATCCTCATCCGGGCGGGTGAGCCGTTCACCGTCGGCCCGGACGACGACCAGGAAGCCCTGACGCTCGACCTGCGCGCCCGGATGACGGAGTTGTTCGACCGCGTCCAGAAGGACTACCCGGACTCCCCGTCCGGCGAGTCCGACTCATGGTGGCTCCCAGCCCACCTCGGCGGCACCGCTCCCACCCCCGAGGAAGCCGCCGAACTGGACAAACGCAAACCCGAGTAACCCGCGGGTTAGAACCAGCGTTCTAGGACTTGGGCTACGCCGTCCTCGGTGTGGGAGGCGGTGACCTCGTCGGCGGCGGCGATGACGGCGGCGTCCGCGTTGGCCATCGCCACGCCGTGGCCTGCCCAGCGCAGCATCTCGATGTCGTTGGGCATGTCGCCGAAGGCCACGACGGACTCCTGGGCGACGCCCACCCGCTCGGCCACCTCGGCCAGGCCGTGGGCCTTGGTGACGCCGGGCGCGGAGATTTCGATGAGGCCGCGGTTGGTGGAGTAGGTGATGTCGACCGCGTCGCCGAGCAGTTCGCCTGCGATCATCGCGATCTCGGCGCTGGTCATGTTCTCGTGCCGGATCAGCAGCTTGGTCGACAGCCTTCCCAGCAGTTCCGCGCGCGGGCGCATGTTCTGCTCGGCGTCGCCCCACGGGTTGCGGAAGCCGGGTTCGGTGGCGAAGGTGACGCCGCCGTCGTAGGGGCCGAGGTCGGCCCACTCCGAGGCGAGCCGCATGCCGGGCAGCACGCCGTCGAGGGTGTGGGCGACGTCATGCAGGAGCATCGGCTCCAGGCCGTGCACGCTCAGCACGGATGAGTTCGCGATGTCGTAGACCACCGCGCCGTTGGCGCACACGGCGTACCCGTTGAGGCCGGTGGGTTCGGCGACGGGCGGGATCCAGCGCGGCGGCCTGCCCGTGACCAGCACGAACGGGGTGCCGGTCGCCAGCACCCGGTCGATCGTGGCCTGGGTGCGCGGGGTCACCGACTCGTCCACGGAGAGCAGGGTGCCGTCGATGTCGGACGCGATGAGCCTGGGTTTCTCCACGCCCCCATACTCCACGACCGGCTGGGATCGCTCGATGCCTTATCGGCCACACGGACCCGCCTGGTTCGCTAGGTTCGTGGCGTGCGAGTAGGCATCGTCATCCTCCCCGAGTACCGCTGGTGGGCCGCCGAGCCGCGTTGGCGCGGCGCCGAGACCTACGGCTTCGACCACGCCTGGACCTACGACCACCTGGGCTGGCGCTCACTGGTCGACGGCCCGTGGTTCGACTCCATGGCCACCCTGACCGCCGCGGCGATGGTCACCGAGACCCTGCGGCTGGGCACCCTCGTGGTGTCGCCGCATTTCCGCCACCCGGTGTCCTTCGCCCGGCAGGTCCTCACCGTCGACGACGTCTCCGACGGCCGATTCATGCTCGGCCTCGGCTCCGGCGCGACCGGCAAGGGCGGCTACGACCGCTCGGTGATGGGCGAGGAGGAGATCACCCCGCGCCAGGTCACGGCCCGGTTCGGCGAGTTCGTGGACCTGATGGACTCGGTCCTGGCCAAGCCGGTCACCGACTACCAGGGCGAGTACTACACCGCGGTCCAGGCGCGCAGCGCCCCCGGCTGCGTGCAGCGGCCGCGGGTGCCGTTCCTGGTCGGCGCGGACGGCCCGAAGGCGATGGCCGTCGCCGCTCGGCACGGCCAGGGCTGGATCACCCTGGGCCCGCACGACGCCGCCGACCTCGACGACTGGTGGCGCGGGGTCGCCGAGCGCGCCGAGAAGTTCGACGCGATCCTGGCCGAGCGGGGCCGCGACCGCGCGACCGTCGACCGCTACCTCAGCCTCGACGCCTCGCCGCTGTTCTCCCTGGAGAGCGTCGAGGCGTTCCGCGACCACGTCGGCCGCGCCCAGGAACTCGGCTTCACCGATGTCGTCACCCACTGGCCCCGGCCCGATGGCGTGTACGCGGGCCGCGAAAGCGTGTTGGAGCAGGTCGCGGCCGAGGTGCTGCCGACCCTCGGCGGCCGGGCGAGCCTGCTCGGACAAAACTCCGGCTCCGCGAGCAACGACGCGGGGGAGCCGAGCGTCTCTCTTGGCGAGGTGGACAGTTCGGAGGGGTAGTTCCACAGGGGACACGGGCCCCGGCGCGCCGAGTGATCGGCGGCCGGGGCCCGCGTGCGTCCGGGTGCGAGTGGCCAATCTCATGCAGGTAACCTGGGCCCTCGTGAGCGACGGTGCGAACACCAAAGACAGTTATGCCGGCTACGACCTGATCATCGTGGGGTCCGGTTTCTTCGGACTCACGATCGCCGA
>NZ_JBOHGC010000046.1:0-1064 GCF_050699995.1 Actinokineospora sp. | reverse complement strand
GTCGTCGGCCGGCACGTAGATCGCCTGCACGGACGTGATCGAGCCGCGCTTGGTCGCCGTGATCCGCTCCTGCAGCTCGCCCATCTCCGTCTGCAGCGTGGGCTGGTAGCCGACCGCCGACGGCATGCGGCCCAGCAGCGCCGACACCTCCGACCCCGCCTGCGTGAAGCGGAAGATGTTGTCGATGAACAGCAGCACGTCCTGCCCTTCGGAGTCGCGGAAATACTCGGCGACCGTCAGGCCGGACAGGCCGACCCGCAGCCGCGCCCCCGGCGGCTCGGTCATCTGCCCGTAGATCAGGGCGGTCTTGTTGATCACCCCCGACTCCTTCATCTCCAGCCACAGGTCGTTCCCCTCGCGCGTCCGCTCCCCCACGCCGGAGAAGACCGACACCCCGCCGTGCTTCAGGGCGACGTTGTGGATCAGCTCCATGATCAGCACCGTCTTGCCGACCCCCGCGCCGCCGAACAGCCCCGTCTTGCCCCCCTTCAGGTAGGGCTCCAGCAGGTCGATGACCTTGATGCCGGTCTCGAACATCTGCAGCTCGGTGTTCTGCTCCTCGAAGGTCGGGGCCTCCCGGTGGATCGGCATGTGATGCTTCGCCTCCACCGGCCCCAGCTTGTCGACCGGCTTGCCGAGGACGTTCAGCACCCGTCCCAGCACCTCCTTGCCGACCGGGACCGTGATCGGCTTGCCCGTGTCCGTCGCCGGCATGCCGCGCACCATGCCGTCGGTCGGCTCCATCGCCACGCAGCGCACCCGCCCTTCGCCCAGGTGCTGCTCGACCTCGGCCGTGACGTCGATCGGCGACGCCACGTCGAAGCCTTCGCTGGTGATCCGCACCGCGTTATACACCCCCGGCAGGCTCTCCTCGGCGAACTGCACGTCCACCACCGGACCGATGATCTGCACCACCTTCCCGACGCTCATGCCGCCGCTCCTCTCCGATTCGGGACGACCGATCCCGTCACAGGGTCCTGCCGCAGAAGCGGCAGACCGTGGCCCGGGCCTTGATCTTCTCCGCGCAGTAAGGGCACTCCTTGGTGTCGGCCGCGCTCCCGGCC
>NZ_JBOHGC010000045.1:0-4866 GCF_050699995.1 Actinokineospora sp. | reverse complement strand
GTGGTGGGCCGACGCGGCCGCCGCGGACCGAGCAGACGGCGTTCGGCGTGATCGTTCCCGCGACCGCCGCCGCGCGCTTCGTGGCTCCGGGCGAGGCGGTGTTCATGGACGACTGGATCACCGACGGCGGCGTCGCCACGTTCCTCTACGCCGTCCCGCTGCCCGGCGACCGGGTGCTGCTGGAGGAGACGAGTCTCGCCGCGCGGCCCGGTGTGGCTCGCGATGTGCTGGCCGCCCGGCTCCGCGGGCGCGGGATCGGGCTGACCGGGGACACCGAGTGGGTCCGCTTCCCCCTCGACATCACCCCGCCGTGGCGCGGGAACGCCGTGCCGTTCGGCGCGGCGGCGGGCATGGTCCACCCGGCCACCGGCTACAGCCTCGGCGACGCCCTCACGGTCGCTCCCTCGGTCGCCACCGCGATCGCCGAAGCGCTGCCGGACGGCCCGTCGAAAGCCAGGGCCGCGGCCCGCGCCGCCTGCTGGTCCCCCGCCGCCCGCGTCGTCCACGGCCTGCGCCTGCGCGGCCTGCGCACCCTGACCGCGCTGCCCGCCGACCGGTTCCCCGCCTTCTTCGACACCTTCTTCACGCTGCCCGCCGATCTTCGCGACGCATACCTCACGGGTCGCGACGACGTGCGCGGCACGACCGCCGCGATGGCGGCCATGTTCCGGCACGTTCCGTGGAGAATTCGCACAACCATGGCGACATTGCGGTAATCATTCCCAATGCCGAAATCGCATGATTCACCCTTTCGGGTTGCGTGTGTGTCCACCGCTCTCCTAACGGTCGTGAGGTGGACCACAGCAACATGAACACCTGGTGACCTCTGCTCACAACAAGCCCTGGAACAGGCACTATGACGCCCGTGACCATGGTTCAGGGCGTCAGTTTCGCGTTCCAGCCGTTGCTCAGCACCCGTACCGGGGAGCCCGTCGCGGTGGAGGCACTCGCGCGGCCGAAATCCGGCGGAATCTATGACTTGCTTCGAAAAGCCGGGAAATCCGGCAGGCTGGTCGAAACCGATATCACCCTCGCGAGCCGCGCCGTGCTGGCTGCCGCGCGCCACGACGTCGCCGTGCCGCTGCACGTGAACATCCTCGCCGTGACCGCGACGAAGGCCGAGGAGCTGATCGCCGCGATGCGCCCGGCGCTCAAGGAGACCGGGCGGCACCAGACCGAGGTGGTCCTGGAGATCAGCCCGCCGTTCAGCCAGGTGCACCGCGCCGAGCTGCTGCGCGGGCTCGGCCAGCTGCGCGAGGCCGGTTACCGCATCGCGTTCGACTCGGTCGGCGACGGCGACCTGCCGCTGTCCCTGCTCGCCGATGTCGCCCCCGACCTGGTCAAGCTCGACGCCCACCTGATCGGCGGCCTGCCCGAGGAGGCGACCAGCCTCGCGATCGTGGAGAGCCTCGCCCACTTCTGCTCGCGCACCGGCATCCGACTCGCCGCGGTCGGTGTCGACAGCGAGGACCAGTTGCTCTGCCTCAACCGCCTCGGCGTGCGCCTGGCCCAGGGCGCGCTCCTGGCCGGTGAGACCGCGGACGCGACGACGTCGGTGCCGCTGCCGCGCCAGGTCGCCGACATCATCGAGTTCAACGCGACCAGCCGGGTCACCAACGAGGCCCCCGGCGTGCCGATGGTCGTCGACTTCCTGCGCCCCGCGACGACCCTGCCGGAGACGGTGACCGCCGAGGAGGTCCGCGAGGCCCTCGCCGACGCGCCGACGATCAACGGCGTCATCCTGGTCGACACCTACGGCAGGCCCACGTACTCGGTGGAGCGCAGCCGCTTCCTGATCGCGGTGACCGGCCCCTACGGCCACGCCCTCAACGCGAAGAAGCCCGCCAGCAGGCACGCCGACGCGCCGCGGGTGATCCGCGCCGACGCGACCGGGCTGCAGCTGCTGGAGATGGTCGGCGACGCCGACTGGGAGCGCGCGGGCGACGACATCGTGGTGGTCGACAACCAACGGGTGTGCCTGGGCGTGGTCCGGCTGACCGAGGTCGTGCGCGGTGTCGCCGAGTCCAAGATCGAGCAGGCCGCCGCGCTGAACCCGGTGACCAGGCTGCCCGGCGCGGACATCGTCGACCGCGAGATCGACCGCCGCATCCACAACAACGAGATGTTCGTCGTCGCCTGGCTCGACGTCGACTCCTTCAAGGCGGTCAACGACACCGTCGGGTTCGCCGCGGGCGATGACCTGATCCGGTCGATCGGCCGCGCCCTGGCCGACGCCGAGACGGACCTGCCGGGCACCCGGGTCAGCCACGTCGGCGGCGACGACTTCCTGATCGTCACCGAGCTCGACGAGATCGCCACCCTCGCCACCCGGATAGTCGACCAGACCTGGGTGACCGAGGGCATGGCGGTGACCGTGTCGCTGGCCTCCCTGGTCTGCGGCGTGCGGACCGTGTCGTCCTACCGCGAGGCCTCCCGGCTGCTGGCTCCGCTGAAGAAGCAGGCCAAGGCCGTGGCCGGGTCGAGCTGGGTGCTGACCCGGCCGGGCGCGGACCGCGTCGAGGTGCTGCGCGGCCGTCCCGGTGAGCGGCGAGGCCAGCACGCGATGCGGGTCGACCCGAGGGCCGACACCCGCTACCTCGCCGCCCACCAGGCGGTCTGACCTACTCGACCGTCACGCTCTTGGCCAGGTTGCGCGGCTTGTCGACGTCGCGGCCCAGCTCCACGGCCAGGTGGTAGGCGAGCATCTGCAGGGCGATCGTGAACACGATCGGGTCCAGCTCCGGCTCGCCGCGCGGCACGCGGATGACGTCGTCGGCCAGCCCGGCGGGCAGGTCGGCGTTGGTCACCGCGATGACCGGCCCGCCACGCGCCTTGATCTGCTCCATGGTGCTGAGGTTCTTCGACAGCAGCTCGTCGTCGGGCACGATCACCACGCTGGGCATGTCCGGGTCGATCAGCGCGAGCGGGCCGTGCTTGAGCTCCGCGGACTGGTACGCCTCGGCGTGGACGTAGGAGATCTCCTTGAGCTTCTGCGCGCCCTCACGGGCCACGGGCCAGCCGCGCACCCGGCCGAGGAAGAACATGTGCGTGGCCTTCGAGTAGCGCTTCGCGATGTCGCGCACCGCGTCGTCGGTGGTGAGCACCTGCTCGATGTGCTCGGGCAGCGCCCGCAGCCCGTTGACGATCCGGGTGCCGGACGACGCCGAGAGGTCGCGCACCCGGCCCAACAGCAGCGCGAGCATCGCGAACGAGACGGACATGTTCGTCATCGCCTTGGTCGAGGCGACCGACACCTCGGGTCCGGCGTGCAGGAACACGCCGCTGCCGCACTCGCGGGCCACCGCGCTGCCGACGACGTTGACCGCGCCGATCACCCGGCCACCCTTGCGCCGCAGCTCCTGCACGGCGGCCAGGGTGTCCAGGGTCTCGCCGGACTGGCTGATCGCGACGTAGAGGGTGTCCGGGTCGACCACCGGGTTGCGGTAGCGGAACTCGGACGCGGGCTCGGCGTCGGCGGGGATCCGGGCCAGCTCCTCGACGAGGGTCGCGCCCATCTGGCCCGCGTAGTACGCCGAGCCGCAGCCGAGGAACTTGACCCGGCGGACCGCGCGCAGCGCCATCGCGTCGAGACCGAGCCCACCCAGGTGGGCGGTGGCGAAGCGCTCGTCGAGGCGTCCGCGCAGGGCGCGCTCGACCGCCTCGGGCTGCTCGGCCATCTCCTTGCGCATGAAGTCGGGGTAACCGCCCAGCTCGTAGTCGTCGGCGAGGGCGTCGACAGTGGTCGGCTCCTTGCTGGTGCGCCGGGCCTCCAACGTGGAGGTGCGGTACTCGTTGGCCTTGACCGTGGCCAGTTCGCCGTCGTCGAGGAAGACGACGCGCTGGGTGTGGTGCACGAGCGCGGCGACGTCGGAGGCGACGTACATCTCGCCGTCGCCGATGCCGAGCACGATCGGGCTGCCGTTGCGGGCGACGACGAGCTCGTCGGGCCGGGTCCGGTCGAGCACGACCAGCCCGTAGGTCCCTTCGACCTGCCGCACGGCGGCGCGGACGGCGTCCTCCAGGGACTCGGCGCCGAGTTCGGCGGCGATGAGGTGCGCGAAGACCTCGGTGTCGGTGTCGGAGGCGAGTTCGACGCCGTCGGCGGTCAGCCGGGCCCGCAGCGGTTCGGCGTTCTCGATGATGCCGTTGTGCACCACCGCGATCCGGCCCGCCGCGTCGAGGTGCGGGTGGGCGTTGCGGTCCGACGGCTCACCGTGGGTGGCCCAGCGGGTGTGCGCGATGCCGATCGTGGAGGCCACGGGGGCGGACTCGGCGAGCCGGTCACGCAGCTCCTGCACGCGTCCGGCGGCCTTGGTCACCACCAGCTTGCCCTTGCGCAGCACGGCCACGCCGGCGGAGTCGTAGCCGCGGTACTCCAGCCGGTGCAGGCCCTCGACCAGCACCGGGGTGGCGTCGCGGTCCCCGACGTATCCGACGATTCCGCACATACATGCTCCCTATCCGTAGACGATGCGGCGCAACTGGCGTTCAGTCAGCCGCGGCGGCGACACCGGCCGGGCGGCCAGTTCGGCCGCCAGGGCCGTCCAGATCTGCGCGTTGCGGTACTGCTTGCCCCGCAGCTCGGTGTGCCTGCGGCGGACGTAGTCCTCGGTCGTCTCGCCGAAATAGCCGATCACATCGGCGACGACCCGCGCCGCGACCCCGGGCGCGAGCCCGGTGCTCTCGGCGACGTGCCGGACGAGGTCCGGCGGCGGTGACTCGGTCACGACCCCCGACACTGGCACCGGAGGACCCCTTAAGCAACTTTCCTGCCCGAATCCGGGCACAACCCACCCGGTTGCCCTCCCACACGGTCGCGAGTCCCCACTTCCCGACAGTGAGTTCCCACTTCCCGACAGTGAGTTC
>NZ_JBOHGC010000044.1:0-15553 GCF_050699995.1 Actinokineospora sp. | reverse complement strand
AGCACGGACAGCACGCCGCCCGGGGCCACGACGGCGGCCATGGCGGCGACGGTCACCTTCGGGTCGTCGACCACCTCGAGCAGCCCGTGGGCCAGCACCAACTCGGCCGAACCGGGCTCCACCAGCTGGTCAAGGGCGTCGCTGTCGCCCTGCACGGCGGTGATCCGGTCGGCTACCCCGGCCTCCTGGGCGCGGCGCTGCAGCGTGGCCAGGGCATTGGGGCTGGGCTCGACGACGGTGACGTCGCAGCCGGCGGCGGCCATGGGCACGGCGAACACCCCGCTGCCGCCTCCGACATCGACCACCCTCGGCGCTAGGCCGCCGCGCCGCTCACGGGCAGCGGTCAGCTCGAGGTCGAGCACACGGCGTACGGCATCCGGTCGCATGAGAACGAACTCTAGAGACTCTAAGGTCTAGGGCGTGCAAACGGTGGCAGTGCTCAGCCTCAAAGGCGGCGTGGGGAAGACCACGGTCGTGCTCGGCCTCGCGTCGGCCGCGCTGCGGCGCGGGGCCCGCACGCTGGTGGTCGACCTAGACCCACAGTGCAACGCGACACAGACGCTCGACCCCGACGAGACCGAGGCGACACTCGCCGACGTCCTGGAGAAACCGACGGCCTCGGTCCTCAAGGCCGCGATCGCGCCGAGTTCCTGGGACGGCGAGGTCGACGTCATGGTCGGGTCGGAGGAGCTCGAGACCCTCAACGAGCCCGATCCGGGCGCCCGGAGGCTGGAGAAGCTGGGCCGGGCGCTCGCCGAGCTGCGGCACCTGCTGGCCGACGGCGAGCTGCCCTACCAGCTGGTCCTGATGGACTGCCCGCCGTCGCTGGGCAGGCTGACCCGCTCGGCGCTGGTCGCGGCCCAGGGCGCGCTGCTGGTCACCGAACCGACGATGTACGCGGTCGCGGGCGCACAGCGCGCGTTCGAGGCGGTGGAGAACACCCGCGACGAGCACAACGCGAACCTGGTCGCGCTGGGCGTGGTCGTGAACAAGGTCCGCACGCACTCCTACGAGCACCAGTTCCGCATCCAGGAGCTCCGGGAGAGCTTCGGCAGGCTGGTCATGCCGGTGGCCCTGCCCGACCGGCTCGCGGTGCAGCAGGCGCAGGGCGCGTGCATGCCGATCCACCAGTGGCAGACACCGGGGGCGCGGGAGGTGTCACTGGCGTTCAACCTCCTCCTCGCGCGCGTCCTGCGCACGGGAAGCCGAGGCAGGCACAACGCCGTCACCTGGCCCACCGACAGCGAGGCCGAGGCGGCCCAGGAATGAGTGGCGCGGCCCTCCTCGGCTACACCTTGGCCGCGTTCCTGCTGACGATCACGCCGGGCCTCGACACGCTGCTCATCCTGCGGTCGGTCCTGGCAGGCGGTCGCCGGGCCGGGTTCGCGGTGGGGATGGGGATCACCGCGGGCTGCGTGCTGTGGGGCACGGCGAGCATCGCGGGCCTGACGGCGCTGCTGGCGGCCTCCCCGCTTGCCTACGACCTCGTGCGGTACGCGGGTGCGGCCTACCTGCTCTGGCTGGGTGGGTCCGGCCTCTGGCGGTCATGGCGGCGGCGTGAGGAGCCTGTGGACGTCGTCCCGGTCGCGGGCGCGTTCCGCACCGGGCTGATGACGAACCTGCTCAACCCCAAGATCGGCGTGTTCTACGTGAGTCTGCTCCCCCAGTTCGTGCCCGCGAGCGGGGCGAGCGCGGCTTGGGCGGCGCTGCTGGTCGCGATCCACGTCGGACTCGGCCTGCTGTGGCAGGCAGGGCTCATCTGGTTCGGCGGCCGGGCTCGGACCGTCCTCGCCAGGCCCTCGCTGCGTCGGATCACGGAGCGGGTCGCGGCGAGCGTCCTGCTCGGTTTCGGGCTGAAGGTCGCTTTGGGCGGGCGCTGATGCCGGAGGGCGACACGGTCTACCAAGCGGCGGCGCGATTGGCCTCCGCGTTGACGGGCCGCGTGCTGACCAGCGGCGAGCTTCGTCATCCCCGCTTGTCCACTGTGGACCTCAAAGGGCGTACCGTGCTCGGGCCGCACACGGTCGGGAAACACCTGTTCCTCCGGTTCGACCGCGACCTCAGCCTGCACAGCCACCTCGGCCTGGACGGCACCTGGCAGGTCCAGCCGCGCGGCGCGCGCTGGCGTCGACCTGCCCACCAATCGCGGGCCGTGTTCACCACCGCCGAGCACCAGGCGGTCGGTTTTCTGTTGCACGAGATGGCTTTGGCGCCCACCGGCGAGGAGGGCAGACTCGTCGCGCACCTCGGGCCGGACCTGCTGGACCCGGCGTGGGGCGAGGACCACGTGGCCGAGGCGCTCGCGCGGCTCACCACCGATCCCGACCGGGAGATCGGGCTCGCGCTGCTCGACCAGCGCGTCATGGCGGGTCTGGGCAACGTCTACAAAGCCGAGGTCTGCCACCTGCTCGGCGTCTCACCGTGGACTCCAGTGTCCGATGTGGACAGCGAACGCGCGGTCCAGTTGAGCCGGGACCTGTTGGAGCGCAACAAACTCACCCCTGACCGGTGCACGACCGGGGATCCCCGGCGGGACCGGCGGCTGTGGGTCTACGGCCGCACCCGGTCCGGCTGTCTGCGCTGTGGATCGCGGGTGGTGGCCGGAACCCAGGGATCCGGGGTCCGTGAGCGGGTGGCCTACTTCTGCCCGAAATGCCAGCCCGGCCCCACCGGCTGAGCGGTCAGCACCAGAACAGCCAGCACTCGTTCGGCTTGGTCGTGGTGGTGGTCGGCCGCTGGGTGGTCGTGGTCGGCCGGGGCGTGGTCGTCGTCGGTTTCGGCTTCGCCGTGGTGGTGGTCGTCGTCGGCACGGAGGCGGTCGTGGACCCGGCGGTCGTGGTGGTCGTCGTTGTCGTGGTTGTCGTGGTGGTCGTGGTCGACGTCGACGTGCTCGAGGCGGTCGTGGTGTCGGTCTGCTCCGGGGGCAGCGACCGGCCCGCCGGGCTGTCGTCAGGCTCGTCGGCGACCACCTGCGGCGCCGCCTCGGCGGGGGTGCGCAGCACCGGTCCGGAGATCATTCCCTCGTAGAACAGCGCGGCGGCCGCGGCCCCGATGACGACGCCGAGCGCGATTCTTCGGGGTTGGTCCTGCTGGTTCCGCAAGGTCCCCTCCGCGCCGATCAGCCGAACTCCGGTCAACCACGTGTGTGAACCAACCCCACGCTGCGTGTGTGCGGGGACCCTATCAGTGACCCGAATGGGCGAGAAACGAAACCTCGTTGTCGAATCCGGCCGGAGACTTTACGGTCGCCGTACACGAGAGAGGAGGTGGTCCAACGGTGAAGTCTCAGAGGACTCGTGAGGTGGCTGTCCGCTAGGACCGCCCATCGAAAGATGGCAGCTGGCTCCGCACACGGCTCGGGCTGACCCCGTGTCAGTCGCCGTAGGCGCGGCGTGTGGTCGGCGAATACCAGGCATCCACCCAGCCCTCGGGCCTCCGGGAATCAGTCCTCCCCGGCCCGACCGCCCCCGGCGGTCGGGAAACGGCCCGGGGGCTGCCCTCATTTCGCAGTCAGTGCGCCGATGAGGAGATCGGGATCGAACGACCCGGCCGGTCGCTCACCTGCCCGTCGCCCACCTCCACCACCCGCCACGCTCCGTCGTCGCGGCGGACCACGTCGGTGGTCACGAACCGACAGCCCAACTTCACCACCAATTCGGCGATACCCGACAAATCAGGCTCCCAGTCGTGCTTGCGGGACTTCACGTAGTCCTTGACGATCCCGAGCCCGGCCGGAGCGGCCGCACGTCGGGCACACCGTCCGCCCAGACACTCGCCGGCGTTCGATCCGCGAACACCGAATACCACCCGGGCAACTCGTGGGCGCGCCGGTACTCGCCCGCCAGGAGCCGGTCATGATCGATGAGAGCGGTCACCGCGGACAGGGACCGAGCGGCGTGGGCCTCGGCGGCGAAGTGCGGATCGGCCTTGGTCGGTCGAAGTGGATCAGCGCAGAGCAGCAGCGGGGTGTGCACCTCGTCACATTATCGGCCTCGGAGGTGTTCGCCCGTGGTGAACACGAGGTGGCCGGAGCGGGGTCCGCGAGCATGGTTCGCGGGGACAGATTCCCTGTTGAACCCGCAAAACGACGGTTGAGCTTGGGCCAACCGGGTTAATCAAGGGTTACTCGATTGCTATGTGGGCGCGGGAACACTGCTATTCATCCGCGCGTCTGTAAGAGTAGGAATCGTGAACCGGTGGAGCTCTCAGCCTCCGAGTACACGGCCGATGATGGTGCCGGGTTCACCCGGCACCGGGACGGAGGGAGAACTCCCATGACGACAACGACGCTCACCCGCCCCGAGCTGACCGCTGCCGATCGCTGCGACCGATGCGGCGCTGCCGCACAGGTTCGCGCCGTATTTCCCTCCGGAGGAGAGCTGCTGTTCTGCGGCCACCACGCTCGCGCGCACGAGGATCGTTTGCGCGAGATCGCGGCCGAGCTCCAGAAGGGCTGATCCCGCGCCCTAGTCTCGTCCAGGACGGGCGGCATCCCCAACGGGGTGCCGCCCGTTCGCTGTCTCGGCCCAGAAGGCGCCAGGTCGTCCCTTCTCAGACGGCGTCGAGGACGGGTTCGAACGCCAGCTCGGCCGCGCCCACCAGCTTGCCGTCGGCGCCCAGTGTCGACGCCTGGACGCGGGTGCCGCCGATCGCGCGCGACACCAGGCTGCGTTTGCCCACCTCGGCCCCGACCGCCGCGATCAGTGACGGCGGCAGCGCGGTGAACAGATCCCCGAGCACGACCAGCTCGGGGCTGAAGGCGTTGACGATGTTGACCAGGCCCAGCGTCAGCCACTCGCGGAACTCGCCGAGGCGAGGCCCGACCTCGTCGGCCCGCAGGCCTCGTAGTTCGGCCACCACGACCCCGCGCGGGGTGCCCTCCGCCAGCGACAGAGCCCGGCACAGGGCCAGCTCCCCCACCTCGGTCTCCCAGCAGCCCCGGCTCCCGCAGTGGCAGTCGCGGCCCGTCGGGTTGATGACCATGTGCCCGAGTTCGCCCACGTACCCGGCCGTGCCGCGCAGCGCTGAGCCATCGGAGATCACGCCGCCGCCGATGCCGATGTCGGCTGAGACGTAGACCGCGTCGAGCGAGCCCCGGGCCGCCCCCCGCAGGTGTTCGGCCAGCGCGCCGACCTCGGCGTCGTTGGCCACCCGCACCGGCACGCCCAGGGTTGCGCGCAGCCGGTCGCCCAGCGGGACGTCGCGCCAGCGCAGGTTGGGGGCCTCGTGGATGAACCCGTCGGAGCGCCGCACGACCCCGGGCACCGACACACCGACGCCGAAGATCTTCAGGTCGAGTTCGTCGGCCAGCACCCTCGTCGACTCGATGATGTGGGTGATCACCTCGTCGGGCTCGCCGGAGCGCCGGTGCAGGTTCCACCGGTTGCGGCCGAGCATCTCCCCGCCCAAGCCGACCAGCGCGATCGCCACCTGCTCGACGCGGATGTCGACGGCGAGCACCACCGCCGCCTGGGGCTGCGGCAGCACGAGCAGCGAGGGCCTGCCCGCGCCGGACCGCGCCCGCGGCACCCGTTCCAACACGATGCCCGATTCGGCCAGCCCGTCGACCAGCGCCTTGATCGTGCTGCGGTTGAGGCCGAGTTCGGCGGCCAGCTCGGCGCGGGTGCTCGGCCCGTCGACATGCAGGCGGCGGAGCAGCGCGGTGCGGTTGTGCCTGCGCACCTCGTCGGGCCGTGCGACCGCCGTGGGTGTGCTCACCGTGCTGCCTCCCGTTGCCCGCCTCTCCTACCTGACCGCCACCGCGGCCCGGCGCCGCGACAGCGCGTCGACGCTCGCCGCGAGCAGCAGCACGAGTCCGGTCACGATGTTGACCACCGCGGCGGGTTGCTGCAGCAGCCCGAGCCCGTTCTCCACGACCGCGAGGACCAGACCGCCGATGACCGCGTGGATGACCTTGCCACGCCCGCCGAACAGCGATGTCCCGCCGATGACCGCCGCCCCGACGGCGAACAGGAGCGTATTGAGGCCACCCGCCTGCGGGTCGACCGACCCCACCTTCGATGAGTACACGATCGCGCCCAGAGCGGCCACCGACGAGCAGACCACGAACACGCTGGCCCGGATCTTCGGGACGTTGATGCCTGCGCGCCGGGCCGCCTCGGCGTTGCCGCCGACGGCGTAGATGTGGCGGCCGTAGCGAGTCCGGTTGAGCACATAGGTGCCGATCACGAGCAGCACCAGGACGATCGGCACGACGTACGGGACGCCTTCGATCACCACGAAGTCGTTGGGCGAGCGGTTCAGGGTGAAGGCGAACGTCGCCAGCCCCGCGATGACCGTGACCGCCGCGACCTTGCCGACCACGATCGGGGTCGGCGCGGTGACCAGGCCCTTGCTGACCCGGATGAAGTGCTCGCCGAGGACCACGCCCGCGTAGCCGACGACGCCGACCGCGAACAGGATCCAGCTGCCGAGAACCGACAGGTTGCCGTTGGCGACGGAGAACAGGACCGGCTGGGTGCCGATGCCGAAGACACCGCCCTGGCCGATGAACTGCAGGATCACGCCCTGCCAGGTGATGAACAGCGCCAGCGTCACCACGAACGACGGCATGCCGATCTTGGACACCAGGAACCCGGTGATCACGCCGATCGCGGTGCCCACGCACAGCGCGAGCAGCATCTCGATCCACGGGTTCGGCCCGACGCCGAGCATCGCGATCGTGACGGCGACCATGGCGAAGACGGCGCCCGCCCAGATCCGCATGATCACCGCGAGGACCGCGGCGACCAGCATGCCGCCCACGAAGACGTAGAAGACCGTCGAGCCCATCCCGCCGACGAGATTGCCCGCGCGCACGTAGTGCATGGCCATCACCGCCGCGCAGACACCGGACGCGGTGCCCGCGGACAGGTCGATCTCGCCGAGCAGCAGGACGAAGACCAGACCCATGGCGATGATCATCTTGCCGGAGCCCTGGGCGATCAGGTTCGCCGTGTTGTCCAGCGTCAGGAAGGATTCGGACTGAGTCCAGAAGTAGAGGACGAGCGCGCCGAGGCCGAGCACCGCGGGCATCGAGCCGAGGTCGCCGGAGCGCAGCCGCACGAAGAAGTCGCGCACGGCCTCGCTGGTGGACTGGGTGGTGGTGTCGATGCCGAAGTCGGAGATCGCGCCGCCGGAGTCGGGCTTGGCGGCGACAGGCTGGTTGGTCATGGGAATCCTCAGACGGTTGCGGTCTCGGGGCGGGCGAGGCCTAGATCGCCCGAGCGTCCGGCGGTGATCAGTTCGACGACCTGGCCGTGGGTGACCTCGCGGGTGGGCACCTCGGCGACCATGCGACCCAGGTAGAGCGTCGCGATCCGGTCGGCGACCTCGAACACGTCGGCCATGTTGTGGCTGATCAGCACCACGCCGAGGCCTTGTTCGGCGAGCCTGCGGACCAGGTCGAGCACCTGTCGGGTCTGTGCGACACCGAGCGCGGCGGTCGGCTCGTCGAGGAGCACGACCTTGCTCTCCCACAGGACGGCCTTGGCGATGGCGACGGTCTGGCGCTGGCCGCCGGAGAGCGAGGAGACCGGCGTGCGCACCGATTTGACCGTGCGCACCGACAGCGACGCGAGGGTGTCACGCGCGGCCTTTTCCATCGATGCCTCGTCGAGCAGCCACGCCCCGCCGCGCTCGCGGCCGAGGAACATGTTCTGCACGATGTCGAGGTTGTCGGCGAGCGCGAGGTCTTGGTAGACGACCTCGATCCCGAGCTTGGCCGCGTCGCGCGGCCCGTGCACCGACACCGGGTCGCCGTTGAAACGCACGATGCCTGAGTCCATCGGGTGGATGCCCGCGACGCATTTGACCAAAGTGGACTTACCGGCGCCGTTGTCGCCGACGAGGGCGGTCACTTCGCCCGCGCGGACGGTGAAATCCACGTCGTGCAACACATGCACGGGTCCGAAGCTCTTGTTGAGCCCGGTCACTTCAAGAATGGGTTCGCTCATCGAAACGCTCCTGGCCGGAGCCCCGGCGCGGTGGCCGCGCCGGGGCTGGTGGTCGGACTAGCTGATGCCGAGCTGGGCGCAGACCGCGGCGAGGTCGCCGCCGCAGATGTCGCTCGCCTTGACGTAGCCCTGGCTCACGACCTCCTTGACCCCGTCCTTGGTCGTCAGCTTCGGCTCGAGCAGCAGCGACTTGACCGTCCGGCTGCCCTTGGCGTCCTCACTGGACTGTCCGGCGATCTTGTCCGCCGCCGCCTTGTCGCCCTTCGCCAGCGCCGCGGCGAGCTTGGCCGCGCCCTCGGCCTCGGCCTTGATCGGCTTGAACACGGTCATGTACTGGTCGCCGCGCAGCACGGCCATCAGGCCGTCCGGGGTGGCGTCCTGTCCGGTGACCGGGACCTTTCCGTTGAGCCCGTTCTTGCGCAGCACGGTGATCACCGCACCCGCCAGACCGTCGTTGGCCGCGACGACGCCGTCGACCTTTCCGCCGTTGCCGGTCAGGATCTGCTCGAAGGTCACGCCGCCCTTCTGGTTGTCCCAGCCGTCGATCGGCTGGCTGCGCACCAGCTTGAGCGCGCCCGAGTCGTAGAGCGGCTTGAGGACTTTCTGCTGACCGGCGTGGAAAAGCGTCGCGTTGTTGTCGGTCGGCGCGCCCTCGATCTCGATCACCTGCGCGCCCGGCTTGTCCTTGAGCGCGGTGGCCAGGCCCTGCCCCTGCAGTTCGCCGACCTTCACGTTGTCGAAGGACACGTAGTACTCGGAGCTGCCGCCGAGGTTGAGCCGGTCGTAGTCGATCGTGGGGATGCCGCGGGCCTTGGCCTTGGCCGCGACCGACGCCCCGACCTCGCTGTTGATCGCCGCGATGACCAGGACCTTGACACCCTGGCTGATCATCCCGTCGGCCAGGGTGGAGAACTTCTGCACGTCGCCCTGGGCGTTCTGGATGTCCGGAGCGAGCCCTTCGGCCTTCATGGCCGCTTCGAGCATCGGCTTGTCGAAGCCTTCCCAGCGAGCCGAGGTGGCGGTCTCCGGGAGGATCACGCCCACCTTGATCCCGCCCGCGGGAGCCGCCGAGGTCTGCTGCCCTGAGCCGCCCGACGGAGTTTCCTGATTGGCACCACAGGCCGTCATGGCGAGGGAGACACCCACACCAGCGGCGAACAGAGCCAGCGTCTTGCTGCGCATTCGGTCGTCCCTTTCGAGTCCGTCGACGCACCGCCAGGGCCCGGGCGGCAACCGTCTGAGGTAAATGTTGCGGCTCACAACATATGTCGAACCATGCGGTGATGTGAACCACACTGGATCGATTCAGCGCACATTCACGGACACGTTTTGGCAACGGCCCCGACATCTGCCGGACGGCGAAGCGGGGGGGCAGGCGGGAGAACTACCAGGAACGCAGCGTCGCGATTCGCTCTTCGAGCTGCTCGACGGTGGCCATCGCGGTGGGCGGTCCGCCACAGGTGCGGCGCAGGTCGCCGTGGATCATCCCGTGCGGTTTGCCGGTGCGGTGGTGGGCCATCCCCACCAGCGCGTTCAGCTCTTTGCGCAGGGCCGCGAGGCGCTCTTGCACGCTCTGCGGCTTGGCTGTCTTCGGCTCCGCGGGCCCCTTCCCAGCGGACTGCTTCGAGTGATTGTCGAGCTGGGTGTCCTGCCGTTTGCGCAGCAGCGCGCGGACCTGGTCGGGTTCGAGCAGACCCGGTAACCCGAGGTACTCCTGCTCCTCGGCGGACCCGGCGAACGCGGCGGTGCCGAACGAAGAGCCGTCGAAAATCACCTGATCGAGTTCGGCGGAGGCACCCAGCGAGGTGAACGCCTTCTCCTCCTCGCCGAGTTCGTCCTTGGTCCGGTTGGCGTCGGCGAGCAACTGGTCGTCCCAGCCGTCGCTCTCCCGGTGCGGCTTGCCCAGCACGTGGTCGCGCTCGGCCTCCAGCTGGCTGGCGAGGTCGAGCAGCACCGGAACCGACGGCAGGAACACGCTCGCCGTCTCCCCCGTTCTGCGCGCGCGCACGTACCGGCCGATCGCCTGGGCGAAGAACAACGGGGTGGACGCGCTGGTCGCGTAGACCCCGACGGCCAGCCGCGGCACGTCGACGCCCTCACTGACCATCCGGACCGCGACCATCCAGCGGTCGGTCGACTCGCCGAACTCGGCGATGCGGCCCGAGGCCTTGGGGTCGTCGGAGAGCACCAGGGTCGGCTCGTCGCCGGTCAGCGTGTGCAGGATCTTGGCGTACGCCTTCGCCGTGACGTGGTCCGAGGCGATCACCAGACCACCCGCGTCCGGGACGCCGCCCTCGCGCAGCTGGTTCAGCCGCATGTCGGCGGCGCCGAGCACCGCGGGGACCCACTCCCCGTCGGGGTCGAGCGCGGTGCGCCACGCCCGGGCGGTCTGCTCGCCGGTCAGCGGCTCGCCCAGCCGGGCGGTGAACTCCTCGCCCGCGCTGTTGCGCCAGCTCGCCTCACCCGAGTAGGCCAGGAAGATCACCGGGCGGACGACGCCGTCGCGCAGGGCGTCGGCGTAGCCGTAGGTGTGGTCGGCCTTGCTGCGCAGGAAGCCGGCGCCATCGGGCTCGTAGTCGATGAACGGGATCGGCGAGTCGTCCGACCGGAACGGCGTCCCCGTCAGGCTCAGCCTGCGCACGGCCGGGGTGAACGACTCGCGGACCGCGTCGCCCCAGCTCTTGGCGTCGCCGCCGTGGTGGATTTCGTCAAGGATCACCAGCGTCTTGCGCTGCTCGGTGCGCACCCGGTGCAAGCTCGGGTGGGCGGCGACCTGCGCGTACGTGACCGCGACGCCCACGTAGTCGGTGGAGGTCTGCCCCATCGAGTTGGTGAAGTTCGGGTCGATCGGGATGCCCGCGGCGGCGGCCGCCTGGGCCCACTGGTGCTTGAGGTGCTCGGTGGGGGCGACGATCGTGAGCCGCTCGACCGTGCGGTCGGCGAGCAGTTCGGCCGCGACCCGCAGGCCGAAGACCGTCTTGCCCGCGCCCGGGGTCGCCACGGCGAGGAAGTCCTTGGGGCGACGGGCCAGGTACTTCGTCAGCGCGCGGCGCTGCCAGTCGCGCAGCGGTCGCGCCGAAGAGGTCGCCTGGGACTCCGGTTGCACCTCGGCCCGGGTCACGAGATCCCCCAGCCCCCTTCCGTGAACAGACGAATGCCCTCAGCGGACGACGTTGAGGGCGACAGCGAGAATACCGTCCGCCCGTCCAAGATCGCCCACCACGCGACACAGAGGTAACGATCGGCGAGTGATACCGCCGATCCCGCCCGGATGGACCATGCTTGGCACCGCCATGAGTGACCAGCCCATACCCAAAAGCGGGAACGACGCCTTCCCCGCGGCGACCGCCGAGCGCCGCGGCGCTCGGCGGTTGATCACCCGGACGCTGTCCAAAGCGTGGGGCGGCAACCTGTTCTCCGAGGCCGCCGAGGCCGCGTTCTGGCAGGTCCTGTCGCTGCCGCCGCTGCTGCTCGGCCTGCTGGGCAGCCTCGGCTTCGTCGCGGAGTGGTTCGGCAAGGACGTGATCAACGCCGTCGAGGCCGACATCATCGAGATCTCGCGCACCGCGTTCAGCGAGAGCGTCGTGACGCAGATCATCCAGCCGACCGTCTCCGACATCCTCACCGTCGGGCGCGGCGAGATCGTGTCCGTGGGCTTCCTCATATCGCTGTGGGCGGGTTCGTCGGCCATGTCGTCGTTCGTCGACGCGATCACGGTCGCGCACGGCCAGTACGGCGTGCGCAACGAGGTGTGGCAGCGGATCTTCGCCCTGCTGCTCTACGTGTTGAGCCTGGTGCTGTTGGTGATCGGCCTGCCGGTGCTGGCGCTGGGCCCGGACCTGCTGCCCAAGCTGTTCCCGACGTCGTGGCGGGCGACGATCTCGACGTGGGTGGACATCACCTACTACCCGATCATCGGTCTGTTGCTGGTGCTGGCGCTGGCCACGCTCTACAAGCTGGCCCTGCCGCGCAAGCTGCCGTGGCACCGCGGCCTGCCGGGCGCGATCCTGGCGATGGCCGTGTTCCTGCTGTCCAGCATCGGGCTGCGGCTCTACATCAGCTGGATCACCACCACCGGCTACACCTACGGCGCGCTGGCAACCCCGATCGCGTTCCTGCTGTTCGCCTTCTTCATCGGGCTGGCGGTGGTGATCGGCGCGTACTTCAACGCCGCGATCCAGGAAATGTGGCCCGCGCACATGACCCGCAGGCAGCGCCGCAAGTGGCGCAGGCTCGAGATCGAGCGCGCGGCGGTCCAACTGCGGTCCGACAAGGACACGAAGTCCGAAGCTCAGTCCGACCATAGCGCGGAGAGCACGCAGCGCTCGACGTTCTGACCCCGAGGTCTGTCATCCCAAAGTATGAGGTGAAGTCAGACCTTGGACCGAGTCGCTTCGTGTCCACTCGTGCCACGATGATCTTGTCTTCCGGCGCGGGGGTGCCGGTGCGTGATCACGAGGGGATCCCATGTCAGCGCTCGCTCGCCTGAGCCTGGCCAACCGCGGTCTGGTCGGCCTGCTCAGCTTATTGATCATCGGCTTCGGCACCATCGCGCTGCCATCGCTCAAGCAGCAGCTCTTCCCATCCATCCAGCTGCCCGCCGCCGTGGTGATCGCGCAGTATCCGGGCGCGTCACCGGACATTGTGGACAGTGAGATCGCGGAGCCCATCCAAGGCGCACTGCGTGGACTGTCCGGAGTGGACTCGATCACCACCCGGTCGGCCGAGAGCTCGGCGTCGATCTCGGTCCAGTTCGACTACGGGACCGACATCAACACCGCGGTCAGCCAGATGCAGCAGACGGTCAACCGGCTGCGCCCGATCCTGCCCGACGGTGTCGAGCCGACCGTTGCGCAAGGCAGCACCGACGACATCCCGGTCGTGATCCTGGCCGCCGAGTCCGGCGGCGACGAGGCCGTCACGGCGCGCAGGCTGCGCACCGAGGTCCTGCCGGGCATCGAGGAGATCCCCGGCGTGCGGGGCGCCACCATCACCGGCACCCGCTCCGAGACGGTCACCGTGACCGTCGACTACGCGAAACTCGCCGCGGCACAGGTCGACCCGACCGCGCTCGCCGGCGCTCTGTCCTCCGCGGGCAAACCGCTGCCCGCGGGCGCGGTGGCCGAGGGCGACCGCACGCTGACCGTGCAGGTCGGCGGCCCGATCAAGTCGGTCGACGACCTCAAAGCCCTCGTGCTGCCCTCGCGCGGCGCGCCGGTCCGGCTCGCCGACGTCGCGACCGTGCAGCCCGCCCTCGCCGAGACCACGGTGATCACGCGCACCGACGGCAAGCCCACGCTCGGCGTGATGGTCACGATGACGTCCGACGGCAATGCCGTGGAGATCTCCAAGGCGGTGCGCGGCAAGCTGGACGAGTTGGGCAAAGCGGCCCAGACGCCGTTGACCGTGGCCTACGACCAGGGCCCGGAGGTGGAGAAGGCGATCGGCGGACTGACCACCGAGGGCCTGCTCGGCCTGCTGTTCGCCGTCGCGGTCATCTTGTTGTTCCTGCTGTCACTGCGATCCACGCTGGTGACCGCGGTGTCCATCCCGCTGTCCGTGCTCGTCGCGCTGCTCGCCCTGTGGACCGGCGACCTGTCGCTCAACCTGCTCACCCTCGGCGGTCTGACGATCGCGATCGGCCGGGTGGTCGACGACTCGATCGTCGTGCTGGAGAACATCAAACGCCACCTCGCCTATGGCGAGGAGAAGGAACGCGCGGTGCTCGACGGCACCCGCGAGGTGGCAGGCGCGGTCACCGCGTCGACGCTCACCACGGTCGCCGTCTTCCTGCCCATCGCCTTCGTCGGCGGGATCGCGGGCGAGCTGTTCGGTCCGTTCTCGATCACGGTGACCGTCGCCTTGCTGGCCTCGCTGCTGGTGTCGCTGACGATCGTCCCGGTGCTCGCGTACTGGTTCCTGCGCAGGCCGGCTGTCTCCGCCGACCCGGAGATCGCCGAAGCGGCCAGAGTGGCCGCGGTGGAGAAGGAGCGCCGCAGCCCGCTGCAGCGCGCCTACGTCCCGGTGCTGAACTTCGCCACCACCCGCCGCTGGATCACGCTCCTCATCGCCGTGCTGATCTTCGGCGGCACGCTGGGGCTGGCGAGCAGGCTGGAGACCAACTTCCTTGACGACTCCAATGGCACCGCGCTGCAGATGTCGCAGGAACTGCCGCCCGGGTCGAGCCTGCAGACCCGTGACGAAGCGGCGAAGAAGCTCGAGGCCGTGCTCGCCGAGACCGGCGAGATCGAGGTCTACCAGGTCACCGTCGGCAACGACGACACCTTCGCCGGTTTCGGCTTCTCCAGCAACGGCACGAACACGATCAACGCCACCGTCCGCGAGGGCACCGACCTCGCCGCGCTGAAGACCAAGCTCGGCGACCGGCTCAAGGCCGCTCCCGACACCGGCGTGGTGAAGTTCGGCGCCGAGGCGACCGGGTTCTCCGCCGAGGGCGTGCAGATCATCGTGACCGCCCCGGACGCCGAGGCCCTGCGGGTCGCGGCCGACACGGTCCAGGAGGCGGTCAAGGGTGTCCCGGGACTGACCGAGGTCACCAACGATCTGGCCAAGAGCTCGCCCAGGGAGCAGGTCGCGGTCGACCAGCAGGCCGCGGCGGCCCGTGGGCTGAGCACACAGGTCGTGGGGCAGTTCGCGGCGCAGGCGCTGCGCGGTGTGCCGGTCGCGGAACTGCCGATCGGCGGCACCCGCCACGACATCGTGCTGCGCACCGGCACCGCACCCACGGACGTCGCCGCGCTTCGGGCGCTCCCGTTGCCGAGCGCGACCGGCGTGGTCACCCTGGGAGAGATCGCCCAGGTGTCCACCGTCGACGGTCCGGTGCAGATCCGCCGCATCGGCGGAGAGCGCAGTGCCACCGTCACCGCCAAGGCGACCGAGGCCGACCTGGGCAAGCTCACGAAGGACCTCACCGCCCGACTCGACGGCGTCCGGCTCACCGGTGGCGCGAGCTACGAGATCGGCGGCGTCAGCGCCGACCAGGCCGAGACCTTCGGCGACCTGGGTCTGGCCATGCTCGCGGCCATCGCGATCGTGTTCCTGATCATGGTCGCGACGTTCCGCAGCCTGATCCAGCCGCTGATCCTGCTGGTGTCGATCCCCTTCGCGGCGACCGGCGCCATCGGCCTGCTGCTGATCACCGGCACCCCGCTGGGTCTGCCCGCGTTGATCGGCATGCTGATGCTGGTGGGCATCGTGGTCACCAACGCGATCGTGCTGATCGACCTGGTGAACCAGTACCGAGCCGACGGCATGAGCGTGCGGGACGCGGTGATCGAGGGTGGACGCAGGCGGCTCCGGCCGATCCTGATGACGGCCGCCGCGACGATCTTCGCGCTGCTGCCGATGGCGTTGGGCCTCACCGGCGAAGGCGGGTTCATCGGCAAGCCGCTGGCGCTGGTGGTCATCGGCGGGCTGCTCAGTTCGACGCTGCTGACCCTGGTGCTGGTCCCGACGCTCTACACGATGGTCGAGAACCGCAAGGAGAAGCGGAAGGCCAAGAGGACGGCCAAGCACGCACTCAAGGACGAGCCCGCGACCGTCAAGGTCTAGGACTTTGGTGAAACGCGGGCCCGGCG
>NZ_JBOHGC010000043.1:0-2257 GCF_050699995.1 Actinokineospora sp. | reverse complement strand
CCGCGGTCGAGACACCTGCCTACGACCTCACCTGGTTCCGGGTGACCTTCGGTCGCCTGGGCCTCAAGGCCTACACCAAAGGCGAACGCGTGCTGCGCATCGAAGCCACCGTCCACAACACCGCCGAGCTCGGCTGCGGCCGCGTGCTGGACCGTCTCCCGGAGATCATCGGGCGCCTCGGCGCCATGGCCGAGCGCTTCTGCACCATGCTGGACTGCGCCAGCGTCGGCTTCATCTCCGACCGCCTCCTCGACGAACTGCCCCAACCCAGCCGACTCGGCTCGATCCGCGTCGGCGGTGTCTGTCTCGACTCGCCCCGCATGCGAGCTGCACTGGCCGCTGTCACCGCCTTGTCTCCCGCGCCCAAGGGGTTCACCGTCGCCGAGCTTGCCGGCAGGGTGCACGCCATGACTGGCCAGCCCGAGGCCGACTACACCACCCGCCAAGCCGCCTACGACCTGCGCAAGCTGCGGGCCAAACGCCTCGTCGTCAAGCCCGGCCGGTCGCGCCGCTACCACGTACCGCCCGAAGCAGTCCGCACGATCACCGCCGTCACCACACTTCGCGACCAGGTGCTCGCCCCCATCCTCGCTGGCATCCGCTCAGCCCCACCCATCCCCGACCACCGCGCCTGGAGCGCGGTCGAACACGACTACGAGACCCTCCGCATCGACATGCAAGCCCTCTTCAACGACCTCGGCATCGCCACTGCCGCGTAACGACAATCCTTTGTCGATGGGAGGACGTAAGCGCCTAACCAGACTTAGCAGAACCATTTCCCGCCACTTTGGTGCGCATTCCGGCGAATCCGTACACCCAGTCCGGAGTTTTCGTACACCCCTGGCTGAGCTGTGGATCGGAGGCCGTGTAGCGGCCGACGCTTGCGCCCTGATTCACCTCCTCCGGTGGTTGGGGGTGGTCGTCGAGGCGTTCGGGCTGCTTGGTCGGATGAGTGTTCTAGTCGATGACGGCTCCTATTGGTTGTGCGGGTCGCCGAGGAGGTCGGTGAGCTGTTCGGCGAGTCGGTCGGCGGCGCTGCGCCGTAGTCCGGTGGTCACGATGACGGTGCGGTCGGCGCGGCGGAGGCGCACGAGCCAAGCTCGCTCGGGTGGCCGGCCGCGGGAGCTGGCCGATCCCATGTCGACTTCGACGGTGATGGGCTCGGCGGGCAGGTGTTGTCGTTGGCGGTGGGCTCGGACCCGGCAGGCGGTGCTGCAGTAGTGGGCGGGTCGGCCCTGGGTGTGGGGGGCGATGGTGTTAGGGCAGCCCGGCCCGGCGCAAGTCGCCACCCGAGTATCGTATCGTAACGTAATTGGGGGGTTGGGACTCATGGCGCGACCTGGTAGCGGACCGCGGCGACGTCGCTGACCGAGGGGGCCTGCTCGTGGCGTTGAGCGTGGGCGATCGACTGCTCGGGCGTGACGCGCTGACGGCAGAGGTTGCACCAGTGCTCAATTGTCCATCGCTCGGGGAGCAGCCCGAGCGGCGTGGGCGGAACGTGGGGGACGACGGTGCGGTAGACGGTGGTCATCGTCTGTCCTCGGCGCCAGTGGCGTCAGCGGATCTGTCGGCCTGCTTCGGCCCCTTCGCTCGGCCGCGCTCACCGCCGGTCTTCGATGCGCCCTCTGGACGGCGCATTGACTCGCCCTCGAGCTCGATGCGGTGCAGGTTCTGGAGCACCCGGTCGAGGACCGCGTCGGCGACCGTGGGCTCGCCCATGGCTTCGTGCCACAGGGCGATCGGTAGCTGGCTGGTGATGATTGTCGAACGAAGCCCGGCCCGGTCCTCGATCACCTCGAGGGTGTCAGCGGCCTGGTCGGGGGTGAGTGGTCTGAGGAGGAAGTCGTCGATCACGAGGACGTCGATGCGGGCCCAGGTCGCCGTGAGGCGCTGGAACCGCCCGTCGAGGCGGGCGACGGCCAGCTCGTCGAGCATGCGAGGGGCGCGCAGGTACAACGCGGTGTGACCCCGGCGGATGGCGCAGTTCGCCAGGGCGCAGGCGAGGAAGGTCTTGCCCAGCCCGGTCGGGCCGACGACGGCGACGTTGTGGCGCTTCGCCACCCAGGCGCACTCGGCGAGGCCGAGCACCGCGGGCCGCTCGAGCCCTCGCCGGCGGCGGAAGTCGACGTCTTCGAGCACGGCGTTGGTGCGCAGCTTGGCGGTCTTGAGGTAGCGCTCGAGCCGTCGGTTCTCCCGCTCGGCGAGTTCCCGGTCGACGAGCAGCCCGAGGCGTTCCTCGAAGCTCAGTGCCTGGTGG
>NZ_JBOHGC010000042.1:0-3964 GCF_050699995.1 Actinokineospora sp. | reverse complement strand
CCTAAGATTCCCATCCAGAACCCTTTCGTCTCCCCCAAAAAAAGAGACAGACGCACCACCTACGAACCTCCTTCCGCACCACGCACCACCCAGGCTCCCTCCGCACGACAGAATGACCAAACCTGCCCGGGGTTCGGCCGCGGCAAGTCCATTGCCGCGGTGGATCTTCTGATCTCAGGCGGATTCCCGCTCCACCAAACGCGTCGGCAGGATCACCGGGGAACTCGGTGGGTCGCCGCCGATTTGGGTGAGGAGTAGTTCGGCCATGATCCGGGCCTGGTCGACCACCGGCTGGTGGATGGTCGTCAGCGGCGGCTCGGTGTGTTGGGCCATCTCGATGTCGTCGTAGCCGACCACCGCGACGTCGTCCGGGACCCGTCGCCCGGCGGCTCGGAGGGCTCTTAGGGCGCCGATGGCCATCAGGTCGCTGGCGACGAAGACGGCGTCGGTGGCTGGGTGGCGGCGCAGGATCTCGGCCATGGCCTGTTCGCCGGACTCGCGGGTGAAGGCGCCGCGCGCGATGCGTTGGGGCTTCAGGCCCGCCGCGTGCAGGGTGTCCTGGAAGCCCGTCAGGCGGTCGACGCCTGCGGTCATGTCCGGGGGACCGGTGACGGTCGCGATCCGCGTCCGGCCGCCCGCTATCAGCCGTTCCGTGGCCAGTACGGCGCCGCCGAGGTTGTCGACGTCGACGTAGGTGAGGCCCGGCAGGGGGTGCTGGGGGCGGCCGCCGACGACGGTCGGGACGCCCGCGCTGAGCAGGAGATCCGGCAGTGGGTCATCGCCGTGCATGGACACCAGCAGGACACCGTCGACGTGGCCGCCCCGCACGTAGTCGGCGAGGCGGGCGTGTTCGGCGTCGTTCTGGGCGTTCATCAGGACCAGTTGGACGCCCGTGCCCATCAGGGTCTGGCTGGTCGCGATAATCATGTTGCCGAGGTACGGGTCGGCCAGCACCTTGGCGTCCGGCTCGCGCATGACCAGGGCGATCGAGTCCGTGCGGCGGGTCGCGAGGCTGCGGGCGGCCCGGTTGGGGACGTAGCCGAGGCGGGAAATGGCGGCGTCCACGGTGGCCTTGACCTCGGGGGACACCTTGGGCGAACCGTTGATCACCCTGGACACCGTCGCGCGGGAGACGCCCGCTTCGGCGGCGACCGTGTCGAGGGTCGGCTGCCGCCGTGTGGCCGTCCCGTCCGAGCTCATACCGTCCCGTTGGTCCCATGGTTTTTGATCACTTCGCGATACCAGTATGCGCTGTCCCTCCAGACGCGGCGCTGCGTGGCATAGTCGACGTGGATGATCCCGAACCGTTTCGCGTAGCCGTAGGCCCATTCGAAGTTGTCGAGCAGCGACCACACGAAGTACCCCCGCACATCCACGCCTGCTTGTAGGGCCGCGTGCACGGCGGCGAGGTGGTCGTGGAGGTAGTTCACGCGGTCGGTGTCGTGCACCTCGTCGTCGAAGGCGGCGCCGTTCTCGGTGATCATGATCGGGATCGCCGGGTACTCGTCGCGCAGGCGCGTCAGGATCGAGGTGAGGCCGCCCGCGTCGATCGGCCAGCCCATGGCCGTCAGCGGGCCACTGACCACGGGCCGCACATCCCCGCACCCTGGCCACGCACCGTCTGGTCCTTCGGCGCCGCGTTCCACGACCGCGGGGCTGTAGTAGTTGACGCCCAACAGGTCCATCGGGGTGGCGATCATCGCCTCGTCACCGTCGTGGACGAAGGCCCAGTCGGTGAGCCGCGCGGTGTCGGCGCGGATGTCGGCGGGGTAGCCGCGGCCGAAGAGCGGGTCGAGGAAGATCCGGTTGGCCAGCCCATCGACGCGCCGCGCCGCGTCGTCGTCGGCCGGGGACGCGGGCGTGACGGCGGCCAGGTTCAGCACGATCGACGTCCGCGCAGTGGCGGGCAGGCTGGCCCGGAGCGCCTGGGTGCCGAGCCCGTGGGCGAGCAACAGGTGGTGGGTGGCGCTCAGGGAGACGTCGGGGTCGGTGCGGCCGGGGGCGTGCTCGCCGGAGGAGTAGCCGAGAAACGCCGAGCACCACGGTTCGTTGAGCGTGGTCCACAGCGGCACCCGGTCGCCGAGCCGCCGCGCCACCAGTCCCGCGTACTCGCCGAACCGGGCCGCGGTGTCGCGTTCGGCCCAGCCGCCCGCGTCTTCGAGGTCCTGGGGCAGGTCCCAGTGGTAGAGCGTGAGCATCGGGGTGATGTCGTTGGCCGCCAGTTCGTCGACGAGCCGGTCGTAGAAGTCCAGCCCGGCGGGGTTGGCGGGCCCGCGCCCGGTCGGCTGGATCCGGGGCCACGCCACGGAGAACCGGTAGGCGTCGAGGCCCAGGTCCCGCATCAGGGCGACATCGGAGCGGTACCGGTGGTAGTGGTCGGCCGCGACGTCGCCGGTGTCGCCGCCCGCCACCTTCCCCAGGGTGTGCGCGAAGGTGTCCCAGATGGACTGGCCGCGCCCGCCCTCGCCGACCGCGCCCTCGATCTGGTACGACGCCGTCGCCGCACCCCACATGAAGCCTTCGGGGAACTTCATCCCTTCACCGCGCCCTGCATGATTCCTCCAATTATCTGCCTGCCGAGGACGAGAAACACGATGAGAATCGGGAACGTCGCGATCACCGTCCCGGCCAGCACCAGCGAGTAGTCCACCTCGATACCGCTCGCCGTGTTGGCGATGGCGACCTGCACGGTCGGGTTCTGCGTGTTGAGCAGGATGAGTGGCCAGAAGAGGTCGTTCCAGTAGGTGATGAAGATGAGTAGCCCCAGCACCGCCGCGCCCGGCCGGGCGATGGGCAGCACCAGACTCCAGTAGATGCGCAGCGTGGACGCGCCGTCCACCCGCCCGGCCTCGATCAGCTCGTCGGGCATGGCGGAGGTTAGGTATTGGCGCATGAAGAACACACCGAACGCGCTCACCAGGGCGGGGACGATGACGCCGCGCAGGTCGTTGGACCAGCCGAACCACTGGGTGACCATGATGTAGAGCGGGATGATCGCCAGCTGGGTCGGGACGAGCATCGTCGCCACCACCATCGTGAAGAGCGCGTTGCGGCCGCGGAACTTGAGCTTGGCGAAGGCGAAGCCGGCGAGGGTGGAGGTGAGGACCACCGACACCGTGATGGATCCGGCCACCACCGTGGAGTTGAGCAGCGCCAAGCCGAACTTGCCCTGCACGAACGCGGTGGACAGGTTGTCCCACAGGTTGCCGCCCGGCCCGAGCGGCGGCGGATACCGCCCCACCGAGGACTTGTCGCGGGAGGACACCACCACCGACCAGTACAGCGGAAAAGCCGACACCAGGACGATGGTTATCACTGACGTTTCGCAGTTATGCGGCGGCTGAACTGCTGGTCACGGGCATGGCGGGATATTGATCGAGTGTGGCCTGGCCTGCGGTGACGGCGGTAATTCGGGTTCGCCGGAAGGCGATGAGCATGTCGTCGACGCTCACGTGGGTCTTCTTGCGGTTCCAGGGTGCGCGGGCGCGGGCGGCAGCCGTGTCGGTGTCGGCGGTGCCGTGCCCGGCGTACCACAGGACCAGGATGGTCAGTCCCAGCATCGCGAACGGCACGCTGCGCTCGACCGCGCGGCGTAGCCGGTTGGCGGCGTTCCCGGCGCCGATCAGGATTTTCGAGTCCTTGATCGTTTGTTCCACCGACCACCGGTCGGCGTAGCGGGCGGTGATCGTCTCGACCGATGCGCTGGTGTCGGTGGAGACCAGGGCGATGTCGTAGGGGCGGGTCGAGTCGGTGTCGCGGACCAGCACCACCGTGACCGGGGTGCGGTGCAGCGATCCCCACCACAGACAGGTGATGGTGGCGGCGCGGACTGTCTCGGTCTTCCCGTATCGGGTCACCGATCTCGTTCGCCATGTGGCGCTGGCCGCGAGGTCGGCGCAGGTGCCCAGTCTTTCGCCCTTCCACGCGGGGTGTCCGCGTCGCCCGGTCGGTCCTGGTGGCAGGT
>NZ_JBOHGC010000041.1:0-3781 GCF_050699995.1 Actinokineospora sp. | reverse complement strand
CTCCCGGACAACGGGCGGTTGTGAAGAACGCCGATGCTTCCCCCATCTCCGGCAATGATCGCCACCATCGCCCCGTGTCACACAAAGATCAACCAACCGTGTCACCGCGAAAAGTGCGAAACCTCAGCTGGCTACATCCCCTCGTTTATCGCCGGGTTCGCTGAGGTCGACATCGTCGGCACCTGCGACAAACTCGACGACCCCGCCGCCCCTGTATGGACCAAGGTCCACCTGAGGAACGTCGAAGCCTTCGGCGGCGGCACCCTGGCCTACGACCCCGACACCGACCAGGTCCTCCCGCACATCCACGTCGCCGTCGGTCTCAAAGAACAGGCCGCCGCCGGCTACACCAGCCACCTGCTGCGCGCCGAAGTCCTGTTCCTCACCGAGATGCTCGTCATCGAGGTCACCGACCCGGTCATGCGCCGCGATCGCCAGCCCGACCTCTACGACGTCCCCCTCCTGCGGTTTCATCGAGACACCCCATGACCTGGCCCTACGGGGTGCTGCAGCAGGCGGGACCGGCGCAGTTCGAGTGCCTGATCCACTTCACCGGGCGGCCGTCCGGCCGCCCCGCGACCGAGTTCGCGCCACAGGCGATCACCGACCTCACCGCCCAGCAGAAGGTCGGCTCCATTCTTTGGGACGGGGTCGTGTGGGGCTTCCCGCCGTTCGGGGCGGACATCCACCATCCGATGGTCTGTCTGTCCGAGAGCCCGCCCGAGCACCTTTTGTGGCTGCTCGACGAGCGTCATCGGCAGCCGTGGGGCCTGCTGATGTGGCGGCAGAAGGTGTACGACCTCGAGGCGTTTCCGCCACTGTGGAACACCGTCGGCAAGGTGTACCTGGATCCCGAGACACGCACTCTCAAGCAGCTCTGACCAGCGGCGGTCTAGTCGATAGAAGCCGCCGACGGCCGTAGCACGCCAGAAATGAGACAGATGACCGCGTGTCCGAGGAACGCTCCCGGTTCGCTGGGCGGTCCCTGAGCAGGACACGAACCCCATCGTGAAGGAACGGGCCTCGCATCCTCGCAGTCGACAATCGACCCCGTTGACTGCTAGCGCTGGGAGTCGTTGTGGCGGTGGATCATTCGGGCTTGCCCTTCCGCGGTGAGGGACCCGTAGATCCGGAGCCTGCCGAATCCGCCATCGGGGTAGGTGTCGACTCGAATGTCCCGCACCGGCGTGGGCACGTCGACCATGAACAGGTGTCGGGTGTCGGGCTGCAGGCGGGTGCGCGGGATAAGTTCCACCTCGCCACTGCTGAGCCGGAACCACCCGGGGGCATTGCCGACGAAGTGGGTGGTGTCGATCTCGACCTGCCGCACCACGCCTTCCTCGGCCAGCCGCACCTCCACCCACTCGTTGCCGTCGTCGCGGCGCCGTGCGGTTTCCCAGCCCTCGCCCATGGTTCGGGCCTTGCCGGGCAACAGCAGGTTCGCCGGGCCGCCGAAGAACATGTTGGAGCAGCCCGTGATCACCCCGCCGTTCTCCATCGCGGCCAGGTCCAGGGGGACACCGTCGAACAGTGCCGGGTCGGGGACGACCTCCCCGTGTACGCGCAGTCGGGCGACGCCGCCGTCGGGGAAGATGTTGAGGCGGACGTGGGTGAAGCGCTTGGTCGAGTCGACCGCGAAGAGGTTGCGGGTGTCGCCCTTGAGGGCCGACTTCGGGACCAACTCCACCCAGTCGGCGTCGGCGAGTTCCTCGGGGCTCGGGTAGCCGGTGACCGCGGCGCCCTCGACCGTGCAGTGTTCCGGGTAGTTCCCGACGAACCACGCCGTGTCCACCACGACTCCGTGGACGATGCCGGGCACCCCGAGCCGCACGATCGCCCAGTCATGCCCGGGTGAGCGCCTGCGGCGGGTCTCCCAACCGTCGTAGATCTGTCCTTTGTGGCCGAACGTGTGCGGCTGGTAGACGGCCGCGGTGGGGCGGATGAGGTTTTCCCGTTCGGCGAACAGCTCGTCGTTGGCGGCGACCACGCCGCCGCCCAGGGAACGCACGGCCAGGTCTGGCAGGTCGGTGAAGTCGGTCATGACTCTCCTCGGGATATCAGCCGGCCGTGCGGCCGTTCGGCGATGCGCGTGCCGCGCAGCCAGGTGTCGCGGACGACACCGGTCAACGTGCGGCCCGCGTACGGGGTGATGGGGTTCTTGTGGTGCAGGTTCGCCGGGTCGACCACGAACTCCGCGTCCGGGGCGAACACGCAGAAGTCGGCGTCGGCGCCCACCGCGATGCGGCCCTTGCCGCTCAGCCCGGCCAACTCCGCGGGGCGCCCGGCCATCCACTCGACGACGTCGGCCAGGGTGTGGCCGCGTTCGCGGGCGCCGGACCAGATGGCGGGCAGGCCCAGCTGGATCGAGGAGATCCCGCCCCAGGCGACCGAGAAGTCACCCAGGTCGAGGCGTTTCAGCTCCGGGGTGCAGGGGGAGTGGTCGGACACGACACAGTCGATGACACCGTCGGCCAACGCCTGCCACAGCTGCTCGCGGTTGTCGGCTTCCCGGATGGGTGGGCAGCACTTGAACTGGGTGGCGCCGTCGCCGATCTCCTCGGCGGTGAAGCTCAGGTAGTGCGGGCAGGTCTCCACGGTGAGCCGGACACCTTCGCCGCGCGCGGCCGCGATCATCGGCAGGGCGTCGGCGCTGGACAAGTGCAGGATGTGCGCGCGGCACCCGGTGCGCCGGGCCAGTTCGATGACCTGCGCGATGGCCACGTCCTCGGCGAGGCGGGGCCGTGAGCGCAGGAAGTCCGCGTAGGCGGCGCCGGGTTCATGTGGGGCGTGGTCGATGGTGTCGGCGTCCTCGGCGTGCACGATCAGCAGCCCGTCGAACGCGGCCACCTCGCGCATGGCCTCGTCGAGTTCGGCGGCGGTGAGGTGCGGGAACTCGTCGACACCGGAGTGCAGCAGGAAGCACTTGAAGCCGAACACCCCGGCGTCGTGCAGCGGTCGCAAAGCCGGCACGTTGCCGGGGACGGCGCCGCCCCAGAAGCCGGTGTCGACCCACACCTGCCCGTCGGCGGTCTTGCGTTTCACCCGCAGCGCGTCGACGTCGACCGTGGGGGGAATGCTGTTGAGCGGCATGTCGATGATCGTCGTGACCCCACCGGCCGCGGCGGCGCGGGTGGCGGTGGCGAAGCCCTCCCATTCGGTGCGGCCCGGTTCGTTGACGTGCACGTGGGTGTCGACCAGCCCGGGGAGCAGCACCTCGTCGTCGGCCAGGTCGACGACCTGACCAGCCCGCACGGGAGCGTCGAACGGTTCGATGGCGGCGATGCGCCCGCTGCGGACACCCACCCAGCCTGCTTGCTCACCGGACGCGGTGAGCACCCGCCGGGCCCGCAGCACCAGGTCGAAGTCGGTCATGGAGAAACCTCCAAGTGGGTGGCGACGCGGTCGGCGGCGAGCCGTTCGAGCAGTGGGCCCGCCTGCGCCATGCAGCGGGCCGGGTCGGGTTCCAGGTCGGTCAGGGCGTACGCCCCAGCAAACCCCGCCGCCGTCAACTCCGCACGGGCCAACTGGATCCGACCCGCCACGGCGACCACCGGCACCCCGGCCGCTCTCGCGGCCGCGGCGACCCCGGCGGGTGCCTTGCCACGCAGGGTCTGCTCATCGAGCGAGCCCTCCCCGGTGACCACCAATCGGGCCTCGGTCAGGTGTTTGCCGAACCCCAGCACATCGAGCAGGTAGGCGATCCCCGGCCGCAGCGTCGCGCCGACCGCCAACGCGGCGAACCCGACACCACCGGCGGCGCCCGCACCGGGCAGGTCCGCGG
>NZ_JBOHGC010000040.1:0-4518 GCF_050699995.1 Actinokineospora sp. | reverse complement strand
GGCACCGGCAGCGTGTCCGCTGGCCGCCGCGCCGAGAAGACCTGCCCCAACTGCGGCGGAACCGGTGAGGTCGGATGACCGCCTTCGAACGCCGCGCTCGTCGCGCCGCGCTGCGCCAGGAGGTCGTCATTCTCACCGACCACGTCATGCGGCTCGATGACCAGGCCGAGCAGGCCGACGCCGACACCATCGACGGCGCGCGCATCCTGCACCGCCGAGCGGTCGCGCAGCAGTCCCTCGCCGAAGCCCTCGAAAACTTCGCCGCGATCCACCGCGCCGACAGCGACGTCGCCGTGCTCGCCCACCTTGCCGCCCAGTCCTACGCGGGCCAGGCCGGCGAGTTCCTGGCCCAGCTTGAGGACCAGGCGCTCGCTGGAGGTGCCCAATGAGCCGGACGATCACCGCCTACATCGGCGCTGGCATCGCCGCCGAGACCATCGCCGCCGCCCTCACGGAGTACAGCGACGCTCCTACCTACGGGCGGCACGCCGCGCACGGCGAGCCCGAGCGCGAGCCCGAGCCCGGCTACCAGCCGCGCCACGGCTGGCCCACCACCGACCCGGACAAGGTCGCGTGATGGGCGTCCGCATCGACATTCGGCCCGCCCCCGCCCCGCGCAACCGCGCGGGGCGGGGGGTTGCGGCCGCCGCCTTCGCTTCGCGCCTCGCGCATGCCGTTCTGTGGCTCTGCGTCCTCGCGACCGGCGACGTGCTCGTCGCCCTGGCGGTCACACACGAGCACGGCCGCGCCGCCGGTGCCGCCGTTTTCGCCCTCGTCCTCGGCGCCGTCATGGCCGCGTTCACCGACTGGGCCATCCGCGAACTCGCACGTCCCGGACCGCAGGCCACCGCCACCGTGCAGGAGGTCCAGATGGGTCAGCACCCCGCCGCGGTTGGCCGCGCCCGAATCGCCGCAGCCTTCCGCGTGCACGGCCACCCCACCGCGGCCGCCCACGCGCGCATCGCTGCCGCATTTCGCACGCATGGCCGCCACACCCGGTACGTGGTCCGGACGCCGCGACTCGCGTATGAGGCGCGGCACGCAGTCGCCACCACGCCGATCACCGTCGACACCAAGGGGCATTGATGCCTGAGTACCTGACCACCGTGGACCAGCTGCACGCGGCGGCCGACGACGACGTCCGACGCGACTACGGACCCACCGGCTGCATCACCGCGCTCGTCGTCGGATTCGTCGCAGCTGTCGCCGGATTCGCCTTTGGGCCCATCTTCGTCAACTACGTCACCGAGGTCGTCAACGGTGCGTTCATGCGGGTGATCGCGTGACCTACGCACCGACCGTCGAACAGCAGGCCGTCATCGACGCCTGCGCAGCCGGTAAGGCTGTCGTCGTCGAGGCTGCCGCCGGCGCGGGCAAGACGTCGACCCTGCGCCTCGCCGCAGGCGAGATGCGCGGCCGCGTCCTGTACGTCGCCTACAACCGAGCGGCCGCAGACGAGGCCAAGGCATCGTTCCCGGCTCACGTCCGCTGTTCGACCATCCACGGCCTCGCGTTCGGTGCGGTCGGCCGCGACTTCTCCCGCAGGCTCGGCGGTCGCCGCGTCCCGGCCAAGGTCACCGCCGAACGGCTCGGCGTCCGCGACAATGCCGAGATCGGCGCGGGTCTCACGGTCACGCCGGTGCACATCGCCAAGCTGGCTCTCGCGACCGTCACTCGGTTCTGCCAGTCGGCCGATCTCGAAGTCGGCAAGCAGCACCTGCCGTCGGTGCCGGGAATCCTGACTGAAGCCCAGCTGGGCCGGATGCACCGCAAGATCCCCGAGCTGCGCTCCGCCGGTGAGCACCAGGCCGCCGCCGAGGCACATGCCGCGTGGGACAACGGGCTGCGCGCTCGGCACGACCTCGCCCGGCTGGTCCTGCCCGTCGCCCAGCGAGCCTGGGATGACCTGACCGACCGCTGGGGCGAGCAGGTTCCCTTCGCTCACGACCACTACCTCAAGATGTGGCAGATCGCCGGGCCACGCCTGTCCTACGACGTCGTGATGCTCGACGAGGCGCAGGACTCCAACCCATGCCGCAGTGCCCTCGTCGTCGGCCAGGAGCACGCGCAGCGCATCGCGATCGGCGACAGCTGCCAGCAGCTCTACGCCTGGCAGGGCGCAGTCGACGCGCTGGCGACCTGGCCCGCCGACGTACGGCTGCAGCTGACGCAGTCCTGGAGGTTCGGCGGCGCGGTCGCGGCCGAGGCGAACAAGTGGCTGACCTTGCTCGGCACTGACATGCGGGTGCGCGGCAACCCCAACCTGCCCACGGTGGTCGGGCCCATTCCGACCCCCGACGCGATCCTGTGTCGCAGCAACGCCGGTGCCGTGGGCCGCGTGCTGGCCGCGCTCGAAGATGGACAGCGGCCCGCCCTCGTCGGGGGCGCGACGGAGCTGGTCCAGCTCGCCGACGCCGCCGGTGAGCTGCAGGCCGGAAAGCGCACCAGCCACCCCGAGCTGTGGGCTTTCGAGAGCTGGACGCAGGTTCAGGAGTACGCCGAGGAGGAGCAGGGCGCCGACCTTCGCGTGTTCGTCAAGCTCGTCGACCAGTACGGGCCCGCGAAGATCACCACCGCCCTGTCGCGCACGGTCCCCGAGGACGGGGCCGACGTCGTCATCTCCACCGCCCACAAGTCCAAGGGCCGCGAGTGGGACCGCGTCGCGATCGCCGACGACTTCGCCGAACCCAAGCCGGACAAGGACGGCAACCCGCGCCCGGTCGACAAGGCCGACGCGATGGTCGCCTACGTCGCCGTCACCCGCGCCCGCGACGCCCTCGACCGTACCGGCCTCGCCTGGGTCGACCGCTACGTCGGCCCGGCCGCCGCCATCACCTCAGCACGAAAGGCACCAGCAGCATGACCACCCCCGGAACGGAGATCGTCCGGGTCGGCGCGCTCGCGCTCGACCCCACCCAGGCCGACTGGACCGAGCGGCAGCAGGCCGCCCTGGTTCAGCTCGGTGTGGCAGGAGCCAGCGCCGGTGACCTGGCCGTGTTCCTGCACCAGTGCCAGCGCACGGGTCTGGACCCGTTCACCAAGCAGATCTACATGATCGGCCGCAAGGACCGGCAGTCCAACCAGACGAAGTGGACGATCCAGACCGGCATCGACGGCTTCCGGGTCGTCGCCGAACGCCCGCGCCAAAGCAAGCCCAGCCCCTACCGCGGACAGGACGGGCCGTACTGGTGCGGCCCGGACGGCGAGTGGCGTGACGTCTGGCTCGACAAGACGCCCCCGATCGCCGCCAAGGTCGGCATCAAGCGGGCCGACTGGTCGGAGCCCATCTACGCGGTCGCGCACTTCCACGAGTACGCCCAGACCACCACCTACAACAACCAGACGCGCCTCACGAAGATGTGGGCGGAAAAGGGCGCGCTCATGATCGCCAAGTGCGCCGAAGCCCTGGCGTTCCGCAAGGCGTTCCCGCAGGACCTCAGCGGCATCTACACCGACGAGGAGATGGCGCAGGCCGACGTGGTTCGCGTCGAGTCCGAGCGAGTCGACACCAAGCAGGAACCGGAGGCCGAACCCGACTGGCTCGAGCTCCTGAAGCGGCGGACGGGGAACTTCCCTGCCATCCGCGAGCTTTACCAGCAGGCGCGCGCTGGCAATGCGTCCGCCGCCATCCTCGCTGAGATCAAGGCCGCCGGTGACGCGGCGCAGCAAGCAACCCCAACCCCAGCCCCAGCCGCGGCCGAGAACGAGCCGGTGGACGCCGAGGTCGTCGACGAACACGCGCCGGATGCACCCAGCACAGAGCCGGTCTCCGACGCCGAACCCGCCGCCACTCCGGAGCAGCTCACCGCGATTGCCGCCGCCGTCGGTGAACACGGCGTCAAGGAGCGCGAGGACCGCCTGGCTGTCGTCTCTCTGCTCGTCGGCGACCGCATCACCAGCAGCAGCCAGCTCACCAAGAGCGAGGCGTCCCACGTCATCGACGCCATCGCCAAGCACGCCGAGTCCGGCCAGATCACCGAGACCATCGCCGCCGCCCGCGCGGCCTATACCGAGAAGGTGCCCGCGTAATGGCCGGAGAAACCCCCATCACCATCGTCGGCAACCTCGTCGCCGACGCCGAACTCCGCTATACCCCGGCCGGTGCGGCCGTCGCAACGGTCACCGTCGCGTCGACCCCGCGCACGTTCGACAAGGCGAGCGGCGAGTGGAAGGACGGCGAGGCCCTGTTCCTTCGCGGGCAGATTTGGCGACAGGCCGCCGAGAACCTCGCGGAGAGTCTGACCAAGGGCTCGCGCGTGATCGTCACCGGCACGCTCAAGCAGCGGTCCTACGAGACCCGCGAGGGTGAGAAGCGGACCGTCGTCGAGGTCGACATCGAGGAGATCGGCCCGTCGCTCAAGTACGCCACGGCAAAGGTCACGAAGGTCTCCCGCAGTTCCGGCGGCACGTCCGCGCAACCGCAGAGAGACGACCCCTGGTCCACGCCATCGCCCGCGTCCGGCGGATTCCGCGACGAACCCCCGTTCTGATGCCCACACAGCCAGCGCTCACCGAGCC
>NZ_JBOHGC010000039.1:0-1044 GCF_050699995.1 Actinokineospora sp. | reverse complement strand
CCGGCGGGCCGGGCGCCGGGTCGAGGCTGCCGGGCAGCAGCCGTTCGCGCGGTGTGCGCCGCGGGAGGCTGCCGTCGGCCGCGGTGTCCGAAGTGGACGTCGTGACGTGTTCGGCGGCGGCCCAGCCGGAGTCCGCGGCGAAGCGCCACTGCGCGCCCCGCAGATCCAGGCCCGGCTGAACCTCCGGCTGACCGTGCGCGGGGCCGGTGTGGTGGGCGCCGCGGGCGCGGTGCACGCCGCGCTGGTAGTTCGACAGCCGGGTCCGCAGGTCCTCCGCGTCGCGGTCGGTGACCGGCGGGGCGGTGGACGCCTTGGGCTCGGCGCTGCCCGGCACGAGGTTGCGCCGAGGGGTCCGGCGGGGCAGCCCGGAGCGGGTGAAGTCCTCCGGCTGCGCCCGCGAAACCGCTTGCGCCGCCTGGAAACCCTGGTCGGCGGCGAAGTCCCAGGCCTGCGGCCCGGCGACGTCGGCGGCGGTGGAGTTCGGGTCGTCGGTGACCGCGCGGAACCAGGCCGAGACCATCTCGTCGAAGATCGGCGTGGTCTCCTGGATGCCGCGGTCGACCGGAGCGCCGGGGGCGCGCTCGTAGATGATGGTGGTGTCCCACCAGCCGGTCGTGTCCTCGGCGGTTTCGGGCAGGCTCGGCGCCACCGGGGGTTCGGTGGCCTCGACCGGCACGACCGGGTCGAAAAGGGCTTCCGCCGGGGCGTCGTCCTCGGCCAGACCGGTGGGGACCGGGTGGCTTGGCCAGGACGTCGCGTCGCCCGCGGGCGGCTCGGGCAGCGGACTCAGCGGAGCAGCCAGAGTGTCGACCGCGTCGCGCGGTGTGGGGAACTGCTCGGGCAGCTGCGCGCCGTCGCCGCGGGTCAGCGCGCTGAGCGCCTCGACCCCGCTGCGGATCGACCGCCGCGGCAGCCCGTTCGGGGTCGCGCCGCCGGCACCGTTGGTGCCGTTGACCTTGGACCCGTTGGACCCGTTGGTGCCGTTGGCTCCGTTGACCTTGGACCCGTTCACGTGGGAGCCGTTGACCTGTGACCCGTTGGTCC
>NZ_JBOHGC010000038.1:0-2465 GCF_050699995.1 Actinokineospora sp. | reverse complement strand
TGAACCGCTCGTGCTCGTGCTCGTGCTCATGCTCGTGCGAGCCGCGGCGGTCGGCGTCCTTGCAGTACACGATGCGGGTCTTGTCCGGGTGCAACTCCAGACCGACCTCCGCCATCCTCTCGGTGATGGCCTCCAGGACCCGGTGGGCCTGCGCCTGGCTGGCGCAGTGCACCACGGCGTCGTCTGCGTAGCGCTCGAAGCTGACGTCGGGGAACTCCCGGGTCAGCCATCGGTCGAACGCGTAGTGGAGGAACAGATTCGCCAGCAAGGGCGAGATGACACCTCGGACACAATTGCGAACTTCGAGTTCGACGTCGCGTTGCCCTATGTGCGGGGCGAGAAGCCGAAGAGGCGGTCCACCACTCATCGTGACGTTAAAGGTAGTATGTAAGTGTCATGCCGGAAAGTCGCCGAGCGCGGGCCGATCAGGTGGCCAAGCGGGTGAACACCGCAGCCGAGCTGCTTGCCAGCGGGATGTCGGTGATCGACGCGACGGGGGCGTTGGCCAGGCGGCACCGGCTGTCGGAACGCCAGGCACGCCGCTATGTGGAGCGAGCCCGGGACGAAGGATCGATCGATGTGCCCGGTCCCAAGGTCGTGTTCACCGTGAAGCTGCCGGTGGCTCTGGCCCGGCGGGTGCGGCGGGCGGCGCGAATGACCGGCCAGAGCATCTCGGCGCTGGTGACCCAGGCGCTGGCGGAGTTCTTGGAACGCCAAGGCGGTGCCCGTGGCTGAGCGCGACGTCAGCATCGAGTTCGTCTTCGATCGAGCCGGCGGGCAGACGCTGGCGCACGCCTATCGGATCTTGGTCCCCGAACGTCGGGGCCGCGTCGAGGGGAGGAGCGACCGTGACGACCGCAGCCATCTACGCCCGGGTGTCCTCGGCCCGCCAGCGCGAAGAGCAGACGATCGGCTCGCAGACGACGGCGCTGATGGAGGCCGCCGAGCGGTGGGGGCTTGAGGTCCGGCCCGACTGGGTCTTCGAGGACGAGGGCTATTCGGGGGCGACGCTGGTCCGTCCCGCCCTCGAACGTCTGCGCGACCTGGCGGCCCAGGTCCCCGTGGACGTGGTGCTGTGCTACTCGCCGGACCGCCTCGCTCGCCGCTACGCCTACCAGGCGCTGCTCATCGACGAGTTCGCCCGAGCCGGCACCGAGGTCCGCTTCGTGAAGGGACCTCGGGCCGAGACACCCGAAGACGAACTGTTGATCCAGTTCCAGGGGATGATCGCCGAGTACGAGCGCGCCCAGATCGGGGAGCGAACCCGGCGAGGCAAGACCCACCGTGCCCGGGCCGGGGTCGTCAACGTGCTGGGCGGCGCCCCCTATGGCTACCGCTACCTGCGACGCACCGACGACACCGAGGCCCGCTACGAGGTCGTCGACGACCAGGCCGCGGTAGTGCGCGAGCTGTTCCGCCGCTACGTCGAGGACCACGTGTCGATCGCCGAGCTCGTCCGATGGCTGGCGTCCGAGGCGATCCCGACCTCGACCGGCAAGGTCCGCTGGGACCGTTCCACCATCTGGGGGATGCTGCGCAACCCCGCCTACGCCGGGCGAGCCGCCTACCTGAAGACCGGGCGGGTCGACGGCACGCCTGCGCTCAACCGCACCGCCCGGCGTCAGGGCCGTGCGGTGTCCCGCTACACCCGCACCCGACCACGCCCGACAGAGGACTGGATCGAGATCGCTGTGCCGGCCCTCGTCGACGACGACACGTTCGCCGCGGCGGCTCGCCGGCTCGAGGACAACCGCCGCTTCTCGGCCCGCAACACCAAAGAACCGTCGCTGCTGATGGGCCTGGTGTCGTGCCAGAGCTGCGGCTACGCCTACTACCGGACCTCCACCCGCACCAAGACCCGCAAGCTCTACTACTACCGCTGCCTCGGGTCCGACGACTACCGCTACGAGCACGGCCGCGTCTGTGACAACCAACCGGTGCGGGCCGACTACCTCGACGAACTCGTCTGGGGCCAAGTGACCGCCCTGTTGGCCGACCCGCACCTGGTGCAGGCCGAGCTCGACCGGCGCCTCACCGAACTGCGCGCCGCCAACCCGGCCACGGCCGAGCGGTCCCGACTCGAACTCGAGCTCACCCGCGCCACCAAAGGCATCGACCGCCTCGTGCACGCCTACCAGGAAGACCTGCTCACCCTCGACGAGCTGCGAGCGCGCATGCCCGACCTGCGGGCCAAAGAAGCCAGCCTGCGAGCCTCGCTCGCATCGCTCGACGCCCAACTCCTCGACCGCGACACCTACCTCAAGCTGGCCGAAAACCTGGAGGGCTTCCTCGCCCGGCTGCGCGACACAGCCGACACCGCCACCATCAATGAGCGCCAGAAAGTACTGCGCAGCGTGGTCAAAGAAGTGCTCGTCGGACCGGCACGCGTCGTGATCCGACACACGATCCCCGTGGGTGATCACCCCTTTCGACACCCCGGTTATCGGTTGCGTTTGAGGCGCCAT
>NZ_JBOHGC010000037.1:0-11364 GCF_050699995.1 Actinokineospora sp. | reverse complement strand
ACTCGGCCGAGTCGCCGGACAGCATGGCGACGGTGCGGCGCACCGTGTCCGGGCCGACCTGCTGGCCGCGGGTCGCGAGCGTGGCGAGTTCGGTGAACACGCGCTCGGCGAAGGCCACATCGGCGGGGGCGCCGGTCAGCGTGACCTCGTTGCCGCGGACGTGGACGTCGGCGTCGAGCAGTTCCTCCGCGAGGCGGAGGTTCTCGTCTCGCGACCCGAGCAGGGCGAGGACGGCACCTTCGGGGATGGAGAACCTCGACTGGGCGTCGTGCTGTGGAGTTGGCGCGTCGGAAGGTCGGGGATCGGTGCCGGTCACGTTGCTTTCGGTCCTGCCTTCTGCGCCACGCGCTGTGGGTCGGTGTCTGATCCGATGCTAGACCCAGCCACCGACACGGCGCACCGGAAAAACACGCTCAGCGACCAAAGCCCGCCAACTGCTCACCGCCCAGAACGTGCAGGTGGGCGTGGAAAACCGTGCGGCAGGCGTCGTCTCCGGTGTTGAAGACAAACCGGTATCCGGACTGGTCGATTCCCTCGACTCGGGCCACCTCGGCGCCTGCTTTGAGCACGTCGGCGAGCAATCGGGCGTCCTCGGCGAGCGCGGCGGCGTCCTCGTAGTGGGTTCGGGGCACGACGATCACGTGGACCTTGGACTGCGGATTGATATCGCGAAACGCGAATGTGGTTTCGGATTCGTGGACGAGCTTCGACGGGATGTCACCGGCGATGATCTTGCAGAAGAGGCAGTCCGCATTCATGCGCCCAGATTAATGGGAGTGCGGGTGGAGGATGCCGCGCGGGCGATGAAGCCTGGGGGTCGCCTCACCGCCTCGCGCGGCTCCGCCGGACCGAGGGGGGAGGTGTCCGGCGGTAGTCATGGGGGCGTCCGAAAGTTCGGATCGCCTTGCAGGAGAAAGGGTAGACCCTTCGCGCGGGTCAACGCCACCGTGTCGTGAGCGCGCCGATGGCGCCCAGCGCGACCGCGGCGGCCGTGGAAGTGCGCAGCACGGAGGGGCCGAGCCGGACGGTTCGGGAACCTGCCTGCTCAAAGGCGTTGATCTCCTCGTCGGTGATCCCGCCCTCCGGCCCGACGATCAGCAAAAGATCACCCGATGAAGGGAGATCGATATCCGCCAATCGGGTGGCGCGGCCTGCTTCCAGCACGAGGGTGAGCGCGGACTCCTTTGCCACCGCAACGAGTTCGCGCACCGACATGGGGTCGGTGACTTCGGGAATCCAGGCGCGTCGCGCTTGTTTCGCGGCCTCCCGGGCGGTAGAGCGCCAGCGGTTGAGCGCTTTGTCGCCGCGCGGTCCGTCATCCCATTTGGTGATGGAGCGGGACGCGCGCCACGGGATGATCGCGTCGGCGCCCGCCTCGGTCGCGAGTTCGACGGCGAGCTCGCCGCGGTCACCCTTCGCGAGCGCCTGGGCGATGACCACGCGCGGGGCGGGCGGCGGCTCGGCCCAGCGTCGGGTGATCGTCAGGTCGAGCGAGTCCTTGGCCGCCGCGTCGACGACGCAGTGGGCGACTGATCCTTTGCCGTCGGAGACGAGCAGTTCCTCGCCCGCGCGCAACCGCCGGACCGCGGCCGCGTGGCGGCCCTCCGGGCCGTCGAGAACGAATGACGAGCCGGAGGGCAGTGCCTCGGCGAGGAACAGCGCCAGGGTCATCGGGCGTGGCGCTGGCGCAGGCGGGAGAACAGTCCGCCCTGGCGCGCGCTCGCGATGGCGAGCGTGTGCTCCTCTTCGCCGCGCAGCTCGGCGAGCTCGCGCAGCAACTCGGTCTGGCGGGCGTCGAGCTTCGTCGGGACCTCGACCTCGATGTGGACGTGCAGGTCGCCGCGGCCGTCGACGCGCCCGGTCGACCGCAGGCGCGGCAGGCCGCGGCCGGTCATGACCAGCTCGGTGTCGGGCTGCGTGCCCGGTTCGAGTTCGATGTCGAGCGGGCCGTCGAGGGTCTCCAGCGGGACGACCGCGCCGAGGGCGGCGGTGGTCATCGGGACCCTCAGGGTGCAGTGCAGGTCGGCGCCCGCGCGCTCGAAGGTCGCGTGCGGAAGCTCCTCGACCTCGACGTACAGGTCGCCCGCGGGACCGCCGCCGGGGCCGACCTCGCCCTGGCCGGAGAGCCGCACGCGCATGCCGTCGGCCACGCCCGGAGGGATCTTCGCGGTGATGTTGCGGCGCGCGCGGACGCGCCCCTCCCCCGCGCACTGGCGGCACGGGTCGGGGATGACCTCACCGAGACCGCGGCACACCGGGCAGGCCCGGGCGGTGACGACCTGGCCGAGGAACGAGCGCTGCACGGACTGGACCTCGCCGCGTCCGCCGCAGGTGTCGCAGGTGGTGGGCGAGGTGCCCGCCGCGCAGCCGGAGCCGCGGCACAGGTCGCAGAGGATGGCCGTCTCGACGGCGATCTCCCGGCTGACGCCGGTGGCGCACTCCTCGAGCGTCATCTGGATGCGCAGCAGCGCGTCCGAGCCGGGCTGCACGCGGCTGCGCGGACCGCGTCCGCCGCCCGCACCCGCGGCGCCGAAGAAGGCGTCCATGATGTCGCCGAGCCCGAAGCCGCCACCGAACGGGTCATGGCCGCCGCCACCGCCACCGCCGTTGGACAGCGGGTCGCCGCCCATGTCGACGATCTTGCGCTTCTGCGGGTCCGAGAGGACCTCGTAGGCGGCGGTCACCTCACGGAAGCGCTGCTGCGCGGCCTCCTCCGGGTTGACGTCCGGGTGCAGCTCGCGCGCCAGCTTGCGGTAGGCGCGCTTGATCTCGTCCGAGGTCGCGTCCTGCCGCACCCCGAGAGCGCCGTAGTAGTCCCTCGCCACCTTGTCCCAGTCCTCCTGCCCCGAGCACGTCGGGGGATCACTTCGTTGCTTCGCGTTAACGGCCGAGGATGTCCCCGACGTAATTCGCCACCGCGCGGACGGCGGCGATGTTGGTGGGGTAGTCCATGCGAGTCGGCCCGACCACGCCCATGCCCCCGAGCAGGGTCGCACGAGTGCCGTACCCGATGGAAACCACGGAGGTGCTGCGCATCTCCTCGGCCTCGTTCTCCTCGCCGATCCGGACCACGACCGTGCCCGAGTCGGTGGTCGCGGCGAGCAGTTTGAGCACCACCACCTGCTCCTCCAGCGCCTCGAGCACCTGGCGCAGGGAGTGCGGGAAGTCAGCGGCGTTGCGGGTCAGGTTGGGGGTGCCGCCGAGGACGAGACGCTCCTCGGGGTGCTCCACCAGGGACTCGACCAGCACGATGGAAAGCCTGGTCAGCGGGTCGCGCAGGTCTTTGGGCGCGGACTCCGGCAACTCGGCGACCTTCGCGGCGGCGTCGGTGAGCCGCTTGCCCGCGAGGGTGGTGTTGAGGATGGTGCGCAGCCGGGCGACGGACTCGTCGGTGACAACGTCGCCAAGGTCGACCATGCGCTGGTCGACGCGGCCGGTGTCGGTGATGAGGACCATCATCACCCGCGCGGGGGTGATGGAGACCAACTCGACATGGCGCACGGTCGAGGTGGTGAGCGTGGGGTACTGGATCACGGCGACCTGGCGGGTCAGCTGCGCGAGCAGCCGCACGCTGCGGCGCATGACATCATCGAGGTCGATCGCGCCCTCGAGGAAGCTCTGGATGGCCCGGCGCTCGGCGGAGCTCAGCGGCTTGACGTCGCTGAGGCGGTCGACGAAGAGGCGGTACCCCTTGTCGGTCGGGATGCGGCCGGCGCTGGTGTGCGGCTGGGTGATGTAGCCGTCCTCCTCCAGCGAGGCCATGTCGTTGCGCACGGTCGCACTGGACACACCCAGGTGGTGCCGGTCGACGATCGCCTTGGACGCGACCGGCTCCTGGTTGTGCACGTAGTCGGCGACGATGGCGCGCAGGACGTCGAGCCTGCGTTCGTCCGAACTGACCACGTGGCACCTCCCTCTGGTAAGAGTTTACGGAGCGCGAGACGCTATGGGGTCAATCGGTACGGCTATCACGTTTTGAGCATGGGTCTTGCGCGTTTGTGAGGTTCGTCTGAATCATGCTCGCACTACCCACCGGTAACTGGGAGCCCTCATGGCGTCGTCAGTGTTGACCACGGTGTTCTTGCCGATCGCGCTCGCGATCATCATGTTCGGACTGGGGCTGTCGCTGACAGTCGACGACTTCACCAGGGTGGCGAAGTTCCCCAAGGCTGCCCTGTTGGCGCTCGCGGTGCAGGTGCTGGTGCTGCCCGCCGTCGCGCTGGGACTGGTGCTGGCCTTCGACCTGTCGCCGGTGCTCGCGGTCGGCATGATGCTGCTCGCGGCGTCGCCGGGCGGGACCACAGCCAACATCTTCAGCCACCTCGCGGGTGGGGACGTCGCGCTGAACATCACGCTGACGGCGATCAACTCGGTCCTCGCGGTGGTGACCCTGCCGATCGTGGTCAACCTGGCGATCGCGGGCTTCCTCGACGGGGACGCGTCGCTCGGGCTGCAGCCGGCGAAGATGCTGCAGGTGTTCGCGATCGTGCTGATCCCGGTGGCCATCGGGATGGCGGTCAACAATCGGTTCCCCGAGTTCACTGCCCGGATGCGCACGTCGGTCAAGATCGCGTCGATCGTGGTGCTGGCGCTGGTGATCGGGGTGGCTGTGTACCTCGAGCGGGCCAACATCCTCGGCTACATGAAGTCGGTGGGCGTGGTCGCGGTGCTGCTGTGCGTGCTGAGCCTCGCCATCGGATACTTCGTCCCCCGCCTGGCGAAGGTGAGCGAGAAGCAGGCGATCGCCTCGTCGTTCGAGGTCGGCATCCACAACAGCACCCTGGCGATCACCATCGCGCTGAGCCCCGCGCTGCTGGACAACGCTCAGATGGCCGTGCCCGCGGCGGTGTACGGCGTGCTCATGTTCTTCCCCGCGGGTCTGCTCGCGTGGTGGATCACCCGCCGGACCGCCGCTGCCGCACCGGATTCGGCCACCTCAGGCGCGGACAGCGGCAGTCAGTAGGCGTCAGGTCCGCACCGGAACCTTCGCCGCGCCGCGGAGATTGATTCGGCCGTTCCACTCCACCGGGCCGTCCAGCGCCAGGTCCGGGAACCGCTCGACCAGCCTGCCGAGGGCGATCCGGCCTTCGAGGCGGGCCAGGGCCGCGCCCAGGCAGTGGTGGGGGCCGGCGCCGAAGGAGACGTGGTGGCGGGCGTTGGGGCGGCTCAGGACCAGCTCCGCGGCGTCTTCGCCCCAGAAGGTTGGGTCGTGGTTGGCGGAGGCGAGGCTGGCGATGACGAAGCTGCCCGCCGGGATCTCGTGGCCGCCGATCTCGACTGGCGCCGTCGTGATGCGGCGGCTCATCTGGACCGGGCTGTCGTAGCGGAGGAGTTCTTCGACGGCGTTGTCGATCAGGGTTGGGTCGGCGCGCAGGGCCTTGAGTTGGTCGGGGTTTGTCAGGAGTGCGACTACTCCGTTGGAGATCAGGTTGACCGTGGTCTCGTGGCCCGCCACATAGAGGAGGCCGACCTGGGCGATCAGCTCGTCGTCGCTCAGGACGTCGCCATCGTGTTCGGCGTCGATCAGCGCGGTGAGTAGGTCGTCGGCCGGGTTGGCGCGCTTCCACTCGATCATGTCGGCGGTGAGCCGAGTGAACTCCGCGTCCGCCTCGCCGATGCGGCGGGCCAGGTCCGGGTCGCCCACCGGTTCCAGGGACCGGACCAGGGTCCCGGTGAGTTCGCGCAGGCGGTCCTCGTCGGTGGGCGGCATGCCGAGCATGTCGGCGATGACGGTGAAGGGCAGCGGGAACGCCAGTTCGTCGACGAGGTCGGACCGGCCCGCTTCGGCCATGCAGTCGAGGGAAGCGTCTACCAGTTCGGTGATTCGCGGAGCCAGCGCGTTGATCGCGCGCGGCGTGAAGACCTTCGCGACCAGGGAGCGCAGCCGGGTGTGGTCGGGCGGGTCGCGGTCGAGCATGGACAGTCCGCCTAAGCGCCAGTCGTCGCCGCCCGCGGCTTTGCGCATCTCGTCGCGGACCGGGTGCGGGGCGAGGTGGCGGGTCTCGACGGACTGGCCTGAGCGGAGCAGCGCGGTGACGAGGTCGTATCGGGAGACGTACCAGAACCCCAGGGGGTGTTCGTGGACCGCGGTCTCGTCCCGGAGTTCGGCGTAGTGCGGGTACGGGTTCTCGCTGAATCCCGGGGCGAAGGGGTTGAACATGGTCTCCGTCATCGTTCACCTTCTCTGCGTTGGTCACATACACTGCGTATGTCACCAGTTGTACACCAAACCGCCCTCCGCGAGTAGGCGCTCAGTGGGCGGCCGCTCGTCGCAGCGGCATCATGGTCGGCGGGGGTTCTTTCTCCAGGAAATCCAGGACGATCCGATTCACCAGTCCCGGCTTCTCCATCGTCAGCAGGTGGGACGTTCCCGGGACGACCGCCAGCTCCGCGTTCGGAATGGCCCCGAAGAGCTTGGATGTGTGCTCGAAGGTGATCATGTCGTCGTCGCCTACGATGACGAGCGTGGGCGCGCTGATCCGCCCCAGGTCCGCGAGCGGGATGGCAGGCTGCGTGGTCGCCATCTGCTGGAACTTGGCGAACACGACCGCCCAGTGTCCCGGCCCGTCCGGGGACACGGCTTCGTAGAGCGATCGCAGCATGGTCCAGTCATCGCTCTCGGCCGTTGACGACGCCATGTGGGCCACGATCTCGGGCGGGGTGCCAGTGGTGTCGAAGTTCGCGCTGATCACGACGAGTTTGCGCACGAGATCGGGACGCGCCATCGCGACGAGCAGGCCGACGATGCCGCCGTCGCTCCACCCCACGATATGCGCCGCGCCGCCGACGACCGTGTCCATGAAGCCGACCGTGTCGGCCGCCATGTCGTCATACGAGAGCGGCCCGGCCAGATCCGCCGTGTGGCCGTGCGCTCGCCGCTCGGGCGCGATGACCCGGAACCGCGCGCCGAACTCCGCCAGTTGCGGCTCCCAGGTCGCGTTAGTGCACAGTCCGCCATGAAGCAGCACAAGCGCGTCGCCCGTGCCTTGCTCGTCATACCAGGTGTTCAGGTCGCCGATCTCGACATAGCCGCCCATAACATTCCTCCATTCGGCGCAACGCCATTTCCGAATGCTCCACCGACGTGCCTGGGGCGGCAAACCAAACTGTTCCCACTGACCGGATACACCAAAACGGCTGGTCAGAGCGGACCTGGCAGACTTGTTTACTATGTCCGCCACCAAAAGCAGGCGCGAGCAGTACTCCGAGGCGACTCGGGCCGCCCTGATCGACGCCGCCACCAGGCGTTTCGCGACTTTTGGGTTCGCCGCGACAGCGCTGGAGGACATCGCGACCGACATCGACGCGACGCGGGGGGCGGTCTATCACCACTTCAGCAACAAGCGGGCGCTGTTCAAGGCCGTCCACGAGGAACTGGAGTCGGCCGCCGTCGCCCGGGTCACGGAGATCGCGGCGGCCGCGGCGGATCCGTGGACGGGGGCACTGGACGCGCTGGACGCGTTTCTCGACCAGTGCCTGGACCCGGTCTACAGCCGAATCGTGTGGCGTGAGGCGCCGGTGGCGCTGGGGTGGCAGGAGTGGCACCGGGCCGAGGAGACCTACGCCTACGGGATCATCCACAAGCTGCTGACCGCGCTGGTCGCGAGCGGCCACATCGAGCCGGTGCCGCTCGACACGGCCACCCGGATCACCTTCTCGATGCTGGGTTCGGCGGGAACGACGCTGGCCGAGAGCCCGGCGAAGGACCAGCAGCGGCTGCGCGACGAGTACGCCGACATGGTCCGCCGCATGCTGCGCGGCCTCTCCGGCACTTCGTCAGGGGGCTGACATCAGGTCAGGCGGCGGACCACGGCGTCGGCCAGCAGCCTGCCGCGTGAGGTGAGCACGCAGCGGCCCGCGGCCAGTGACGGGCCGTCGAGCAGGCCGTCGTTCGCAGCTTCCCGTGCTTCCGCCTGGCCCGCCTCATCCAGGGCGGACAAAGCCAGGCCGTCGGACAGGCGCAACTCCAGCAGCACCCGTTCGACTCGCTGATCATCGAGCGACAGACGTTCGCGGCCCGCCGCGGGCGAGTTGCCCTCGGCGAGCAGGTCGGCGTAGCGGGCCGGGTGTTTGACGTTCCACCACCGCACGCCGCCGACGTGGCTGTGCGCGCCGGGACCGGCGCCCCACCAGTCGCCGCCGAGCCAGTAGCCCAGGTTGTGCCTGCACCGCGCCTCGTCCGACGACGCCCAGTTCGACACCTCGTACCAGGTCAGCCCCGCCGCCGACAGCGTCTCGTCGACCTGTTCGTAGCGGTCGGCCAGCACGTCGTCGTCCGGGGCGGGCAGGTCGCCGCGCCGGATGCGGCGGGCCAGGGCGGTGCCCTCCTCGACGATCAGCGCGTACGCCGACACGTGGTCGACCCCGGCGGCCAGCACGGCGTCCAGCGACGCGGCCAGGTCCTCGGGGCGCTCGCCGGGCGTGCCGTAGATCAGGTCCAGGTTGACGTGTTCGATCCCCGCGGCCCGCGCTTCCAGCGCGGCGGCGACCGCCCGGCCGGGAGTGTGGGTGCGGTCCAGGACCTTCAGCACGTGCCGGGCCGCGGACTGCATGCCCAGGGAGATCCGGTTGTAGCCCGCCTCGCGCAGGCCCGCGAAGAACTCGGTCGACGTCGATTCCGGGTTGGACTCCGTCGTCACCTCGGCGCCGGGTGCGAGACCGAAGGTGGAGCGGATCGCGCCGAGCACCTCGCCCAAGCCGTCGGCGCCCAGCAGCGAGGGCGTCCCACCGCCGACGAACACGGTGTCAACCTTCGGCGGCGATCCCAGGACTCGGGCGGCCAAGTCCAGTTCGCGGCGCAGACCTTCGAGCCACGACTCGGGCGAGGCCGACGAGCCGAGCTCACCTGGTGTGTAGGTGTTGAAGTCGCAGTACCCGCAGCGCGTGGCGCAGAACGGAACGTGCACATAGACGCCGAATGGGCGCGCGCCCAGGCCCGCGAGCGCCGAGGACGGAAGGGAGCCGTCGACGGGGGCGGGTTCGCCGTCAGGCAGTACGGAGGGCACGCCACCATCCTCCCAGGCCCCCTAGCAGGGATTTATTCCGGCAGGGAGAACCGCGTGACGTCCGTCCCAGCATGCGGATGGAGGTGGACCACACCGTGGACGCATGGGACGCTGGACCCATGTCAGCGACCGAAGTCTTCCTGGTGGCCCGCCGCCACGTCGACTTCCGTCGCGTCTCCAGCGCGATGTGCCGTCAGTACACCTGACCCGTCGTCGCCTATCTCGAATTCAGCAGGCGTCGGACGCGCCGGCTGAGCACCCCTGATCTCCGGGGTCCCTGACGGTGCGCTCGAGCGCCCCGACCCTAGAGGACAGCCGGTGTCTCCCACCACCACGGAGTCGACCACACCGCAGTCGACCGCCTCAACCCCGGCCCGCCCCAAGGCCCGCCGGGGTGAGGGGCAATGGGCGCTCGGTTACCGCGAGCCGCTGAATCCGAACGAGCGCGCCAAGAAGGACGACAACCCGCTGCACGTGCGGGACCGCATCGTCGACATCTACGCGCACGGTGGCTTCGACAGCATCGACCCTGGCGACCTGCGGGGACGTTTCCGCTGGTACGGCCTCTACACCCAGCGCAAGCCGGGGATCGACGGCGGCCGCACGGCGACGCTGGAGCCCGAGGAGCTCGACGACGAGTACTTCATGCTCCGCATCCGCATCGACGGCGGCGCGGTCACCACCCAGCAGCTCGCGGTGATCGGTGAGGTCTCGCAGACCTACGCCCGCGACACCGCCGACATCACCGACCGGCAGAACATCCAGTACCACTGGATCCGGGTCGAGGACATGCCCACCATCTGGGCCAAGCTCGAAGGCGCGGGCCTGACCACGATGGAGGCCTGCGGCGACAGCCCGCGGGTCATCCTGGGTTCGCCGGTCGCGGGCATCGCCGAGGAAGAGATCATCGACGGCACCCCGGCCATCGAGGAGATCAAGCGCCGCTTCGTCGGCGACAAGGCGTTCTCGAACCTGCCGCGCAAGTTCAAGTCGGCCGTCTCCGGGCTGCCGGACGTGGCGCACGAGATCCACGACGTCGCGTTCGTCGGCGTCAACCACCCCGAGCACGGCCCCGGCTTCGACGTCTGGGTCGGCGGCGGCCTGTCGACCAACCCGATGATCGGCCAGCGCCTCGGCGCCTGGGTCCCGCTCGACGAGGTGGCCGACGTCTACGGCGCGGTGATCAGCGTCTTCCGCGACTACGGCTACCGCCGCCTGCGCCACCGCGCGCGCATCAAGTTCCTGGTCAAGGACTGGGGCGCGGCGAAGTTCCGTGAGGTCATGGAGGAGAAGTACCTCAACCGCAAGATGATCGACGGCCCCGCGCCCGAGGTCCCCGCGGTCCCCTACGACCACGTGGGTGTGCACAAGCAGAAGGACGGCAAGTTCTACGTCGGCGCCGCCCCGATCGTCGGCCGCGTGTCGGGGTCGGTGCTGGTCGAGGTGGCCAAGGCCGCCGAGCGCGCCGGGTCCAACCGGGTCACCTTCACCCCGCAGCAGAAGCTGGTCGTCCTCGACGTCCCCGAGGCCGAGGTGTCGTCGCTGCAGGCGGAGCTGGCCAAGCTGGGCCTGCAGACCGAGCCTTCGGTGTGGCGGCGCGGCGTGATGGCGTGCACCGGCATCGAGTTCTGCAAGCTGGCGATCGTCAACACCAAGGACCGGGCGATGGACTTGGTCGCCAAGCTGGAGACCCGGCTCACCGACATCACCGACGGCATCACCGCGCCGATCTCGGTGCACATCAACGGCTGCCCCAACTCGTGCGCCCGCATCCAGACCGCGGACATCGGCCTCAAGGGCCAGATCGTGACCGACGACGACGGCAACCAGGTCGAGGGTTTCCAGGTTCACCTCGGCGGCGGCCTCGGGCTCGACGCGGGCTTCGGCCGCAAGCTGCGCGGCCACAAGGTCACCGCTGACGAGCTGCCCGACTACATCGAGAGAGTCGTACGGCGGTTCGCCGACCAGCGGCACACCGGTGAACGGTTCGCGCAGTGGGTCGCCCGTGCGGACGAGGGAGACCTGAAGTGAGCGAGCAGCGCGCCGTCCCGTTCTACTGCCCGTTCTGCGGCGACGAGGACCTGCGCCCCCACAGCGACGAGTCAGGGCGTGACCAGCACGGCACCTGGCACTGCCGGTCCTGCACCCGGGTGTTCAACCTCAAGCTCGTCGGACTGGCGGCGCGGCGATGACCGCCGAGCCGCTCAGCCTGGTCCCGCGCGAGGCGGCCGAGCCCACCAGCCTCGTCGAGCACCGGCAGGCGCTCGCCCAGCGCGCCGCCTGGCGGCTCGAGGAGGCGCCCGCCGAGGTGGTGATCCGGTGGGCAGCCCGCACATTATGACGTTTGTTCGCGCTGACG
>NZ_JBOHGC010000036.1:0-4196 GCF_050699995.1 Actinokineospora sp. | reverse complement strand
GAGGCGGACCGGCTGATCGTGGCGCTGAACAACCGTCGCACCGCGGAGGGCTGTGGCCCGCTGCACGCGGCGCCGCGGCTGATGACCGCGGCCCGCGCCCACAGCGACGACATGATGCGCGGCGAGTACATCGGGATGACCGGGCCGGACGGGACCACCCTGCAGGACCGGGTCGCCGCCACCGGCTACCGCGGGATGCGCGGCGGATTTGTCGCGGCGTACAGCGAAAAGGCCGCCGACGTCGTGAAGTCCCTCGCGGACGGGGACGCGGTCGGACTGTCGTGCGAGGTGGACGCCATCGGCGTCGGCCGGGCCGAGGGCGGGCCGTGTGGCTACTACTGGGCGGTGATCTTCGGCCGCGACGGAAGGTGAGACGATCGCATATGCGGTTGAGCTTCTCGGCTATGGCTCGTCTCAGCTCGACCCGGTGTACTTGGGTACATGGGAGAGCAAACGCAAGTACAGGACTCGAAGCCGATTCTGGTGATCGGCGGCACCGGCAAGACCGGTCGCCGGATCGCTGATCGACTGACCGAGCGTGGGGTGCCGGTTCGCGTCGCTTCTCGTTCCACCACACCGACTTTCGACTGGACCGACGAGTCCGGCTGGGCCGCAGCCCTCGCGGGCACCCGCGCCGCCTACATCGCCTACCAGCCTGACCTCGCCTTCCCGGGCGCCCCTGAGGCGATCACCCGGGTAAGCGAGCTCGCCAAGGCCGCCGGCGTCGAGAAGCTCGTGCTGCTCTCGGGCCGCGGCGAGGAGGCGGCCGAGGTGTGCGAGCGGATCGTGCAGGCAGCCGGTCTCAAGTGGACGATCGTGCGCTGCAGCTGGTTCAACCAGAACTTCAGCGAGAACTTCCTCCTGGAATCCGTCCGGGCGGGCGAGATCGCACTGCCCGCCGGCGACGCGGTCGAGCCGTTCGTCGACGCCGACGACATCGCCGATGTCGCGGTCGCCGCGCTGACCGAGGACGGACACGACAGCGAGATCTACGAGCTCACCGGCCCTCGGCTGCTCAGCTTCCACGACGTGGCGACCGAGATCTCCAAGGCCACCGGCCAGGACGTCGCCTACATCCCGCTCACCCCGGAGCAGTACGCCGCCGCGCTGCGTGAGCACGGCATGCCGGAGGAGTTCGTCGAACTCTTCACCCAGATCCTCGACGGCCGCAACGCCAACCTCACCAACGGGGTGCGTCGCGCGCTCGGCCGCGAGCCCAAGGACTTCGCCGACTACGCCCGCGATGCCGCGGCCAGTGGTGTGTGGAGCGTCGACTGACTGCCAGGTGATCCCCATGAGGAGGGTGAAGCCATGCGCACGCAACTGTCCACAGAGCACGGTCTGAGCGCCATTCCACGGCACATCCACGGATTTGCCCTGATGCACGTGGCGATGCGCCGCGACGCGCGCAGGCTCGTCGCGGGCGCGTCGGGCGTGCGCGACGACCAGGTCGACCGGATCGCGGGGTGGTGGCGGCAGGTTCGTGCCGTCATCGACTGGCGCCACCACACCGAGGACGACATCCTGTGGCCCGCGCTGCGGGCCAAGACGCCCACCTTCGCCGAACGCGAGAAGGCGATGCACGCCGACCACGCCGCGCTCGACGAGGCGATGGAAGCGGTCACGCGAGCGCTGGTCCCCGGCCGCCAGGCCGACCTGGCCGCCGCCGCGCGACGCTTCGACACGGTCGTGCACCAGCACCTGCGGGACGAGGAAGCGGTCGTGCTGAGCGCTTTCTGCGAGGACCTGACGGAACGGGAGTACCTGGCGATCGAGCGGCGGGTGATCGCCAGTGCGCCGATGTCGGTCATGGCGTTCCTGCCGCCGTGGATGCTCGACCGCGCCGCCGAGGTTCTCGCCGTGGCGCTGCTGCACCGTCCGGCAAGTGTGCGACCGCTTTGGGTTGCTGCACAACGGATATACGGTCGCGGAGGGAGCGACCCGCGACCTGTCGCCCGCTCACGCCTGACTGGACGACGCGGACGAAAACGGAGAGACGATGACCCAGACCAGAGACACGCCTTCGACGAAGCGCCGCTTGGCCGGACCGGTGTTGTGGCTGGCCACGATGACGGTGGGGCTGATCGCGGGGGTGTTCTACGCCTTCGCGATCTCGGTGATGCCCGCGCTGGCCAAGACGGACGACCGCACGTTCGTCGACACCATGCAGAACATCAACCGGGCGATCGAGAACGGCGCGTTCGGTTCGGCGTTCCTCGGCTCGTTCGTGTTCACGGGCGCGGCGGCGATCATGGAACACCGGCTGGGGCGTCGGGCGGCCGCTCGGTGGGTGCTGGCTTCGTTGCTGCTGTACGTGGTCGCGGTGGCGATCACGATGGGAGTGAACGTGCCGCTGAACCAGGACCTCGAAGCGGCTGGGGCACCGGCGTCGACCGCTGATCTCGCGGCGGTTCGGGCTGCTTTCGAGGGGCCGTGGAACTCGGCGCACCTGGTGCGGACGGTGGCTTGCGTGTTGGCGCTTGGGTGTTTGGGTCGGGCGCTGTGGCTGCCACACCGGGTGACACTGCCCTCCTGATTCTGTCATCTGCTTCGCTCGAACTCCTTCAGGAGACGGCTGCCACGGGGACGCCGGGGTTGTTTGCCGCCTGTCGGATGTATTCCTGGGGTGACAGGCCTCTTACGCGTTTGAAGGCGGCACTGAGGGCGAAGGCGCTGCTGTAGCCGACTTTCCTTGCCACGGAGCCGATTGTGGTTTCCGTTTCGCGCAGCAAGTCAGCCGCCAGGGCCAAGCGGAGGCTCGTCAGGTAGTTCATCGGAGGTTCGCCCACCAGTGACGTGAAGCGTCGTGCCAAGGCCGCTCGGGACACGCCTACGCGGGTGGCCAGATTGGCCACTGTCCAGCCATACGCGGGCTCGGCGTGCAGGAGTTTGAGGGCGGCGCCCACTACCTCGTCGTGTTGCGCCCGGTACCAAGCGGGGGCGCCGACGCCGGGGCTGGCCAGCCAGGCGCGCAGGACGCTGACCAGGACGAGGTCCAGAATGCGGTCCAGGACCAGTTCCTGGCCCGGCTCCTGCCGCAGCATCTCGGCTTCCAGCAACGACACCAGGGCGCTGTCGCCCGCGTCGATGGGGCGGACCAAGACCGGCGGAAGGGCGCCGAAGAGGTGTTGGCCGATTTCTCGTTGCATCTGGTAGGTGCCGCTGAGCATGACCGCGGAGCCGGTGGGGTCCTCACCCCAGGTGCGGACCCCCAGATCGCGGGAGCTGCCGATGTCGTGGCCGTCGATGGTCGCGCAGCGCTGGCCGGGGTGGATGATCACCTGCGGCGGCGTGTCCGGGTGGTCGGCGATCGTGTAGGGCGTCGGGCCTCGCATGATCGCCACCTCGCCGGGGTGCAGCGCCACCGGGTCGCCGCCGTCGGGGACGATCCAGGCGTGCCCGTGGGCCATGGTGACCAACGACAACGGGGCGCGGTCCTCGATGCGCATGGACCACGGGGGGTTGAGGATGGAGCGGAGCAGGAAGGCTCCGCGGGCTCTCGGTCCGTCCAGCAGACCGGTCAACGTGTCGTCCGCCAGCGTGCTCATGTCCCTAATGTAGACGAATGCACATGCTCATGGGTGAAGAATGCATGAATCGTCTCGGTGATCTTGCATCCGCCGAATGGGCGACATCGATCTTGACGGTCTCGCCCAGTAGGTTTCACCCGCGGTGTCCGATCGGATGTCCCGGTCTGCGGAAGGTGGCCGATGTCCCAGGTGGTGCTGGTGCTCGCGACGATCACGTCGGGGTTGATCGCGGGTCTGTTCTTCGCTTTTTCCTGCTCGGTGATGCTCGGCCTCGACGACGTCGAGGACCGGGTGTTCGTGGACGTGATGCGGCGGATCAACCGCCGCATCCAAAATGGACTGTTCGGTCTGGTGTTCATGGGGGCGCTGCTCAGCTCCGCCGCGGTGATCGTGATCGACCTGATGGACGCGAGCGGGACCAACGTGCGTGCCATGGTCGGGGCGGCGTTGTTCCTGGTGTCGCTGGTGATCACCTTTGCCGTCAACATTCCGCTCAACAACCGGCTCGACGCCGCGGGTCCGGTCGCGCGGGCCGACGTCGCCCAGGCGCGCAAGGCGTTCGAGGGGCCGTGGGTGCGGTGGAACCATGTGCGCATGGTCGCCGCGACCGCCGGTTTCGTGTTCCTCTGCCTGTCCCTGCAGAGCTAGAGCGAGCCTGGCCCGCCC
>NZ_JBOHGC010000035.1:0-4430 GCF_050699995.1 Actinokineospora sp. | reverse complement strand
CTCCCCGGACCGGACTCACACCGGCTGGCTATCCTGAGCTTGTCACCCGGTTACATGTATTCACACCCCTTCTGGGCTGCGATAACGCCCGGACTGCTGGACGTACACTTGATCTTTTAAAGCAGTGACATTGGGGGTCGGCCGGTGACCCTGGCAGTGGACGTCGGCTTCGTGCCCTATCTGCATGAACGCCTGCGGTGTGGCCTCATCGAGCGGCTCGAGGCACGAAAGCCTCGGTAGCAACCCATCCGGCGCCGACGGTAAAGAGCGAATCAGTGTGCTCGACGGCCCGGCCGGAGTCGGAAAACCATATCGCGCAACGCCGGACCTGCAGCTTGACCTGAAATGAGTTGATCAGCTCACCTGCGCCGGACCGCGGTACCGCCATCAGCATGGCCGCGTCGACCGGCAACGTGCGCAGGTCGACGCGGGACAAGCAACGTGGTTGCGTTGTGGTGCCGCAACTTGTGCCACGTCGTCGCAATACCCAACCGCTGGGTGAGACGCCGATACCAGGCCGTCACCAAGGCGTGCGTACCGCACCGACACCCCACCTGGGCGCGGGGACCGGACGCCGCAAGAACGTCATGTCACGATTCATGCCCCATACGCCTTGATTCCGATCCGCGGAGTGTACGGCCTCTCACACGAAAATGGCGACCTACCAGCGGTTACTTACCGCTGATAGATCGCCATTCACATGTAGCCCCGACGGGATTCGAACCCGCGCTACCGCCTTGAGAGGGCGGCGTCCTAGGCCGCTAGACGACGGGGCCAGGAACTGTTGTCTTAAATTATGTTGTCTTGCAGGCGGGAATCCTACCAGATGGCTTTGGACTCTTTACCGCTGGGGTACCAGGACTCGAACCTAGACTAACTGAACCAGAATCAGTCGTGCTGCCAATTACACCATACCCCAATGGCTATTCGATCAGCCCTGTCCGGATCTCTCCGTTAGTGCTGTTCGGGGTGCCGGAGAAGATGTTAGACCACACCCCGTGTGGAAGAGAAATCGGGGGCTACCGGCGTGGGGTGGGGACTCCGGAGGCGCTGGTCAGTGTCGGTGTGCGGTAGTCCGTGACCAGGAGTTCCGGCAGGTCGGCGAGGCTCTCGATCACTGGGACGACGGTGTCTGGGTGTTCGTCGCCGCCGGTGCGGTCGAGCCAGACGCCGTGGAGGCCCGCGGCGCGGGCGGCGAGGGCGTCGAGGTCGAGGCGGTCGCCGATGTGCAGGGTTTCGCTGGGGTGTACGCCCAGTTGGGCGCAGGCTTCGTGGAAGATCGCCGGGTCGGGCTTGGCGACGCCCAGTTCTCCCGCACTGACGACGACGTCGAAGTAGCGGGAGATGCCTTGTGCGGCGAGGCGTGCGCGCTGGTGGGGGGCTGAGGCGTTGGTCACAGCGGCGATCATGAAGCCTGCGGCGCGGAGCCAGTCGAGGCAGGGGCGGGCGTCGGGGAACAGGCTCCACGCGTCGCGCATTTGGGCGAGTCTTCGGTCTTCCAGCACCGCTACGGCGTCGTCGTCGAGGAGGGCGCCGAGGTCGGCGAGGAAAGCCTTTGTGCGGGTGCGGCGCATGGTGTCGTAGTCGAGTTCGCCGGAGACGACCATGGCGCTGTGCTCGTCGGTGACGCGTTGCCAGGCGGGCCACATGTCGTCGCGGCCGATCAATTCGGTGAGTGCCGATCTTGCCGAGCCAGTGAAATCGATCACTGTGTCGTCGATATCCAGGCACACCGCGTGAATTGTTGGCGGGCGGTGGTCGCGGGTCAGCGCTCCGGGCGTGGCCGTCGGCAACATAAAAGACATGAGCGCTGATGTCATTCAGCGACGATATGTTGTCGAACCGTCTTTTCGATTCGTCTGCACAGGTGATGTTTCGGCTACTTGCACGGTCAAGCACGAACGCGCCGCGATAGGCTCGAAGGGGTTCGATCGCGGCGCGTTCGGAAAGCGTTACGGCAGTGCGGCACGCAACCTGGTGAGGGTGCGGTCGCGGCCGAGCAGCTCCAGGGACTCATACAGCGGCGGGGACACCGTGCGGCCGGTCGCGGCGACCCGCACGGGGGCGAAAGCCTTCCGCGGCTTGAGACCCAGACCGTCGATCAGCGCCGCCTTGAGCGCCTCCTCGATGGCCGGGGTGGTCCACTCGCCCAGTCCCTCGAGCGCCTCGATGCTCGCGTCGAGGACGGGCTTGGCGTCCGGTCCGAGCGCCTTCGCCGCCGAGTCCTCCTCGGGGGCGAATTCGTCCTCGGGGGTGAACAGGAACCGCATCATCTCGGCGGCGTCGGCGAGCACGATGACTCGCTCCTGCACCATCGGGGCGATCGCGTCCACTGTGGCCACCTGTTCGGCGGTGGGCTCGGCCGGGAGCAATCCGGCGGAAATCAGATAAGGCAGCGTCCGGCTGACGAACTCCGCGGGCGCCAGCGCGCGCACGTGTTCGGCATTGATGGCTTCGGCCTTCTTGAGGTCGAATCGCGCCGGATTGGAGCTGACTTTGCCGATCTCGAATGCCTCGATCATCTCCGCCATGGTGAAGATGTCGCGGTCGTCCGCAATGGACCAACCGAGCAGCGCGAGATAGTTGAGCATTCCTTCCGGGACGAATCCACGTTCCCGGTAGGCGAACAGATTGGACTGCGGGTCGCGCTTGGACAGTTTCTTGTTGCCCTCGCCGCGGACCAATGGCATGTGTCCGAAATGCGGGGTGAACTCGGCGACGCCGACCCGCTGCAGCGCCTCGTACAGCGCGATCTGCCGCGGTGTGGACGGCAGGAGGTCCTCGCCGCGCAGCACGTGGGTGATCCGCATGAGCGCGTCGTCGACCGGGTTGACCAGCGTGTAGAGCGGCTGGCCGTTCGCGCGGACCAGCACCGGGTCGGGCACGCTCCCGGCCGGGAAGCTGATGTCGCCGCGGATGAGGTCGGTGAAGCCGATGGCGCGGTCGGGCATGCGCAGCCGCAGCGTCGGCTCACGGCCCTCGGCGCGCAGCGCGGCGCGCTGCTCGTCGGTGAGGTCGCGGTCGAAGTTGTCGTACCCGAGCTTCGGGTCCTGCCCAGCTGCCTTGCGCCGCTCCTCCACCTCCTCGTTGGTGGAGAACGACTCGTAGAGCTCGCCCGCCTCGGTCAGCTTCCGGATGACCTCCGCGTAGCGGTCACCGCGCAGGCTCTGCCGGTACGGGCCGTAGTCGCCGCCGACCTCGGGGCCTTCATCCCAGTCGAGTCCGAGCCAGCGCAGTGCGTCGAGGAGGGCTTCGTAGCTCTCCTCGGAGTCGCGCGCGGCGTCGGTGTCCTCGATGCGGAAGACGAGTTTGCCGCCGTTGTGCCGGGCGAAAGCCCAGTTGAACAGCGCTGTACGGATGAGCCCGACGTGCGGGGTGCCGGTCGGAGACGGGCAGAAGCGGGCTCGGACTGGGGTGTTTGCGTCAGGAGTGCTCATGGCCCGATCAGGGTATCTCTGCCGATCGCGCTTGACCGACCCGACGCCCGGGTGCATCCTTGAGTTATTCAACCGGCGTTGAAAAGGGGAGATGGCCATGGACCGCACGACGGTGTGCGTGGCGGGCGGCGGGCCCGCGGGGATGGTTCTGGGGCTGCTGCTGGCAAGGGCGGGCATCGAGGTGACCGTGCTGGAGAAGCACGACGACTTCCTACGCGACTTCCGCGGCGACACCGTGCACCCGCCGACCTTGGACCTGCTCGACGACCTCGGCCTCGGCGAGCAGTTCGCGGCGTTGCCGCAGAGCCGCATCCAGCAGGTCCAGGTCCCGTACAAGGGCGGCTCACTCGTCCTCGGCGACCTGTCTCTGCTGCGCGGAAGGCATGACTATATCGCGATGGTCCCCCAGTGGGACCTGCTCGACCTGCTGGCCAAGGCCGCCCGCGAGGAGCCGACGTTCACCCTGCGGATGGGCACGGAGGCGACCGGCCTGATCCGGGAGAACGGCCGCGTGACCGGCGTGACGTACACGACGAGGGACGGCGGGAGCGGCCAGATCCAGGCGGATCTCACGGTCGCCTGCGACGGCCGGACCTCCCTGCTGCGCGCCCGGGCGGGCTTGCGCTCGAAGTCGTACCCGACACCGATGGACGTCTGGTGGTACCGCCTCCTGAAGCACGACGGCGACCCGTCGGGCATCGTCGGCCTCCTCGGCAACCACCGCGCCGCCGTCATGATCGACCGCGCCGACTACTGGCAGTGCGCCACCCTCATCCGCAAAGGCACCGACGCCGAGGCCCGCAAGACCCCGATCGAAAACCTGATGCGGGACATGGCGGACGCTGCCCCCTGGCTCGCCGACCGCGCCGACGCCCTGTCCTCCTGGGACGACGTCAAGGTGCTCGACGTCAAACTGGACCGACTGACCAAGTGGCACATCGACGGCCTGCTGTGCCTGGGCGACGCGGCGCACGCGATGTCCCCGGTCGGTGG
>NZ_JBOHGC010000034.1:0-1009 GCF_050699995.1 Actinokineospora sp. | reverse complement strand
AACTGTGGCGGGTGCAGAGCAAGGAGCTGGCGTTTGACCGATCCGCTGATGGCACGGTCGTGCGTGTGACCACGATCGCGCAGGCCGTGGCGCTTGCCCTGGGGCGGGCGCTCTACGGCGACGGCTTCCGGCCCGACAAGGCGTTTCCCCGCGCCGACGCGCTGCCCGAACCGGGTCCGCGACCGCGCCAGGAGGAACTTCGCTTCACGCCGCCGCCAGCACCGGTGGATGGCGGGGAGCGGATGCTAGCCCCAGTCGCCGGAGGAAACGGGACTCCGAACGCGGACGTCGCGCTGGAGTTCATCGGCATCTGCCCCGATTGCGGCGCCTCCCTTGTCCACGAAAACGGATGCACAACCTGCCGGCAGTGCGGCTACTCCCGGTGTTGACCGCGCAGTGGTAGACTGAAACCACGGTGCGCGAGCGCACCCGGGCGGGTCGTCGCCGGGCGGCCTCGGGCACGGCGTTCCCCGGACGGCCACCAGCAGACGATGCCCGCACAGAGGGAGGGCCTTCGGAATGTGGTGGTGGAGCGTCGCGATCGGCCTCATGGCGGTGCTGGCAGCGGGCCTGACGGTATCTGCCCAGCCCGCGAACTGGATCGTGGTCCCCGGCCACGCCATCGGGGACATTCAACTGGGCATGACGCAGCAGCAGGTGCTCAACCGGCTGGGCATGCCCGATGAGATCTCCAACGATCGCAGCAGCGACGGCGGACGGAACATCTACTGGGTCTATCCGCAGGTTGATCGACAGGTCCTGGTGGTCTCGTGGACGAAGCGGCAGGACGAGACCGGCGGCGTGGACTTCGTCTTCACCGACTACATCCGGTACGTCACCAGCAAAGGCGTCTCGCTGGGCGCGTCGACATTCAAAGACCTGTTGACGCAGTACGGCATGCCCGAGCGGATGTCGGGGGTCGGCCGCGGCGGTGTGATGTTCTACTATGAAGGCCAGGGAGTCAGATTCCGCGTCGAGGGCGACGCGGGCAAGGTGACCGCGGTGACGA
>NZ_JBOHGC010000033.1:0-10929 GCF_050699995.1 Actinokineospora sp. | reverse complement strand
CATGAGCGCGGCGGCGTCCGCGTCGGCGGCGGCGCGGGTGTCGAGGGCGGCGAGCGCTTCGGGCAGGGCGTCGGCGAGGTCGGCGAGCAGGCAGTCCTCGATTGCGCCGGTGATATCGGGCAGCGAGGATTGCGCGGTGGTCCGCGACCGCACAACGGAAGTGGCGGCGGCGGCCACCGACGTGCCGTGCACCCCGGCCGCGACGAGGTCGACCTCGAAGCCGGGTTCCCAGGCCAGCGACCAGGTCTCGCGGAACGTGCCTTTGGAGCGGCGGGCGGAGATCGCCGGAACACCCCAGTCGATTCCCAGGACCCGCAGCCGGTGCAGGAGCTTGGAGCGCTCGGCGCCGTTGGTGTCACGCAGGTCCAGGTCGAGTTCGCGCTCCTGCGGGTCGCGTTTGAGCCGCAGCCCGCGGGCCTGCGCGGTGAGGTCGGCGGCCACGGGCGCCTGCGGTGTGCCCTCGGGGACCTCCCCCAGCCGCTCCCCGACGACCAGCCGTCTGGTCACCAGGTCCAACTGCACCTCGTCGCCGCCGCAGAGGACCGCCCGGGTCGCCTCGGTGACCTCGGAGAGGCCCGCGACCGCCCGGCCACGCAGCGCGGCGAGGGTGTCGGCCAGCCGGACCGCCTCGATCACGTGGGCGCTCGACACGGGCAGGTCTTCGGCGCGCAGCACCCGCGCCACGTCGGTCAGCCAGCGGGCGGTGATGTGGTCGGACACGGTGAACAGGTGGTGGTACCAACCGGGTGAGGTGATGCCCGCGCCGTAGCCGCTGGTGGTGGCGAGCCTGCTGTGCGTCCACGGCACCCACGTGCACGCGACCTTGCGCTTCGGAAGTCCTTTCAGGATCCGCTGGTCGTGGGCGGCGGGCGGGAACGGCTGACGCAGCGCCGGAACGTGCCAAGCGCCGCACACGACCGCGATCCGCCGATAACCGTCCTTTTGCGACTTCCGGATGACCTGGCGCATGTACGCCTCACGCTGCCGCTCGCGCTCGTCGCTGTCCTGGTGCTCCTCGCGCAGGGCGCCCATCGCCTCGGCGATCACCTCGAACGGCGGCTCGCCGTGCCCGCCGTGCTCGATCATCTCGTCCCACCAGCGCTCGGCGTCGTCGTACCCCGCGAGCTGGGCCAGCGTCCCGAGCGGGTCCTCGGTGCGACCGCGGCGGCGCGTGGGTTCGGCGGCGAACTGGTGCGCGGCGGGCAGGTCGCAGAAGCGCACCGGGACCCCGGCCCCGACCGCGTGGCGGATCGCCTGCCATTCGGGGCTGAACACGGCGAACGGCCAGAACGCCGCCCGCGCCGCGTCGTCGGTGGCGTACGCCAGCAGCGCCACCGGCGGCGCCATCGTGTCCTGCGCCGCCCACGACACCAAGGCGTCGGCCTCCGGCGGGCCCTCGATGAGCACGAGGTCCGGCGCCAGGTCGGCAAGCGCCCGCACCACGGCCCGTGCGGAACCGGGGCCGTGGTGGCGGATGCCGAGGAGGGTGACCGCTGCGGTCATCCGCTCAGCTCCCGGCACGCCCGGTAGAAGTCCGACCAGCCGTCACGTTCACGCACGACGGTCTCCAGGTACTCCAGCCACACGACCCGGTCGGCGGACGGGTCTTTCACCACCGCGCCAAGGATTCCGGCGGCCACGTCATGCGGCCGCAGCACCCCGTCGCCGAAGTGCGCGGCGAGGGCGACACCGCCGGTGAGCACGCTGATCGCCTCCGCGGTGGACAGGGTGCCCGAGGGGGACTTCACCGCGATCCGCCCGTCCTCGGTGCGCCCGGCCCGAAGTTCGCGGAACACCGTGACCACGCGGCGGATCTCGGCCAGACCGGCGCTGTCAGCGGGCAGCGCGAGTGCGGCGCCGAGGTCGCTGACGCGGCGGGTGACGATCTCGACCTCGGCCTCCGCGGTGTCCGGCAGCGGGAGGACGACGGTGTTGAAACGCCTGCGCAGCGCGCTGGACAGCTCGTTGACGCCTTTGTCGCGGTTGTTGGCGGTGGCGATGACGTTGAAGCCCGGCCGGGCCTGGGCTTCGGATTCGAGTTCCGGGATGGGCAGGGTCTTCTCGGACAGGATGGTGATGAGGCTGTCCTGCACGTCGGCCGGGATCCGGGTCAGCTCCTCGACCCGGGCCAGCCTCCCTTCCCGCATCGCGCGCAGGACCGGACTGGGCACGAGCGCCTGCTCGCTGGGTCCCTCGGCGATGAGCCGGGCGTAGTTCCAGCCGTAGCGGATCGCCTCCTCCGCGGTGCCCGCCGTGCCTTGGACCAGCAGCGTCGAGTCTCCGCTGATGGCCGCGGCAAGGTGTTCGGACACCCAGGTCTTCGCGGTTCCCGGAACGCCGAGCAGCAGCAGCGCGCGGTCGGTGGCGAGGGTGGCGATGGCGACTTCGATGAGCCTGCGCGGGCCGATGTACTTCGGGGTGATCACGGTGCCGTCGGGCAGGGTCGTGCCGAGCAGATAGTTCAGCACCGCCCACGGCGAGAGCCGCCACGACGGCGGCCGCTGCCGGTCGTCGTGCTCGGCCAGCGCCGCCAGTTCGGCGGCGTGGGCCTGCTCGGCGTGCGGGCGCAGCACGGTCTCGGTCATCGCTCATCCCTCTCAAGGCAGCTCAGGGTGTTCATCGCAGTTCCTCCGCCATCTCGCGGCGGAACACCAGCGTCTCGGACAGGTGTCGCCGCCAGGCGGGGGCTTCCGGCGGCAGCGGCTCGACGGCGACGCGGTGGCGCAGGCACTCGGCCGGGACCGTGCGGGCGATCACGCCTGCCGCCCTGGCGACGGCGCGGTGGTCGGTGTGGCCCGCCAACCAGTCCAGCAGGGCGTTTCCCAGGTCGACCGGCCACGGGGCGGGCAGCGCCACGACCAGTTCGGCGAGGTCGGCCGACTTGCGGGCGCTGCCGAGGTCGGCGACCGTGCGGGCCCGCTCGGCGGCGGGCAGCACGCTCACCAGCGCGGCGGTCTCCGGGGTGGTCAGGTCGTCGGTCGTGAGCAGCGCCCGCGCCCAGGGGAGGTCGCGCTGGCGGGTCGCGGCGGCTGCCCACGCCTCGAGGAGCACGCCGGGGTCACACCCCTCGACCGGCATCGCCGCCAAGTCGGCCGGGCGCTGCTCCCACGCCGAGAGTGGGGCGGCGGCGACGATGTGGCGCAGCCAGGCCGTGCGCTGCCCACCCCGCGCGGGTGCGGCGGGGACGCCGTCGCGCACCATGCCGTCGTCGCGGGCGGTCGGGAGACGCACGGTGATCGTCGAGTCGGCCACCGTCACCAAAGCGCGCAGCCGTTCGGCCATCCGCGCGGCGAACGCTGAAGCAGGCCTGCCGGACAGGATGTCCGCGGCCAGCGCCCGGACCTCCTGGGCCCGGTCGTCCAGGGCCGCTTCGAGGAAGTCTTCGCCGATCACGTCCCGGACGGCGCGCAGGAGTCGCACGCGGGTCGCGGCCGGCTCGCCCGCCCAGTCACGTGCCAGCGCTTCGCCCGCGGCGGGCGGGTCGTCGGCGAAGGTCTCGCGCAGCCAGCGGACCCGTTGGTCGGTGTCGCCGTGGCGCCACACGTCGGCGACGTCGCAACGGTGGTCGGCCAGGTAGCTCCACTCGGGGTTGAGCGCGCCCAGCCAGCTGCCGCGGGCCCCGGCGACCTCGGCGAACGGCGCGCGCAGAGCGGGTCGGGTCCGCGCCAGCTCGGCGAACACCGGCAGCCGCTCGGGTGGCAGCCGCAGGTCGGTGCGGCGCACCAGTTCCAGCCAGTCGCCGAGCAGGTCGGTGTGGTCGCCGGTGAGCATCCGGTCCAACCGCCTGCGGGCCACGGCCGGGATGACTGGTCGCGCGTCCTCGGCCGCCTCCGGCAGGGGCCGCCCGCCGCTCTCCGGGACTCGCCCCGCCCGCCGGTAGCCGGCCATGAGCGCGGCGGCGGTCAACAACCGGGTCGCGGGGTCCTCGTCGTCGGGCACCAACGCCCGAACGGACTCCGGCAGCCCTTCGGTGTGCACGACCCGCCGCCGCGTGCCCAGCAGGGCGGCGGCCACCAGCTCGTCCCACCCGCTCACAGCCGCACCGCCCGGTTGCCGTCCCAACAGGACAGTGGACGCAGTCCGCTCACCGACAGCTCCGCCGCCACGGTCAACGCCCGCCCACCCGACACGGCCAGCAGCGCCCACGGATCGACCCCGGACCCGAGCGGCAGCGCCGAGCCATCCACAGAGGACAGTCCCCATTCCTTTCCCAGCAGCACCGGCGTCACCTCGCTGAGCACCACCGGGAGTCGGTCGAGCCACGGGTCGATGGCCAGGCCCGCGGCGAACGCGGCCAGCGCGTCGGCCATGGTCCCGCCCGCGGGCACCGGCGCGGGCACGGCGTCATCGCGGTCGGCGACGAGCGCGCGCAGCGGGAGCGCGCCGGGGTAGAACGCCAGCGTGGCCGGGATGAGGGTGCCCGACACCAGCGAGGTGTCGAGGATCCGCCCCGGGCCGGCGAACGACAGCACCAGCGCCCACCGCCCGCTCGCCGAACCCCGCAACCAGGTCCGCCGGGACACCAGCTGGTCGTTCTCCTGGTCGACGTGCCCCGCGACCAGCCACTCGTCCCGCACCCGGTCGCCGGAGGCCAGCACGTCGGCGGTGTCCACGGTGAAGCCGAGCCGGGTGCGCACGGTCGCCGCGAGCGGGGCGGGCAGGTCGTCGATCCGCTCGTAGGCCACCGCGAGCGTCCGCAGCAGCGCGAGGTCTTCGAGCAGCCGCGACGGCCAGTCCCGCCCGCGCCCGGGGAGCATCGCCGCTCGCCGCAGCCCCGACGCGAGGCCAGGGGCCTGGGCGTCGACCATGCGGGCGGCCACGGCGTAGAGCACGTCGGGGCTCTGGTCGAGCACCGCCAGCCCGGTCGTGACCTGGTCGCGGAGCCAGCCGGTCAGCTCCGCCGCGCCACCGGCGACCCGCGACGCCCGCTTCTCGGCGCGGCGGGCGGCGGCCTCCTCGTCGCGCTCACCGGTCGGCTCGGCCCGTTTGGGCAGAGCCAGCCAGGTGTCGATCCACTCCGGTTCGACCGACTCGGGGACAGCGCCCTCGGCCCACATGAGCAACAACCCGAGAGCGTGCTTGCAGGGGAATTTCCGGCTCGGACACGAGCACCTGAACGCGGGCTCGGCCAGGTCGACGCCGACTTGGTACGGCGCCTTTCCGCTCCCCTGGCAGGCTCCCCAGACCGCCTGCGCCGAGGATCCGAGCGAGGGCCACTTGGCCGGGCTCGCCTGGCTTCGACCGGCCTTCGCCGAGGCGGGGTCGGGTGCGAGGTCGAGCACCTGCTCAGCGGTCCACCGCACCCGCGCCCTCGTTTCCACCCGACCCTGCCCGTCGATCCGAGCATGCCGGCTGACACCGACAGCGGCGGTGCCAGGTCAGTCCACGCAGTCCGGGGCGGCAGGCGCCTGCCCGGCCATCGCCGTCTCGACGAACGGCCGCACCGTCTCCGGCGAGACCTCGAACTCGGCGCCATGCGAAGAATTGACCATCTCGCCCACCGGGATCGACGTGACCCGGATCCCGCCCTGCGTCCTGGCCAAGCTCTCGGCGAGCCCGAGCAGGTCCGCGTCGGTGACCACATGGTCACCGACGGCGGCCAGCACCCCGGCGGCGTTGGCGGGAGTGACGCGGGCGATCAGCCCGGAGAGGAAGACCTGCTGGCGCCTGATCCGGTCCAGGTCGCCGTTGGGCAGGCCGTGCCGCTGCCGCACGAACGCCAGCGCGGCCTGCCCGGTCAGCAGGTGCCTGCCCTCCCGGAAGTCGGCCTGGGAGAACGGGTCACGGGTAGCCGACCGCAGACAAACCTCGACCCCGCCCACCGCGTCCGCCGCCTGCCCGATCGCCGCCATGTCGATCACGAGATAGTCGTCGATCCGCATCCCGGTGAGCGCGCCGAGGACGGTCATCGTCAGCTCGGCACCCGCCTTGTCCGCCTCGGCTTGGCTCGCTCCCGTCGCGAGGGCGGCTTCCCGCGCCCGGAAGAACGCCGAGTTCACCCTCCCCAGGCCGAACCCGGGGATATCGACCAGCGTGTCGCGCGGCACGGAGATCGCCGTCGCCCGCTCCCCGGCGAGTCGGGTCAGCATGATCGTGTCCGCGTAGCTCATCTCGTCCCGCCCGAGGACCAGGATCGTGCGTTCCCCGACAACGACGCCGGGGGCGGCGGGCGGTGCCTGGTCGCGGCGGACCAGCTGCGGGATGGCCACGGCGGACACCGCCGCCACGACCACCGCGACGGCGGCGAACACCAGCGTCATCGACCGCCGGGGCCGCTCACGCCGCAGGGCTCGGACGACGGCCCCTCCGTCCACGGCGCGGGCGGCCTGTTCGGTGACTGCTTCGCGGATCAGGGACTCGGTCTTGTCATACGTCATGAGAGGACCTCCGTCACGGTCAGGTCGGCGGCGGCGCGCAGCGTGCCCAGCGCGCGTGAGATGTGGCTGCGGACTGTCCCGGCGGAGCAGCCGAGGACCTCGGCGATCTCGGCGTCGGTGCTGTCCTCGTAGTAGCGCAGGACGATCGCGGCCCGCTGTTTGCGCGGGAGGGTGGCGATGCGGATCCGCATGGCCTCGCGCTCGGCGTGGCGGACTGCCGGGTCGCCCCCGGAGGGCCCGATCGCCTCCAGCGTCGAGTGCGCGGAGGTGATGTCGCGCGCGGCCCGCTTGCGCCGCCACGACAGGTATTCGTTGGTGACCATCCGCTTGACGTACAGGTCGGGCGCGTCGAGCGCCCCGATGCGCCCCCATCGCGACTGCGCGCGGAGGAGGACTTCCTGCACGACGTCCTGCGCGAGATGCGGATCGCAGGTCAGCGCCGTCGCGTAGCGCAGCAGCCGGTCTATCCGTTCGGCGACGAAGATGTCGAAACTGTCCGGCACTCATCGCTCCTTTCCCTGGTCGACACCCCACCAACGCGGTGACGGCCGCGGTTGTTGAGTGGCTCCGGGAAAGAAACTCGTGACACCGGATCAGTAAGCCGACACTGGCGACCGATCCGGTGTGACGACGTCACATCGCCGTCGGGGGCGACGTCCCAGTGGTCGGTCGGGCGCGGACAAAGTTCCCACACCACCCGATCGAGTGAAAAAGGCGGTGGCCCATCCCGGGCGCGGGGATGGGCCACCTGTCATCAGGAGCTAGAACTGCAGGCTCCAGGCATCGATGTAGCCGGTGTCGTAGCGGGCCACGTCCTGGACCTTGAGCTTCCAGGTCCCGTTCGCGACCTCCGTCGACGCGTTCACCGTGTACGTGGTGAGGATGTTGTCGGCGGAGTCGTTGGCGCTGGAGCTCTTGAGCCGGTAGGCCGAGCCGTCCGGGGCGACGAGGTCGATGACCACGTCGCCGCGCCAGGTGTGCTTGATGTCGACGTTGACCTTCAGCGTCGACGGCGCGTTGCCCGCCGTGCCGGTGACGGCGACGTCGCTGGTGACCGCGACGCCCGCGTCCGGGATGGTGACGTTGTTCGTGTTCTCGAACTTGCTCCCGGTGGGCGGGGGCTCGGTGGTGCCGCCGGTCTGCTGGTTGATCCAGGCCAGGTTGGCCGCGATGCCGGTGTAGAGCGTCGTGGTCGCGCACTCGCCGTTGTTGTCGCCCGGCCCCTTGGTCTCGCCGACAAGGGTCCAGTTGCCCCGCGAACCGACCAGCGCGGGACCGCCGGAGTCGCCGTGGCAGGCCGAGTGGGTGCGGTCGCCGGAGATGCAGACGTCGGTGGCGCTGCCGCCGCCCGCGTAGCAGCGGCTCGACTCCAGCACCGTCAGGTCGATCTCCTGCAGGTAGGAGGGATTGCTGCAGTTCGGCCAGCTGGTGCAGCCGAAGCCGATGAGCCGGGCGGGCGTGCCCGGCGTGGGGTTCGACGTCGCCATCTTGATCGGCGTCATGGTCGAGGGCGTGGACAGGTGCATCAGGGTCAGGTCGGTGCCGGACTTGTCGACGCGGCGGTCGATGCTGCGGACCTCGCCGCCGGAGGAGCGGTAGAGCGAGCCGATGCGGGCGGACGACGCGTTGCCGCAGTGGGTGGCGGTCACGATCCACTGCGGGGCGACCAGGCTGCCGCCGCAGCCGTTGCTCATCCCGGCGTGGAAGGAGTAGGTCTCGGTGGCGTTGCCGCCGCCGATGATCTGGATCTCCTGGGGCGGGTCGTCCGACGGCGGGGCGGCCAGCGCGGCCTCGCCGACGGTCACCGCCACTCCCAATGCCAGCGCGGCGGCCGCGATGCGGCCAAGCCAACGGTGCTTCATGTGTTTGCCCTCTCGGATGACGCTGCAGGGTGGGCGGGGCCAGGCAGGCGGCCCCCGCTTGTCTCGCACGATGGCCCCGGCCGGGGGCCGCGCATCATCAGAGATGGGTATTCAGCGACCTGATGCCCCGGTTGCGCTCCGTGATCGACTCCGTCACCCCGGACCAGATTTCCGGTGGAATTCCTTGCAGGACAAGCAAAACGGCCGCCACCGCAAGTAGTCGAGCGGGATTCACGAATCCGTTTCGAACGCCATCTGGGAAGTGTTGACGTCCGTGTGCGGAAACCGGCGAGAAGCCCACGATCGTGTGGTTGCCGGTGCGAGGCCTTGGCGAGGCCGGGACCGCTTTGGTTTCGTGGTCGACGTCGAGATCAACCGCCGACCGTCGCCCCACTCCCCGAAACGGCAGGTATCACCCCATGCAGCCCTTCGAGCTGCCCGAGTTCTATCTGGTCCATCCCCCACGGCTGAACCCGAACGTGGAGCAGGCCCGGCGCAACAGCAAGGCCTGGGCGTACGCGATGGACATGGTCGACGTGCCCCAGGCGGGCACCGCGATCTGGACCGAGGCCGACCTCGACTCCCACGACTACGCCCTGCTGTGCGCGTACACGCACCCGGACGCGTCCGGGCCCGAACTGGACCTGATCACCGAATGGTATGTCTGGGTGTTCTACTTCGATGACCACTTCCTGGAGCTGTACAAGCGCTCCCGCGACATCCCGGGCGCGCGGGCGTATCTCGACCGGCTGCGGCTGTTCATGCCGGTGCGCGGCGAGGTCACCGAGAAGCCGACGAATCCGGTGGAGGCGGGGCTGGCGGACCTGTGGGCGCGCACAGTGCCCGCGATGTCGACCGACTGGCGCGAGCGGTTCGCCGAGAGCACGAAGAACCTGCTCGACGAGTCGCTGTGGGAGCTGGCGAACATCAGCGAGGGCCGGGTGTCGAACCCGGTGGAGTACATCGAGATGCGCCGCAAGGTCGGTGGCGCGCCATGGTCGGCGAACCTGGTCGAGCACGCCGTCGGCGCCGAGGTGCCCGCCGCGATAGCCGCCTCACGCCCCATGCACGTCCTGCGCGACACGTTCTCCGACGCCGTGCACCTGCGCAACGACTTGTTCTCCTACGAGCGCGAGGTGCTCGACGAAGGCGAGCTCAGCAACGGCGTGCTGGTGTTCGAGAAGTTCCTCGGCTGCACCACCCAGGAGGCTGCCGAGGCGGTCAACGACCTGCTGACCTCACGGCTGCACCAGTTCGAGCACACCACGTTCACCGAGCTGCCGCCGCTGTTCGACGAGCACGGCCTCGACCCGGTGCAGCGGGCGGGTGTCTTCGCCTACGTCAAGGGATTGCAGGACTGGCAGTCCGGCGGCCATGAGTGGCACATGCGGTCGAGCCGGTACATGAACGGCGGCGGCGCCGAGGAACCGGCGCTGGGTGGCCCGAAGGGGCTGGGCACGTCGGCGGCGCGGATCGTCACGTCCCTGGCGAACACCGCCGGTCAGCGGCTGCGCTCGTTCACCCACGTCCCGTTCGAGCGGGTGGGCCAGCTGCCGGTGCCGGAGCTGCACATCCCGTACGCCAACACGCTGAGCCCCCACCTGTCCGCCGCACGGGAGAACCTCGTCGGCTGGTGTGAGCGGATGGGCATGCTCGACGCGGTCGTCTGGTACGAACACACCCTGCGCGCCGCCGACCTACCACTGTGCGCGGCGGGCATCCACCCGGACGCCACTCCCGCCGAACTCGACCTCACCAGTGCATGGCTGGCCTGGGGCACCTACGCCGACGACTATTACCCGCTGGTGTTCGGCCGCACCCTCGACCACGCGGGCGCCCGCGCGTGCACCGAACGCCTCCACACCCTGATGCCGGTCGACCACGAACCGACACCCGTCCCGGTCAACGGCCTGGAACGCGGCTTGGCCGACCTGTGGAAGCGCACCGCGGGCGCGATGACCGTCGAGGCGCGACGGACTTTCAAGCACACCGTCGTCGACATGACGCGGAGCTGGCTGTGGGAGCTGGACAACCAGGCGATGAATCGGATTCCGGACCCGGTCGACTACCTCGAGACGCGCCGCCGGACCTTCGGCTCGGATCTGACGATGTCCCTGTGCAGGCTGTCGCACGGCCGGACGGTGCCGCCGGAGATCTACCACTCGCGGCCGGTCCGGGCGATGGAGAGCGCCGCCGCCGACTGGGCGTGCCTGGTCAACGACCTGTACTCATACCAGAAGGAGATCCAGTTCGAGGGCGAGATCCACAACGGTGTGCTGGTGGTGCAGAACTTCTTCGACTGCGACGTGACACATGCGGCCGCCGTGGTGGTCGACCTGATGACCTCGCGGATGCGCCAGTTCGAGCACGTCGTCGACATCGACCTCCCGACCCTGTTCGACGACTTCGGCCTCGACGCGACCGCGCGCGCCACCCTGACCGGGTACGCCGAGGAACTCAAGCACTGGATGGCCGGAATCCTGAACTGGCACGTGCACGTCGACCGGTACAAGGAGTCCTACTTGGACCGAACGGCGTCAGGCCAGGTGCCCGCGATCGCCCGGCGCCTGGGACCGACCGGCCTGGGCACCGCGAGCAGCCGGATCGTCCCGGGCCGGGGCACAAAGGTCCCGCTGCCGACGGCCTGAGTCCTCCTAAGCTTGAGTTTTAAGTCTTGATGTCGGTTTTGG
>NZ_JBOHGC010000032.1:0-30259 GCF_050699995.1 Actinokineospora sp. | reverse complement strand
CTCGCACCCCGTCCGGCGGCTCGTCAGAGCCACCTGCACCGAGCCTGCCGGGAAACGGCGTCGCGGTCCAGTCGGGCCGCCCACTCGCGCACGGATGGAAACACACACGTGACAGGCAATCTGGTCTCACTGCGGCGGATCACCGACCCGGACTACGAGCTCCTGGTCAGCTGGCTCGACGGCACCGCGGGCGTCTACGCCAACGGCGGCTCGCCCTTCTGCACCGCCGCGGAGCTCAAGGAACAAACCGAGGCGGGCGGCAGCACGTACCTCATGGTGGTGACCCCGGAGGGCGAACGGGTCGGCGCGGTCAGCTGGCGCACCCTGAGCTACATCGGGAACTACTCGGTGGGCCTGGTCATCGGCGATCCCGCCGCCTGGACCAAGGGCTATGGGGCGGCCGCGTGGGGCCTGCTGCTCAAGCACCTGTTCCACACGCTCAACGCGCACCGGGTGGAAGTCACCACCGGGGTCTACAACCGGGAGACGATGAAGATCGTCGCCCGCGGAATCCTGACCCTGGAAGGCATCCTGCGCGACTACGCCTTCATCGACGGGGAATACCACGACATCGTGGTGTGCTCGCTGCTGCGCGAGGAGTACGACGTCCTCGCCGCGCGCGGCGTCTTCGGCAAGATCGGCCCGCAGCTGTCGGCCGAGGAGAAGGAGAAGGCGCTCAAACTGCTGCTGGACTACCTGGCGAAGACGGGAAGCACCCACTTCGGCCGGATCGCGGGCCGCAGGCTCCGCGAGCGGCCCGCCACCGTCGAAGCGGTGGCCCGAGGCCACTCCCGCGACACCGCGCCGGACCCCGCGCCCGCCCAGAATGTCGCGCCGCCGCGCAACGCCGTTCCGCCGCAGAAGGCTGGTTCCCCCGCCAAGCAAGCCCCATCGCCAGCGGGCAACAGGCATGCCGCGCTCGACAGCGGCTTCGCCATCGACACCGGCAGGCAGCAGGCGGAGCCCGCCAAGGCCGGTCCCGCATGAGCACGGCCCTGCCCGCGAACGTGCCCCCGGACCTGCCGCTGGCTCGCGGCCAGGTGCTGCTCGTCGGCACCGGCTCGTTCAGCGTGAACCTCCTGCCGAGCTGGGCGCTGCTGCTGCGCCGCTGGTACGGCGCGTCCGTGCGGGCCTGCCTCACCTGGTCGGCGACCGCCCTGGTGGCGCCCGACGCGCTCGCCGCGGCGACCCGTTCACCGGTGTGGGGGCCGGGCTTCGACACCGCGGTGGGCACGGTGCCGCACCAGGAACTCGCCGCGTGGGCCGACTTGGTGCTCGTCGCACCCGCCACCGCCGCGTTCGTCGGCAAGTGCGCCAACGGCATTTCCGACAGCTTCGCGCTCAGCGTCGTGACCGGCTCGACCGCGCCGGTGGTGATCGCCCCCGCGGTCTCCGAAGGGGCCATGGCGAAGGCGTCGGTCAAGCGCAACCTCGCCTTGCTCGCCGAGGACGGCTACACCGTGGTCGGCCCGGTCAACGGCACGTCCGTGCACACCGACCAGGTCGGCCCGGGCGCGATGGCGGACTTCGGCGCGATCCTGCGTGCCGCCCGCGCCGCGATCGGGTGACCGCCGGGTACTTCCGGTGGCCGGACATCCGCGGCGACCGGATCGTGTTCGTCTGCGCCGACGACCTGTGGACCGCGCCGGTCGCCGGTGGGCAGGCGACCCGGCTCACCGAGGGCGCGATCCAGGCTCGCACACCCAGGTTCAACCACGACGGGACCGCAGTCGCCTACGGCCGTGCGGTGGGTGCCGCGGTCGAGGTCGAGGTGCTGCCCGCTGACGGCGGCGTGCCGCGCAGGCTGACGTTCGAGGGCGTCCCAGGAGTGGTCGCGTCCTGGCACCCGCGCAGCGGCGAGGTGCTCTATGCGAGCAGCGCGGGCGAACCGTTTCCCGTCGACCGGCTCCGGTCGGTGGACCCGGCAGGCGGTCTGTCCCGCGAGTTCGACGCGATTCGGGCAGGCGCGGTTGCTTTCGGTCCCGGCGGGTTGGTCGTCGTCCGAACCGGACTCGGTGATCCCGCGTACCGCAAGCGATACCGCGGTGGCGCCGCGGGAATGCTGTGGATCGGCAAGGAGGGCGGCGGCTTCCGCCCGCTGACCGCGGTCGCGGGCAACGTGGACAGTCCCTGCTGGATCGGTGACCGGGTCTACTTCCTGTCCGACCACGGTGGAACCGCCGAGATCTACTCCTGCGAACCCGATGGCGGGGACCTGCGCTCGGAAACCGATCACGGCGGTGGTCACGCGCGGGCGTTGTCCGGCGACGGAACCCGGCTGGTGTACCAGTTCGAGGGATCGATCCGGCTATTCGAACCCGACAGCCGCCACACGTCCACTGTGGACATCAGGCTTCCCGGGATTTCCCTGCCGGAGCAGAAGGTGCCCGCACTCGGCAATCTGCGCAGCGTCGATCTCAGTCCGGATGGCCGCCGGGTGGCGATCACTGTTCGGGGGAAGGCGTTGACGCTCGCGGCCCGAGGTGGCGACGTCCAGCGGCACGGCTCGGACAAGCGCTACCGGCTGTTGTCCTGGCTCGATGATCGCAGACTCGTGGCCGTGGCGAGTCCTGGACGGGATCCCGAGCAGCTGGTGATCTTCGATGCCGGCGCTGAGTGCGTCCTTCCGGTCGGCGACCTCGGCATCGTCGCCGAACTGCGGGTCTGTCCGCGCGGTGAGTGGGTCGCGGTGGCGAACAGCCGATACGAGCTGTTCGCCGTATCCGTGTCCGACGGCCGGTCGACGCTGATCACCCGCGGCGAGCACGACCGGCCACGAGATCTCGCCTGGTCGCCGGACGGCCGCTGGCTGGCGTACTCGATGCCGGAATCCCCGGATCGGGCTGCGATCTGGGCGGTCGACATCGTCAGCGGGCGGTCCGGACGGATCACGTCCCCGCTCTCGCGCGACCGAGGCCCGGCCTTCGCCGCCGACGGGCGTTTCCTCTACTTCCTGGGTGTGCGCGATCTGACTGCCGAGGGCGCAGACGACCTCGCCGTCCGAGGCGTGGCGATGCCGTACGCCGTCGAGCTGTGCCCGGGGGAATCCGCCTCAGACCGCACGCGCGTCGACTTCACCGGGATCGAAGACCGGGCGCGCCCGCTGACCGCGCCGAGGACTGAGCACCGCCAAGTGGTGGCCACGCCCGCTGGGTTGCTGCTGGTCCGCGGCGGCCCGGGCGACACCATGGTCGTGTCCGAGCAGGGAGCGTCGGTTCGCGCCGACCAGGTCGCGGTGTCCAGGGACGGCCGCACGGTGCTGTACCTCGACCGCGGCTCGCCGCGGGTCGCGAGTCGTGATCAGCCGGTGCCGCTCGACCTCGACGGGGTGGACGTGTCGGTGTCGCCCCGCGCCGAGTGGCGGCAGATGTTCGGCGAGGCCTGGCGGTTGCAGCGCGAGCATGTCTGGGACGCCGGGCGCGTGGGGGCGGCGTGGGACGCGGCCTGGGACCGCTACGCGCCACTGCTCGACCGCGTCCACACCCGGGCCGAGCTGTCGGACCTGATCGGCGAACTGCACGGCGAGCTGTCCGCTTCGCACGCGGGCGAGCGGCTTCCCCGCACGGTCACCGAGCGCCAGGGTTTCCTGGGCCTGGTTGGGGAACCTGGCGAGCGCGGATTCCTGGTCACCGCCGTGCCTGCAGGCTCGCCGTGCGCGGGATTCGACGTCGCCGTCAACGCCGGTGACGTCATCGAGCGGATCGACGGTGTGCCGACCGGAGTCGGCGGGCTCGGTCCGGCGCTCGCGGGCAAGGGCGGCCGCGTGGTCGAAGTGGGCCTGCGGGGTCGCATCGTGCGCGTGCGCGCTCTCGACAGCGAGCGCGCGTTCCACCACGCCGCCTGGTGCGCGGACAACCGACGCCGCGTGCGGGCAGCCACCGACGGGCGCGTCGGCTACCTGCATCTCCCGGATCTCGGTGCCTGCGGCTACGCACGTTTCCGTGAGGCCATGCTGACCGAGGGGACGCTGGACGGGCTGGTCATCGACGTTCGCGGGAACGAGGGCGGTCACGCGTCCTGGCTGGTGGTCGAGCACCTCGCACGACGCCGCCGCGGCGCGCGCGTCCCGCGTCGAGGACAGCCGCGGACCTGGCCGCCGCGCGCCGTTGACGGCCCGATGGCGGTGGTGGCCGACGAGTACACCGGTTCGGATGGCGAGGTCTTCTGCGAGGCGTTCCGGCTGGCGGGGCTGGGGCCGGTGGTCGGCGTCCGGACCTGGGGCGGGGGCGTCGGCATCCGGCCGCGGCACGCGCTCGCCGACGGCACGGTCACGACCCAGCCCGAGTTCCGTTATGACATCGGCTCGGCCCGGATCGAAGACCACGGCGTCGATCCCGACCACGTCGTCCTCGCCGCCGCCCACGACGACCCGGCCTGCGCGGACCCGCAACTCGACCGTGCCGTCGCGCTGGTGCTCGACGGCCTCGACGGGTCCGGTCAATCCGGTTTCCCTGAGTGTCGATTTTGCTACGGTGAGTTCAGGCGGAGTGCTTCCGAGGGGGACCGATGACCAGCGATGTCCATGCGGACGTCCGTGTGCGCGAATCAGGGCAGTGGGCGGGGTACGCCACCGCGGCGTGCGCGTTCCTGTTCGCGCTGATCAGCTTCTACTGGGGTTTCGGCGGCACCTTCGCCCTCGACACGGTAGGCCGTGAAGCGGTCGAGCTGATCGAGGCGGGCGATGTCGGGATCTACATCGCCGTCTGGTTCGCGGGCCTGGTCAAGGCCGCGGGCGGGGTGCTCGCGCTCGCCTTGGTCCAGCCGTGGGGCAGGCGGTACCTGCGGCACTGGATGCTGCTGCTCGGCGGCTGGGGCGGCGCCGCTGTCCTGATCCTGTACGGCGCCGCGCAGATCGGCATCCAGCTCATGGTCCGCGCCGGGATCCTGGTGCCGCCAGGTGACATGGACTGGCGCGGGTTCTACGGCCACCTCTATCTGTGGGACCCCTGGTTCATCGTGTGGGGCATCCTGATGGCGATCACCGCGTTCTACTACACCCGCAACGCCCGGCGCAGGCGCGCTCAGGAATCGGCTCCGGCGTAGAGCTCCGCGAGCTCTCGGACGGTCTCGGCGAACCGCTCCCGGAGTTCGGCGGGTTCGATCACCTCGATGTCCGCGCCCAGCCGCAGCAAATCGCCGACGGTGTGGGACACCGATTCCACCGGGATCACCGCGCGAGTCCACAGTGGACGCACGCCGGGCGTGGCGGTGTCCGCAATGGCGCGAACCACTTCGGCGGAGAGCAGGTCGGGCAGCAGTTCCATTCCCCGTGGGGACAGCTCCACGGTCGCCGTTCCGCGCAGGCGCCACGACAGGAACTCCTCGACGTACTGCTTCCAGTAGGCGACGAGGTCGAAGTCCGGGCGGTCGAACGTCTCCGCGGACACGTCGAGGTCCAGGACCGCGGACACCCGGTAGGTCGCCACCGAGGTCGAGCCGTGCGCAACCAGGTACCAGCGGCCTGCTTTCAGGACGACGCCGTACGGCCGCAGGGTGCGGGTCACCTCACGTGGAGCTTTCCAGCGGCGGTAGCGCACTTCGATGACCTTCTGGTTCCACACCGCGTCCGCCACGGCCGCGAGATGCGGTGTCTCATCGGAGTCGTACCAGCCCGGCGTGTCCAAGTGGAACCGTGCGGAGATCCGCCCGGCGCGGTCGCGCAGTTCCTCCGGCAGGGCCGCGACCAGTTTGAGCTGCGCGGCGGCGACCACCGAGCCGAGGCCCAGTTCCGCGGCCGGACCCGGCATCAGGAACAGGGATTCCGCCTCATCGCTGGTCAGGCCGGTGAGCTTGGAGCGGTAGCCGCCAAGAAGCTGGTATCCGCCCGCCAGGCCCGAGTCGCCGTAAAGCGGGATGCCCGCGCTGTGCAGGGCGTCGATATCGCGGTAGATCGTGCGGATCGAGACTTCCAACTGGTCCGCGAGTTGTTGGGCCGTCAGCTTCCCGCGGGTTTGCAGGAGCAGGAGAAGGGAGACCAGTCTGCTCGCGCGCATGGCGGAAGTCTCGCAGACATCACTGACAGAAGATGTCAGCGATGCGGCTCTAGCGTCACGGGCATGACGAAGGGTTTCGATTTCCTGCACGGCACTTGGAATGTGGTCAACCGGCGGCTGCTCGCGCCGCTCACGGGCAGCGACACGTGGGACGAGTTCCCGGCGGTGTCGACGTGTCGGCCGTTCTTCGGGGGGAACGTCGACGAGATCTCGTTCCCCACCAAGGGGGCCGCCGGCCTGACGTTGCGGACGTGGGATGTGGAGCGCGAGCAGTGGGCGATCTACTGGATCAGCAGCCGGACCGGCGTGTTGCAGGCGCCGGTGTTCGGGGACTTCGTGTCGGACACCGAGGGGGAGTTCTATGGGTGGGACGAGTTCGAGGGGCGGCGGGTGAAGGTCAGCTACTTGTGGACGGTGGAGTCGGCTGACTCCGCGACCTGGCGGCAGGGGTTCTCGCTGGATGACGGGGAGAGCTGGGAGATCAACTGGGTGATGTCGTTGACTCGTTCTTAGCCTCGGGCCAGTGCGGGGTCTGGCGCCGTGGAGTGCCGGGGGCACAAACAAGGGCGGCTGCCACCGGGTGTGGTGGCAGCCGCCCTTTCTGGGGCTATCTCAGGTGTTTCAGATGTTCGCGATGGTCTTCGTCGCGTCGATCAGGCCGGAGCCGCAGCCCTCGGCGCAGACGCCGGGGAGGGGGCGGACGTTGGCCTTCAGCGCCGCCTCGACCTGGGCCGGGGTCAGCGGCTTCTCGCCGAGCATCAGGGCGACCAGGCCCGCGACGTGCGGGGCGGCCATGCTGGTGCCCATGAACGTCTTGTAGTCCTCGGTCGTCTGCGTGGTGGTGCCCGCGTTGATGGTCGACAGGATGCCGTCCTGCGGCTTGGTGCGGGTGCCGGGCGCGTCGGTTTCGTTGCGGACCTCGCCGCCGGGGGCGGTGACGTCGATCAGGGCGCCGTAGTTCGAGTAGAACGCGCGGTTGCCCTCGCGGTCGCCGGCGGCCACCGAGACCACGTTGTCGCAGTTGGCCGGGGTGAAGCCCGAGACGTTGGAGTTCGAGTTGCCCGCGGCGATGACAACGGTGGTGCCACGGGACACCGCACCGTTGATGGCGCGCTGGTAGGCGCGGGCGCAGGTGCCGCTGCCGCCGAGGCTGAGGTTCAGCACCTTGGCCGGGTTGGCGTTCGCGGGGACGCCGCGGACCTTGCCGCCGGACGCCCAGGTGATGGCGTCGGCGATGTCCGAGGTGCGGCCACCGCACTTGCCCAGAACACGAACGGGGACGATCTTGGCCTTCGCCGCGATGCCCGTGATGCCGTTGGCGTTGTCGCTGACCGCCGCGATGGTGCCCGCGACGTGGCTGCCGTGCCAGCTCGAGTCGCTCGGCTTGGCGGCGCCGCCGCACTCGCCCGCTGCGTACCAGTCACCCTCGTCGTTCGGGTTGGCGTCGCGGCCGTTGCCGTCGCGGGCGCTGGTGGAGTCGCTGATGAAGTCGTAGCCGGGCAGCACGTTTCCGTTGAGGTCCGAGTGCGACACGATGCCGGTGTCGATGACCGCGACGGTCACCCCCGCGCCGTCGGCGGTCGCCCACGCGCCCGGGGTGTTCATGCCGGCGGTCGGCTCGAAGAGGTCCCACTGCTCGGCGTAGCGCGTGTCGGTGGGGACGGCGGTGGCGGTCATGATCAGGTCTGGCTCGACGCTGACGACACCGGCCTGCTTGCGCAGGTCGTTCATCAGCGCGGCCGAGCCGTTGCGGCCGAGGCCACGGGAAGCCTTGACGACGACGCCGCCCGAGCCGAGGTCGCGCACCTGGGTGACACCCTTGTGGGCGAGACCCCGAGACGCGGCCGAGTCAGCGAAGGTGACGATGAACTGGTCGTAGCCGGCAGCTGCCGCCTCGTCCTGACCAGCCTGGGCCGTTCCTGCCAGCGTCGGAACCGCGAACCCGGCGATAGCCAGACCCAGGGTGGCGAGCGCGGCGGTGTACCGCTTCTTCATCAAGAGGTCCTCTCGTGAATGCGCAACCGGTGACGGCGTGCACCTTCGGGTGAACATTGCCTTCACCATTTGAGAGGGAACGTAAGTCGGGTTATGACGCTCCGAAAGCGTTAACAGTTGCCAGTTACCTACCGGTCTAGACCCTTTCCAGCGGGCGATTCGCCTGGTCGAATCGATCCAGTAGATCCTGAATCCGCTCTTGGTAACGATTGATGGACGCCAACTTGATGTCCTCGTACCCGCGCACCGAATCCGGCAGCGCGGCCAATTCGCACGCCACCGCGTGGCTATCGACGGTCATTTCGCTCGCGATCCGCTCGATCATCGCGATGTGTTCGCTGATCAACGCGCGTTCCACCTTCCGCAGGTGGGCGTGGCCGAACGGGTCGAAAGCGGTGCCGCGAAGGCCACGAAGCGCGCGCAGGACCTTGAACGCCGGACCGGCCGTCCGCTTGAGCGTGATCTTCCGCTTCATCCCCATGGCCCGCAGCATCGGCGGGTGCAGCTGGTAGCCGATCGTGGCGCCCGCGCCGAACCTCTCCTCGACCGACGCGCGCAGCTCCGGGTCGAGGTGCAGGCGGGCGACCTCGTACTCGTCCTTGTAGGCCATCAGCTTGAACAGGTTCCGCGCGACCGTCTCGGTCAGCTGCGTGCCGGACCCGCCCAGCGCGCGCTCCGCGGCTTCCACAGTGGACACGACGTCGGTGTAGCGGCGCGCGTAGTCGGCGTTCTGGTACGCGGTCAGCTCCGGCACCCGGATCGCCAGCAGGCGCTCCAGCTCGGTGCCCTCCACCCGCGTGACCGGAGCGGTCGAGCTGAGCCACGCCGGGTCCTGCACGACCTTGCGGCCCGCGCGGAACGCCTGGATGGTCGTGGCCACCCCGACGCCGTTGAGCTCGATGGCCCGCTCGATCGCCTCGGCGGTCAGCGGCAGCAGCCCGGCCTGGTAGGCCGCGCCGACGACCAGGAAGTTGGCCGCCGCGGTGCTGCCGTAGAGCCGTTCGGCCAGGTCGAGCGCGTCAAACGCGTGCACGGACTTGGTCCGCCCGGAGATCTTGCCGAGCAGGTCCTCGCGCCCCGGGTAGGACGCCGCCGGGTCGACGACCATCCGTCCGGTCGGAACCTCGGAGGTCGACACGACCGCGATCGTGCTGTCGGAGCACCGCGACAGGTTGACGTCGGTGGTCGCCGCCAGCGCGTCGAAGGCGAGGTAGCCGGTGGCGGTCCCCGCGGGCACCAGCCCGGGCAGCGACGTCGCCTCGGGCGTGATGCGCAGGTGGGAGACCACAGCGCCTGCCTTCTGGCTCAGCCCGGTCTGGTCGAGCGCACGCGCGTCCAATCCGCTGATCAGCGCGGCGGTGGCGAGCACCTGGTTGGTCGTCACGACACCGGTGCCGCCGATGCCGACCATCACCAGGTTCGCCGAGGTCGGCCGCGACTCGGGTCCGGGCAGGTCGGCGGGCAGTTCGTCGCGGACCAGCCGCTTCTTGCCGGTGCCGGGGATGACCGTCAGGAACGACGGGCAGTCGCCGAGCAGGCACGAGTAGTCCTTGTTGCACGACGTCTGGTCGATCTGGGTCTTGCGGCCGAACTCGGTGTCGGTCGGCTCGACGCTCAGGCAGTTGGACTTCTGCCCGCAGTCGCCGCAGCCTTCGCATACCGACTCGTTGATCATGACCCGCTTCGCCGGGTCAGGAGCCAGCCCGCGCTTGCGCTTGCGGCGCTTCTCGGCGGCGCACTCCTGGTCGTAGAGGATCACCGTGACGCCCTCGGTCTCGCGCAGCTCGCGCTGGACCTTGTCCAGGTCGTCGCGGTGGCGGACCTTCACCCCGGGGGCCCACTTGGTGGAGCGCGGGTACTTGCGCGGCTCGTCGGAGACCACGACGGTCTTGACGACCCCCTCGGCGTGCAGCATCCGGGTCACCGCGGCCGGGTCGACCGACCCGTCGGCGTGCTGGCCGCCGGTCATCGCGACCGCCGCGTTGTAGAGCAGCTTGAAGGTGATGTTGGTGTTCGCCGCGACGGCCTGGCGCACGGCGAGGCTGCCGGAGTGGAAGAACGTGCCGTCGCCGAGGTTCTGGAACAGGTGCGTCGTGCCGGTGAACGGCGCCGCGCCCACCCAGCTGACGCCCTCGCCGCCCATCTGAGTGAAGCCGACGCTGCGGTCCATGAACGTGGTCATCGCGTGGCAGCCGATGCCCGCGCCCGCCAGCGAGCCGTCCGGGGTCTCGGTGGAGCGGTTGTGCGGGCAGCCGGAACAGAAGAACGGCGTCCGGTTGATCGGCGTCAGGGTCAGCGCGGGCAGCCGCGGCTTGAACGCCGGGTGCCGCAGGTCGACGTGCTCGCGGCCGACCCGCTCGGCCAGGAAGCGACCGAGCGCGACCAGGATCCGGTCGGCCTCCAGCGCGCCGTGCACGGGGATGAGCGTCTTGCCCTCAGGCCCCTGCTTCCCGTGGACGCGCGGTCGGACGGCCTTGTCGAACAGCGCTTCCTTGATCAGCGTTTCGATGAACGGGCGCTTGTCCTCGATGACGACCAGCTCGTCGAGGCCGTCGGCGAAGCGGAACAGCAGGTCGCGGTCCAGCGGGTGGACCATGCCCAGGCGCAGCACCCGGATCCCGCGCGCGCGAAGCGCGTCCTCGGTAAGGCCGAGACGCTGCAGCGCGTCGCGCAGGGAGGCGTAGTTGTGACCGGAGGCGACCAGGCCGACCCGGGCGTCGGACACCGCGCCCTCGATGCGGTCCAGGCCGTTGGCCGCGCCGAACGCGACGGCGGCGGCGAGCCTGCCGTCGAGCACCTCGCGCTCCATTGCCAGCGCCTCGGGGATGCCGACACCGGGCTTGTGGGTGGGCCGCCACGGCCGCCCGTCCCATTCGAACTCGGGGACCACGATGTCCGGCGTCGCGCCAAGGTCGACGATCTCGTAGGCGTCGCCGATGTTGGTGACCACGGTGAACCCGGTCCACGCCCCGCTGAACCGCGACATCTCGAAACCGAAGCGGCCCAGCCGCAGCACGTCGGCGACGTCGACCGGCGCCAGCACCGGCATCAGCGACTCGGCCAGGGCCATCGTCGAGTTCGACGGCAGCGACGAGGACTTGCTGGCCGGGTCGTCACCGGCGACGACTAGCACGCCGCCGCGCGGAGTGGTGCCCATCCACGTGCCGTGCTTGAACGCGTCGACGGAGCGGTCCACGCCGGGCGCCTTGCCGTACCAGAGGCCGAAGACGCCATCGAAGCGCGGATCGGGCAGCTGCGGGGCGAGCTGGGAGCCGTAGACGACGGTCGCGCCCAGTTCCTCGTTGACGCCGGGGATGAACTTGATGTCGTGCTCGGCGAGCAGGTCGGCGTTGCGGTCGAGCACCTGGTCGAGCCCCGCGAGCGGTGATCCCCGGTATCCGGAGACCAGGCCCGCGGTCTTCCAGCCCCGGGCCTGGTCGGCGCGGTGCTGGTCGACAAGCAGCTTGCCGAGGGCCTGGACCCCGGTCATGGCGCCCAGACCTGAGGTCCGGCGCACGACGTCAGCGGGGCGGTACCCCTCGAACAGCTCCGTCATGGTCGTCGACACCTCTCATTCGCCTGCGCGTCGCGGGCAAGGAGACGGCCCACGGTGAGCGTAGTGCAAGACTGTGAGGTGGAATTTGAGCGAAATGCTCAAATCTGGTTCGCGTCCAGTGAGGAGGTTGCGCAGCATGGGCATGCTGAACCGGCTTGACCTGCGGGTCATCCGCGAGCTGGTGGCGAGTCCGCGCATCGGCATCACCGAGCTGGCGGAGCGATTGGGCATCGCGCGCAACACCGCGCACGCGCGTGTCGCCCGGCTCGAACGCCAGGGCGTGGTCGGCCTGCGCGGCCGCTCGGTGGACTACACCGAACTGGGCGTCGAGGTCACCGCGTTCCTGACGGTGCAGGTCGCCCAGGGCAGGCTGGGGTCCGCGATCGAGGACCTCGCCGTCGTGCCGTTCGTGCTGGAAGCCCACGGCATCGCGGGCGACGGCGACCTGCTGGTCCGCGTCGCCGCCCGCAACACCAGGCACCTGCACGAGGTGATCAACGCGGTGCTGGCCTGCAGAGGCGTCATCCGCAGCACCACCGCAGTCGCGATGACCGAACAGATCCCCTACCGCGTAGCGCCCATGCTGGACGCCTTGGAACGCGCGATCCCTTGATCGAGTCAGCGCGCTCACTAAGCCGTAGCCGAAGACCGCTCCCGCACAGGCTGAGCAGCGGAGGCATACAGCCAAGCGAACAACGCCCAAGCCAGAGCGAACACGCCGCCGACAAACAGGTATGCGATCGACCACAGCACCGCCGGGGTGTCCGCCTTACGCTCCCGCTGCAGGAAGTCGATCTCCGCGATGAACGGGTGCGGCCCGTCGACGGCGGCGATCGCCGGGGCGTTCGCCGCGGGGTCGGCCGGGGCGTACACCGGCGCCATGGTCAGCACCCGGTCGCTGGTGTGCAGCCGGATGCCCGACTTCCAGTTGCCGAACACCGGGAGCGGCTCGCTGGTCCGGTAGGCGCCGTCGCCCAGCGGGATCAGCGGCGCGCTGTTGAACCCGCCGCCCTGCCAAGAGAAGCCATTGAGCCACACCGCGTCCTCGGCGATCTCCGCGGGCGTGATCTTGACCGTGGCGTTGACCCAGCGCTCTGGGGCGCCGTCGGGCCGCTCGACGTGCAGGCCGGTGGCGGACTCGGTGAGCTGGATGTCGGCCGTCCAGCCGGGTTCCGGGTCCTGCGGCGGGACGACGAAGCCGAGCACGGCCGTCGCGCCGAGCGCGCCGACGAGTCCCAGGGCGTGCCTGCGGCGGAAGCCCTGGGGGCGGACCGCCTGAGGGTGGGCGATCTCGGTGATCCGCTGGTGCTGCCAGGCGCCGATGAGACCACCGGCGACACCGGCGAGCACCCCGACGACCAGTGTGTCGACCAGCATCGAGGTCGGCCACGGGTCCGGCATGATCCACTGGCTCAGGCCGGTCTCGGCGAGCATGCCCAGGGTGCCGACCGCCAGACCGGACACCGCGCCGAAGGCGTGGCCGGGACGCAGGAAGAGCGCGACGACCTCGATGATGATCGCCTCGGCGATGCACGGCAGCAGCACCGCGACGTGGAAGTCCTGGGCGAACGGAACCGCCACGAACACCAGCCGGGACACGATCAGCACCGCGACGGTGATCAGCGCGCCGCCGGGACCGAAGCCCGCCCGGGCCACGACCATCGGCCACGTCGTGGTCAGTGCGACCAGCCCGACGTGGGCGAGCATCGGGAACTGCGGGACGCCGAGGTCGAACTCCATCAGCATCGCCGAGGTGCCCATCAGCCAGGCGCCTGCCGCGATCACGCCGAGCCAGCGGGTGATCTTCGTGTCCCCGGTGATCTGCCGGGCCTCGGCGAGCAGCAGCTGGATGCCGATGACCACGATGATGCCGCCGCAGATCATCAGCACGTGCGTGGGACCCCACTCGGTGACGTCCTGGCCGAAGAGCCGGTGCCACAGGTCGTCGAGGGGGAAGCCCATCAGGCCGACCGAGCCGGTGGCCATCATCAGCACGCTGCCGCGCGGGATGCGCAGGTTGGGGCCGATCTTCAGACCGCCGGGCGGCATGTCGCGCACGGACAGCGCGGCGCTGATGATGCCGGAGGCGAAGATGCCGACGAGTCCGAAGTAAATCGGGTAGTGCGAGGGGTTGGCCAGCGGGCCTTCGTCGCGGCCGAGCTCCATGTGGATCGGCACGTCCCAGTAGACGCCGATCAGCGCCGACATGCCGGAGGCGAAGGCGACGGCCATCGGCAGCGGCGCCCAGCGGGGCAGGCCGGTGATCCGGGCGCTGAAGTCGGCCAGCCGACCCAGCGCAGTCTCGCGGCCCTTGGCCTCGCGCACGACGAAGACCGCCAGCGGGATGAACACCGCTGCGAACATGCCCAGCGCGACAAGGATCTGCAGGACGGGCGCGCCCCCGGCGGGCGGTGTGTCGGCGTGTGCCAGCGTCATCGGTCCTTGCCTCTCTCGCGGCTGTTCGAAGCCATGATAGCAAGTAACAGTTACTTCCGGTAACACCAATCTCTGGTCCGCTGTGGGCGGGCGGAACCTCGGCGATCTCCACCGCGTCACATTGTCGCGCGGAATCGCGAACAACACAGGGGAAGCCCACTAGGATCGGGCTCCACAACTGGGGCGATGGGGGCGGTACATGGGTGAGTTCGTCGCGACGACTCTCCGTTTCCCCGTCGTGTTGTTCACTTTCCTCCTGCTCGTCGTGATCCTTTATTGGCTCTTCGTCGCGCTGGGTGCGTCCGAAGTAGACACAGCGGACACCTTTGATGGCGGCGTCGCGGACGGGTTCGGCCTCGGGGGTGTGCCCGCCGGCATCGCGTTCACCCTGGTGATCGTGGTGGCGTGGTTCGTCGCCCTCGTGGGCACGGTGCTGCTCGCCGACGTCGGATTCCCGTCCCCGCTCAGGATCGCGCTCCTGATCGGCGTGCTGTTGGCGGCGCTGCTCATCGCGCTGCTCGTGACCCGGATCGTCGTCGTCCCGCTGCGCCGGATGTTCGGCGACGAGGCCGTGGCCTCCCGCATCGACTTCGTCGGCAGGCTGTGCGTGGTGCGTACCGGCGTGGTCGACGAGACCTTCGGCCAGGCCGAGGTCACCGCCGACGACGGCTCCTCGGCGATCATCCAGGTCCGCCGCGCGGGTGGGCCCGCGCTGCGCACCGGCGACACCGCGTTCATCTACGACTACGACCCGGCGGGCGAGTTCTTCTGGATCTCCGCCGTCGACGTTCCACTCTCCTGATCTGACCTTTTACTGAGGGGCAACAAGAATGGACCTGATCTCCACCGGTCTGGGCATCCTGCTCGGCGTGATCCTGCTCGTCGTCATCATCATGCTGTTCCTGGTCAGCAGGCTGTTCCGGAAGGTGGAGCAGGGCAAGGCGCTGATCGTGTCCAAGGTCAAGAAGGTGGACGTCACGTTCACCGGCGCGGTCGTGCTCCCGGTGCTGCACAAGGCCGAGCTCATGGACATCTCGGTGAAGACCATCGAGATCAACCGCGCGGGCAAGGACGGCCTGATCTGCCACGACAACATCCGCGCCGACATCCGCATCACGTTCTTCGTGCGGGTCAACAAGACCGTCGAGGACGTCATCAAGGTCGCCCAGGCGATCGGCACCCAGCGGGCCAGCGACGAGCACACCCTGCAGGCGCTGTTCAACGCCAAGTTCTCCGAAGCGCTCAAGACCGTCGGCAAGCAGCTCGACTTCGTCGACCTCTACACCCAGCGCGACCACTTCCGCGACCAGATCATCCGGGTCATCGGCACCGACCTCAACGGCTACAGCCTTGAGGACGCGGCGATCGACTACCTCGAGCAGACCCCGATGACGCAGCTCGACGCGGCCAACATCCTTGACGCGCAGGGCATCCGCAAGATCACCGAGCTGACCGCGATCGAGCACATCCGCACCAACGAGTTCCAGCGCAACGAGGAGAAGGAGATCACCCGCCAGAACGTCGACGCGCGGGAGGCCATCCTGGAACTCGAGCGCAGGCAGGCGGACGCGGAGATCAAGCAGCGCCGCGAGGTCGACACGATGCGCGCCCGTGAAGAGGCCGAGACCGCCAAGGTCCAGGCCGAGGAGCGGCTCAAGGCCAACACCGCGCACCTGCGCACCGAGGAAGCGCTCGGCATCCAGACCGAGAACAAGGCCCGCGAGATCGCGGTGGCGGAGAAGAACCGCGAGCGGGTCATCGCGATCGAGACCGAGCGCATCGAGAAGGACCGGATGCTGGAGGTCATCGCCCGCGAGCGCGAGACCGAGCTGTCCACCATCTCCAAGAACAAAGAGGTCGAGGCCGAGAAGCGGGCCGTCGCCGAGGTCGTCCGCGAGCGCATCGCCGTGGACAAGACCGTCGCGGAGCAGGAAGAGAACATCAAGCGGCTGCGGCTGGTCGAGGAGGCCGAGCGCAAGCGTCAGGCTTTGGTCATCGGCGCGGAGGCCGAAGCCCAGGAAAGCCTGGTCAAGGACATCAAGGCGGCTGAGGCGTCCGAGGCCGCGGCCAAGCACAAGGCGCGCGAGGAACTGGTGCTCGCCGAGGCCCGCCAGCAGGCCGCCGAACTCGACACCCGGGCGATGATCCGGCTCGCCGAAGGCGCGCAGGCGGAAGCGGCGGCCAAGGGGCTGGCCGACGTCCAGGTCCGTGAGCGCGACGCGGCGGCGATCGAGAAGGTCGGCCGCGCGGAGGCGCAGGTCTACCGCGAGAAGGCGATGGCCGAGGCCGAGGGCATCAAGGAGAAGCTCAAGGGCGAGGCCGAAGGTTTGTCCGACAAGGCGGGCGCGCTGGCCGCGATGGACGACGCGACCCGCGGCCACGAGGAGTACCGCCTGCGGCTCGAAGCCGACAAGGAGGTCCGCCTCAAGGGCATCGACGCGCAGCGCGAGGTCGCCGAGGCGCAGGCCATGGTGCTGGCCGCGGGCCTGGAGAAGGCCGACATCGACATCGTCGGCGGCGAGACCATGTTCTTCGACAAGATCGTCGGCGCGATCACCATGGGCAAGTCGGTCGACGGTTTCGTCGACCACTCGTCGGTCGCGCAGCAGCTCGGCGGCGCCTGGCTCAACGGCTCGGCGAGCTTCACCGACGACCTCAAGGGCATCCTCGGGTCCTTCGGCACCAACGACGTCAAGAACCTGACCGTGTCCGCGCTGCTGCTCAAGCTGATCAACACCGGTGGTGGCGACTCGACGAAGCTGCAGGAGCTGCTCGGCCACGCGCAGCGCCTCGGCATCGCCGACCAGCCGGTCGCCGCCCTGGCCGCCGCGCAGAGCTGACCCGACCGCGGTGACGACGACTGAAGTGACCACACCGGAGGCACCCGCGCTCGACGCGGGCACGTACGAGGTGCTGCGGGCCCGGCTCGGCGAGCAAGCCGCCGAGCTGGCCCGCCGGGCCGAGGCGCTCAACGCCGAACGCCTTCGGGTGTTCGGCGGGACCGAGCTGCGGCTGGTCGGCAACGACCGGATCCGCACCGAGAACAACTGCGTCCCACGCGACATCATTTCCATCGGCGGGCTGATGTTGTTCGGGTACAACGTGTTCATCGGCCTCAGGCCGGAGACCACGATCGACGACGTGTTCTCCCTGCACACCTTCGTCCGCGACGGCGAGGCGTTCCGGTTCGACGCGGCGGGCGCCGAGGAGCTGCCCGAGCTGCTGCGTGACGAGCAGTTCGTCCGCGACTTCGGCGAGCTGTACCGGTACTACCGCGAGACCCGGCTGCTGCAGCTGCGCCGGGTCGAGGGCAAGCTGCTGGCGGTGTTCCAGACCGGTCCGCGCACCGAGGACATCAAGGTCCTGCGCTGGAAGATCACCCCCAGCGGACTGGTGTCCTATGAGGACAATCGAGGTGAGCGGGACCACGTCTTCCCGCCGTCGCACGACTTCGAGTGGGTCGAGACGACTCGGGACAACCACGTGCTCGGCCGGTTCCCGCACATCTCCATCCTGGACAAGGTGTTCGTCGAGACGATCCACGGCGATCTCACGCTGAAGATCGAGAACAACACCGAGACCGGCGAGGGCATCTATGCCGAGCCGGTCGCCGAGCCGCTACAGAGCCTGGCCGACGCCGATGTGCACTACGCCGAGGTCGGGCCGCTGATCCTCATCCGCGTTCGGCCCTACAACGAGACCGTCTGGCGGCACCTGGTCTTCAACACCCACACCAAGTCCGTGGTGCGGCTCGACGGAATCGGCCAGGCGTGCAGGCGGCTGCCGGAGGACCAAGGCCTCATCTTCCCCGGCGGCTACTACCTCGCCACCGGCGTGCACAAGACGTTCGACACCGACGTCACCGACCTGGAGTACGAGCGGGTCATCCGCTCGCCCAACGGTGAGGACGTGCTGTTCGTCTTCCACGCCCGCGGCGACGGCCGCTCGCTGCTGCTGCCGTACAACCTCATCCGCAAGGAAGTGGCGAACCCGCTGGTGTGCCACGGGTATTCGCTGTTCGACGACGGAACCCTGGTGGTGTTCCGGGCCGTCTCCGAAGAGCCGACCCGGGTGCACCCGATGCAGGTCTGGCAGACGCCGTACCTGTCCGACACCTACGCCGCCGCGCAGCCGGTCGGGACCGGGCCGCTGGAGCGGGTCGGCAACCCGGAGCTGGTGCGCGGGATCTCCGACTGCCTGTCGGTGGCGCACATGGTCGACGACATGGCGCCCTCGGCGGCGGTCTTCGAGTCGCTGATCGCCTCCTGCTCGCGGGCGTTCGACGTCTACCACTGGCTGGACCTCGGTGAGCTGCGCGAGCCGCTCGCCGAGGTGCGCGCGACCGCCGAGCAGGTGCTCGACGAGTTCGAGACCGTCACCGCGCTGACCGAGCAGGCCGCGAAGGTGCTGGCCGAGACCTCGGCCCAGATCACCACCCTGGTGCGGACCGTGCGCGGCGAGGCGCCGAAGTCGGCAGCCGCCTGGGTTTCCCAGCTCGCCGAGCTGCGCCGCGCCCAGGGCCGGCTCATCACGCTGCGCGAACAGCGATATGTCGACTTGTCTACTGTGGACTCCCTCGACGCGATGGTGGCCGAGGAGCAGACCTCGGCGGGCCAGCGCGCGGTTCGCTTCCTGCAAGGCGCCGACGCGTTCACCGGGTACCACGAGCAGGTCGCCAAGCTGGTCGCCGACGCCGAGTCGATCGCCACCGTCGCCGAGGCGGCGCCGATCAGCGAGCGGCTCAGCGAGCAGTCCGAGGGCCTGGAGGTCGTCACCGAGGTCGTCGGCTCGCTCGACATCGCCGACGCGACGGCCCGAACGTCCATCCTGGAACGCATCGGTGAGGTGCTCGCCGGAGTCAACCGGGCCCGCGCCACCCTCATCGCCCGGCGCAAGGAACTGCTGGCCACCGAGGGTCGCGCCGAGTTCGCCGCGGAGTTCGCGCTGCTCGGGCAGGCCATCACCGGGGCGCTCGCGGTCGCCGACACCCCTGAGCGCTGCGATGAGCAACTCGGCAGCCTGATGCTCCAGGTGGAGAACCTGGAGTCGCGCTTCGGCGCGTTCGACGACTTCCTCACCGAACTGGGCAAGAAGCGCACCGACGTCTACGAGGCGTTCTCCTCGCGCAAGCAGGCCCTGCTCGACGACCGCGCCCGCCGCGCCGACCGGCTCGTCGAGTCGGCCGAGCGGGTGCTGGCCAGCGTCACCCGCCGGGTGGCGAGCCTGGCCACGATCGACGAGGTCAACACCTACTTCGCGTCCGACCCGATGGTCGCCAAGCTGCGCTCGGTCACCGCGGACCTGCGCGAACTCGGCGACCAGGTCCGGGCCGAGGAACTCGCGGGCAGGGTCAAGGCCGCTCGGCAGGACGCGGGCCGCTCACTGCGTGACCGGCTCGACCTGTTCAGCGACGGCGGTGACACGCTGCGCTTCGGCAAGCACGCCTTCGCCGTCAACACCCAGCCGCTGGACCTGACCCTGGTTCCGCACGGCGACGAGATGGCCTTCGCGGTCACCGGCACCGACTACCGATCGCCGGTGCGCGACCAGGACTTCCAGCACACCAGTGTGTTCTGGTCGCAGTTGCTGGTGTCCGAGTCACCGCAGGTCTACCGGGCCGAGCACCTCGCGGCGTCCATTTTGGACTCCGGCGATGCTGTCGCCTTGCGCGAGTCGGAGAGTCTGCTCGCCGAGGTCCGCAAGGTCGCGGAGAGCCGCTACGACGAGGGTTACGAACGCGGCGTCCACGACCACGACGCCACCCAGATCCTCGACGTCCTGCTGCGGCTGCACGCGGGCGCCGGGCTGCTGCGCTACTCGCCCGCGGTCCGCGCGGCCGCCCAGCTGTTCTGGGCGTATGGCACCGATGAGGCGACCCGGAACCAGTGGACGATCCGCGCGGGCTCGCTCGCCCGGGTCCGCTCCGCTTTCGGTCCGCCCGCCGCCATCACCGCCCTGTGCGGGGAGCTTTCTCTTGCGGCGTCTCAGTTCCTGACGAGCGCGGGGCTCCCGGTCGAGGATGTCGGGGAGTACCTGTTCGAGGAACTGGCGAGCGCGCCGCTGGGGTTCGTGACGAGCGCCGCCGCCCGCACGATGGTCGACCGGTTCCGGGCCGCCTGCGGGCAGCAGTTCGACGAGGACCTGCGTTCGCTGGGTGATGATCTCGGCACCCGGCACCAGCTGGTCCTCGCCTGGCTCGGCGCGTTCCAGGCGACCACCGATCTGTCCGAGGTGGACTTGCCGGAGGCGGTCGCGATCGAGCTGTGCGCGGATCTGCCCCGGCACGACTCGTCCGCCGCGCTCACCGAGCGGGTCGAGGGCCTGCTCGGCGCGCACCCGCGCGTCGCCGACCGCGCGCTCGACCTGCGGCTCGACGAGTTCCTGGCCCGCACCAAGCGGTTCCGCGTCGAGCAGGTGTCCGCGTTCCGCGCCTACCAGCGCAAACGCGAGTCCCTGGTCGCCGCGGAGAAGTCCCGGTTGCGGCTGACCGAGTTCCAGCCGAAGGTCATGAGCGCGTTTGTCCGCAACCGGCTGCTCGACGAGGTCTACTTGCCGCTCATCGGCGACAACCTTGCCAAGCAGCTCGGCGCGGCGGGCGACGCCAAGCGCACCGACCAGATGGGCCTGCTGCTGCTGATCTCCCCGCCCGGCTACGGCAAGACGACGTTGATGGAGTACGTCGCCAACCGCCTGGGTCTGCTGTTCGTCAAGGTCAACGGTCCGGCACTGGGTCATGAAGTGACATCCATCGACCCCGCGGACGCCCCCAATGCGACCGCTCGTCAAGAAATTGAAAAGATCAACTTCGGGCTCGAGATGGGCAACAACGTCCTGCTCTACCTCGACGACATCCAGCACACCAACCCGGAGCTGCTGCAGAAGTTCATCTCCCTGTGCGACGCACAGCGCCGGATGGAAGGCGTCTGGGACGGCCGCACCCGAACCTACGACATGCGCGGCAAGCGGTTTGCCGTCTGCATGGCGGGCAACCCGTACACCGAGTCCGGCAAGCGCTTCCGTGTCCCGGACATGCTCGCCAACCGGGCCGACGTGTGGAACCTCGGTGACGTGCTGTCCGGTCGGGAAGAGCTGTTCGCGTTGAGCTACGTGGAGAACTCGCTCACCTCGAACCCGGTTCTCGCTCCACTGTCCACACGGGAGCGTGCGGACATCGGCCTGTTCGTCCGGATGGCCCGCGGTGACGACTCGGTCCGCTCCGACCAGCTCTCGCACCCGTATTCCGCGGTGGAGGTCGAGCAGATCCTTTCCGTGCTGCGCAAGCTGTTGCGCGTGCAGGAAGTGGTGCTGGCCAACAACCAGGCCTACATCGAGTCGGCCGCTCAAGCCGATTCCTCGCGGACCGAGCCGCCGTTCGGGCTGCAAGGCTCGTACCGCAACATGAACAAGCTCGCGGAGCGCATCGTCCCGGTGATGAACTACGCCGAACTGGAAGCGGTCATCGACGACCACTACCAGGGCGAGGCGCAGACCCTCACCGCGGGCGCCGAGGCCAACCTGCTCAAACTCGCGGAACTGCGCGGCAGGCTCGCACCCGAGCAGGCCGAGCGCTGGGCGGTGGTCAAAGCCGCCTACCTGCGGGAGAAGGCCTTGGGTGGCGACGGAAGCGACCCGATGAGCCGCGCGGTCGGAGCGGTCGGCCTGCTGGCCGACCGCGTCGGCGACATCGGTTCGGCGATCCGGGGTCACACCGCGACCGGCTCGCTCCACGGCGAGCGGTAGTCGTACATCCAGTCCAGCCTCGGCTTGGGCAGCACCTTGAACACCAGTGGCAGGAGGGCTCGGCCGATCGGGCCGAGCCCTTTCTGCGAGCCGTTCCGCTTGCCCGTGGCCACGATCCGCTCGACCCGCTCGCGCCGAAATCCCTCGTAGGCGGTGAAAGCGCGGGTGTGGTCGGGCAGGTCACGCAGGCAGCGGGCCAACTCGACGGCGTCCTCCAAAGCCATCGACGCGCCCTGGCCCGCCGACGGCGACGTCGCGTGCGCCGCGTCGCCGATGATCAGCATTCGGCCGCGGTGCCAGCGCGGCGCCGACGGGAAGTCGTAGGTCGCCCAGCACGGCGGGATCACCGGGGTGGCCCGGATCAGCTCGCCGATCAGCGGGTCGTCGTCCTTGAACAGCTCGACCAGTCGGACCCGCCACTGCTCCGACGTGATCGCGTCCAGCTCGGCGCGCGACAACTCCTTGCGCTGCGCCGGGTTGGCGAACCACCACACCGAGCCGTCCGGCGCGGGCGCGTAACCGAAGAACGCCCGCCTGCCGAAGAGCATCTGCGTCGTGCCGACCGGAAGATCGACCGCGACGCCTTGGGCGAAGCCGCCCGTGTTGAGGAACGGCACGTACCGCGGCGCGGGGGCGGTCGGGTCGATGAGGTTGCGGACCCGTGACTGCAGCCCGTCCGCGCCGATCAGCAGGTCGCCCTCCGCGGTCGTCCCGTGGGCGAACCGGGCCACGACACCGGTGTCGGTCGACGAGGCGTCCACCAGGCGCTTGCCGTAGACGATGCGGACACCCCGGCGCACGGCTTCGTCCCGCAGGACCGAGTAGAGGTCGCCGCGCTTGATCGTGATGGGCGGCAGCGCGTCGGAACGGGTGCCCGCGAACGAGGTCTCGAAGACCGACTTCTCGCGGGTCAGGCCCACCCGCAGATCGGGGCTGTCGAAGCCGGCGGACCGGACCTGCTCGTCCAGGCCGAGCACGTGCAGCGCGTGCAATCCGTTGGGCGCCAGCCCGAGGAACGCGCCGACGCCGTCGGCGGTCTGGTCGTAGGCCTCGTAGACGGTCGAGTCGATACCTGCTTCGCGGAGCGCCATCGCGGTCACGGGACCTGCGATGCCTCCGCCGATGATGAGGATGTTAGAAGTCATGTCATGACTATACATATTATGACTAAGTTTACCAAGCGGTTAGGCTGCGGTTCATGTCGAGCCGGTCGCACCGCCCATCGCCGCTGGCCCTCGTCCTGCTGGTGCTCTTGGCCGAGCAGCCGATGCACCCGTACCGGATGCGCGAGCTGATCAAGGAGCGAGCCAAGGACCGGGTCGCGAACGTGGCGCAGCGCAACAGCGTCTACCAAACGGTTGAGCGCCTCGACCGGGTCGGACTCATCCGAGTCCGCAACACCGCCCGCGAGGAGGGTCGCCCCGAGCGCACGGTCTACGAGCTCACGGAAGAGGGCTCGCGCACGGTCGTGGCCTGGCTGCGCGAACTGCTGAGCACACCCGCGACCGAGTTCCCCGCCTTCCCCGCCGCGCTGGCCTCGATGCTGATCATGGAACCGACCGAGGTCGCCGAGTGCCTCCGGACCCGCGCCGACGTGCTGGAGCGGTCACTGGACGAGTCCCTCGCCGAGGTCACCGGGCTGCCGCGGATCTTCGGGCTGGAGGAGGAGTACGCGCAGGCCGTCGGCCGCGCGGAACTGGCCTGGCTGCGGTCGGTGGTCCGGGACTTCGAGAGCGGCGAACTGACCTGGACCCACGAGAAGCTCCTCTCCTCTGCGGCGGGTCTCACGGACTAGCTTCGCGAAAACCGGGCGCGAACCGGGCGGCGGCAACTGGTTGGGTGTGCCAGATGGACTCCCACCGCTACCTCGACTGCCTCGCCTCGGACTTCGCCCGGCTGCGCACCGACAGCCCTCCCGACCAGACGGTCGCGTTCTGGATCCGGCGGATGACCCAGGAAACGGTGATCCACCGAATCGACGCCGAACTGGCCGCGGGCGTCGAGTCGGCGCCGATCTCGCAGGACCTGGCCGTGGACGGGATCGATGAGGTCTTGGACCGTTTCCTCGCCTTCGCCTCCCACCACTTCCGCGAGGACTTCGCCGGCGCCTTGGACTCGCTGACCGGCCAACGCGTCCTGGTCGAGACCGACGGCGCGTCCTGGTCGAGACCGACGGCGCGTCCTGGCTGGTCAACCTCGACCCGACGGTCGTCACCCTCACCGAACCCGACGGCACGGCCGACGCCACCGTCCGCGCGGACCCGGAAACCCTCCTCCGCTGGCTCTGGCGCCGCACCGACGAGGACGCCGTCACCACCGAAGGCGACCCCACCGCCGTCGCCGCCCTGTACGCGGTCCTCAAGGGCGCCACCCAGTAACCGGTCAGGCGGTTCGGAATCGGACGGTGAACGCGGCCCCGCCCTCCGGGGCGGGGCCTGCCTCGATCACCCCGCCCATCCGGTTGACCAACCCATGCACCAGCGCCAGCCCGATTCCCGTGCCCACGGGCCTGCTCCCGCTGTAGCGCGCGTTCAGCACGCCCCGCTCGAAGGCGACCGCGTAGTCCTGCGGCGCCAGCCCAGGTCCGCCGTCGCGCACCTGCAAGACGGCCGCACCAGGCTCCCGCGACAACGCGAGCACCATGGGCCTGCCGGACGGGGTGACCCGAAGCGCGTTCTCGGCAAGGCCGTCCAGCACCTGCCGCAGCCTGCGCGGATCCGCATGGACGACCACCGGCTCGGCTGGCGCCTCCAGCCTGAAGCGGATTCCGGCGGCGGCGCAGCGGGCCGACCACACCGTCGCCGTCTCGGTCACCAGGGCGGTGAGGTCGACGGCGACCACGTCGAGGCGGAAGTCGTCGGCGCCCAGGCGGGCCAGGTCGAGGAGGTCGGCCACCAGCCGGTCGAGTCTGGTGGCCTCCTGGTCGATCGTGCGGCCCGCCGCGGCGACCGCGTCGCCGGTGACCACGCCGTCGGCCAGGGACTCGGCGAAACCCTTCACCGCCGTCAGCGGAGTGCGCAGTTCGTGGGACACCGACAGCAGGAAGTCGCGCTGCCTGGCTTCGCTACGGTGCAGCGCGTCCGCCAGCTCGTTCACCGACGCCGCCACCTCCGCCACCTCGCGCGGGCCGTCAACCGGGGCTCTCAGGTCGCGTCTGCCGTGGCTCATCGACGTGGCCACCGCCGCCGTTCGCCGTAGGGGTCGGGAGAGCAGCCCGGCAAGGATCAGCCCGGCGACCGCGGCCACCAGCAAGCCAAGGCCCAGCGCGAAGGCGATGTTGCGGACCAGGGTCCGGCCGACCCCCTTGGCCGTCTCCGTCTCCCGGACCAGGCCGATCGCCCCGCGCGGATCGGCGGGCCGCAGCTCGACGAGCAGGACCCGGCCGTTGAGCTCTACCGTCGTGTGCACCGGCCCGGCCAGCTCGGTGATGCCCGCCTGCCGCGCCGCGCGCTCGGCGGTGGCGTCGGAGCTGACGACGTTCCCGTTGGGCCGCACCTGAACCACCGCCACGCCCTGACCGCCGAGCACCTCCACCACCCGGCGCAGACCGAGCTTGCTGTCGGAGAGCTGGCCCGCGACCACATCGGCCTGGTCGGACAGCGTCTGTCTGGTCACCTCACGCGCCGTCTGCACCACCAGCCGCGCCGACACCAGCCCGCCGACCACGGCGACCACCCCGGCCACCGCCAGGCCAAGGGCGGTGATCCGGACGGCGATAGACGCCCGCTTCACTGCCGCTCCACCGAATAGCCGACGCTCCGGACAGTCCTAATCGGACAGTGCGGCCCGAGTTTCGCGCGCAGCTGCGCGATGTGCACGTCGACGGTCCGGGTCCCGGCCGCGGCGGCGTACCCCCAGACCGCGCTCAGCAGCTGCGCCCGGTCGAACACCTGGCCCGGCCTGCGCATCAGGTGGGCCAGCAGGTCGAACTCCGTCGACGTCAGCGCGACCTCGCCCGCGTCCGTCCACACGCGACGCTCGCCGAGGTCGAGCCGGGTCCCACCCGCCGACAACACTTCCCCCGCGCCCGGCCCGTTGGCCCGCCGCAGCACCGTGCGCACCCGCGCCACCAGCTCGCGCGGGCTGAACGGCTTGGTCACGTAGTCGTCGGCGCCGAGTTCGAGGCCGAGCACCCGGTCGACCTCGTCGTCGCGCGCGGTCACGAACAGCACCGGGGTCCAGTCGCCGTCCTTGCGCAGCGCACGGCAGACCTCGATGCCGTCCATGCCGGGCAGCCCGATGTCGAGCACCACCGCGACCGGCTTGACCCGCCGGGCCGCGGCGAGCGCCGCGACCCCGTTGGTCTCCACCTGCACCCCGAACCCGTCGCGGCGCAGGTAGAGCGTGACCAGTTCGGCGATCGCCGGGTCGTCCTCGACCACGAGCACCAGCCCACGGGACTCCATGGCCGTCAGGCTAATCGCCCGCCAGCTCGGATTCGATGGCGTCGAGGGTGGACTCGATCTGATCGATTTCCGAGGTGCCCGATGATCCGGGCGCCGGCGCCGCGGGCTGCCGCTCGCAGGCGACGCAGGCCAGCAGCAGCGCCGCGATGGTCAGCGCGCGCTTCACTTGGCACCACAGTGCCTCGACTGGAACTCGGTCACCCGGTCCTTGTGCTTGTTGAGCTGCTCGACCCGGCCCGCCCGGCGCTCGGCGCGCTCCTCCAGCAGTTGGGCGCTGGTCTCCCGGCCCGCCGCCCGTTCCTTCTCCGCCCGCGCCTTGAGCCACGCGACCGACCCCTTGACCTGCGCGTCGCCGTTGATCCGGGTCAGCAGCTTGGTGATCCGCTGCTCCGCCTTCGGCAGGCGCTTCTCACACAGGTTCTGCACCTGCTCCGGGCTCAGGGTGATGGTGACCGGTGCGCTCGGCTGCGCCGCCGCGACCCCGCCGCCGATCAGGCTGACCCCGCTCACGATGGCCGCGACCACGGCCCACTGCTTGACCCGCATGGCAGTTCCTCCCTTGACGACCTGATGATCTGACTGTCACAGAGCCGGATCAAGGAGACGCCAGGAAAGGGTTCGAGTTGTGTAAGGAGTCTTCACAGCAGGGCCAGGATCATTCCGCCCGCCCCCACCGCCATGACGCCCTGGCAACCCGCGGCCACCCGGTGTGTGTCCGAGCGCAGGCTCACCCGGGCCAGCCGCGCGGCGTGCACCGCGAAGTAGCCGACGAATATCCACCCGAGCAGGGGCAGCGCCGCCTGCTCCCCGGCCATCCGGGGACTCCAGGGGGACGCCATCGCGTGGGCGCTGTGCGGGACTGCGGTGAGCATGTAGAGCATCGCCAGCCCGCCGACCGCGTGGTGCAGCCCGCCGCCGTGCCACCCGGACACCGGTTCCCTGCGGACCACGAACCAGGCCGTGAGCAGCAGGAAGACGGTCTGCCACCCGGCCATCGGCAGCGGCCCGCCGACCGGCGAGCACATCACCGCCATCCCCAGCGCCATCAGGGCGTGCGCGGTGTCGACCGTGCGGTGACACCCGCCCGAGCCGGGTGTGCGGCACGCGACCACCAGTCGGGCGACCGCGTACCCGGCGACGGCCAGGAAGGCCGCCGTGCACGTCCACCCGAGCCAGGTGGCCACGGTGGGCTAGCTCGGGATGAGCACTTCGTCGAGGACACCGTTCTTGACGTCGGCCACGAGGTCGGTGAGCTGTCCGACGCTCATCTGGATGCGCTGGCCGAAGTCGTCGGTGAGGACCACCCGCTTCCCCTGGGGTGCGTCCGGATCGATCCACAGCTCCGGGCAGCCGCAGCTGCACTGGCCGCAGAACGTGGCGACATGCCGCCTGTTGTGATCACTGGTCATATGACGACGGTCCCAGAGGTCAGGGGGCAGAACCAGAGGGCAACCAGGCGATTGACCTGCGCGCAAGAAGGACTTTTGGTGACTCACCGTCGCCACGGCGGCGCGGCAGGTTAAATCCAGCCGTGGTGGCTCGCCGCAGGGCGGTCGACTAGGTTCTTTCCGATAAGAGTGCCGGCGTCACAGCCAGATAACCGCCGGGGGAAAGCGGGCGTTGTGGGTGGGTTTGTGTTGTTGACTGTTACCCCGTGGACGTATCCGTGGTGACCGCCGAGGCCAGGCAGGCTTCCCCGTTGCGCCGAGTGACCCACTCGGCGACGACGACCCCTGGCAGGCTGAGCCTCATCGCGGTCGGCTTGCTTCTGTTGACCGTGGTCACAGGCCTGTTCGCCGCCGTGACGCTGCAGACGAAGCAGTCCACGCTCGACGAGCTCACCGACCACCGCGAGCCCCTGGCCGCGGCCGCGCAGCAGATCTACCGGTCGCTGTCGGACGCCGACGCCACCGCGGCGAGCGCGTTCCTCTCCGGCGGTGTCGAGCCCGCCGCGCTGCGGTCACGCTACGAGTTCGACATCGCCCAGGCGGGCGCCGCCCTCGGCAAGGCGTCCTCCGATGTCGCGGGCGACTCGCTGGCCGAGCAGCAGGTCAACACGCTCTCCCAGCAGCTGCCCGTCTACACGGGACTCATCGAGACGGCGCGCACCAACAATCGCCAGGGCTTCCCGGCAGGTGCCGCGTACCTGCGCGAGGCGTCGGGGCTGATGCGGTCGAAGATCCTGCCCGCCGCCGAGCAGCTCTACGCGATCGACTACGACCGGCTCAAGGCGGGCCAGGCCGAGGCCAGGTCGTTTCCGTGGTTCACCCTCGTGCTCACCGTGGGACTGCTCGCCGCGCTCGTCATGACCCAGCGCTACCTGACCCGCAAGACCAACCGGCTGGTCAACGTCGGCCTGTTCGGCGCGACCCTCGCCGTCGCCTTGGCCCTCGTCTGGGGGTCGGCGGCACTGATCATCGGCGCCACCCAGGTCGCCGACGGCGAACGCAACGGCTCGCAGCAAGTCGACGTGCTGGTGCAGGCCAGGATCAACTCGCTCAAGTGCCGTGCCGACGAGACCCTGACGCTGGTCGCCCGCGGCGACGGGCCCGGGTACGAGAAGGAATGGCAGAAACTCTCGGTCACCTTCAGCGGCGGTGGCCCGAACAACCTGCTGCGCCAGGCCAGGGAACTGGCCTCCAGCCCCGCCATCGCCGGTGAGGTCGACCAGGCCCTCGCCAACGCCGACGCGTGGGTCGCCGCGCACAAGAAGATCCGCGACCTCGACGACGGCGGGCAGTACGAGGAGGCCGTGGCCACGGCCATCGGCGCCGCGCCGGACAGCTCGGCCACGGAGTTCGGCAAGCTCGACAAGAACCTGATCACGGCCCTCAACGCGGGCCGCGAGGTGTTCTTCATCCAGACCAAATACGCCGGCGCGGCGTTGACCGGCCTGGTCCCTGGCGTCGTCGTGCTGGCGATCATCGCCGCCGCCGGGATCCTGCTCGGCATCCGGCAACGACTGCGGGAGTACCGATGAGGCGTGCCACAGCGGCACTCGTAGCGGCACTGGCGATGCTGGCGGCGGGCTGCTCGGCCACGGGCAAGCCGGTCGACCTGGCCGCCGTCCAGTCCGCCCAACGGCCAGAGCCGGTGGGCGTGGTCGTGAACCCGCCCGCCACGACCGGCGCGGCCACCCAGGTCCCGCCGTGCGACCCCACGGCCAGCCTGCGCCCCGGCGCGATGCCCGGCCCCGGCGCGATGCCGGAGGGGTCCACGATGAAGAAGATCCAGGACCGCGGCAGGCTCATCGCGGGCGTCGACCAGAACACCTTCCTGTTCGGGTTCCGAAACCCGACCAGCAACCAGATCGAGGGCTTCGACATCGACCGGGTCCGCGAGATCGCCGCCGCGATCTTCGGGGACGCCAACAAGGTCCAGTTCAAGGTCATCACCTCGGCGGAGCGGATCCCCGCGCTGCAGAAGGGCGAGGTCGACATCGTCGTCCGCACGATGACCGCGACCTGCGCCCGCTGGGTCGACATCAACTTCTCCGCGATCTACTACGTCGCGGGCCAGCGCCTGCTGGTCGACCGCGGCTCCGAGATCACCGGCGTCGACCAGCTGCGCGGCCAGCGCGTCTGCGCGGCCAAGGGCTCCACGTCGCTGAACAAGCTGCGCGACTCCCCCGCCCCACCCGAGGTCGTCGCGGTGGACAACTGGACGGACTGCCTGCTGATGCTGCAGCAGGGACAGGTCGTCGGCGTGTCCACTGACGACACGATCCTCGCCGGGATGGTCGCGCAGGACCCGAACGTGAAGATGGTCGGACCGCGGTTCACCGAGGAGCCCTACGGCATCGGCATCCCCAAGGCGAACGAGGACATGGTCCGGTTCGTCAACGGTGTGCTGGAGAAGTCGATCGCGAGCGGCTCGTGGACGGCCAGCTACGGACGCTGGCTCACCCAGGCGGGCGAACAGGCCGCGCCCCCGACGGTCAAGTACCGGGACTGAGGCCGACATGACACAGTGGACACCCCCCGGCGACGAGCCCCGCGAGGAGCCCGAGCCGCGCCCGGAGAAACTCCAGTGGCAAATCCAGCGCGACACCGACCCCAAGCGATCCGGCTCGGCGCCCGCGACCGCCAAGTCCCAGCCGAACCCGCCGGACTCACCGGGACGGCCACTAGCCG
>NZ_JBOHGC010000031.1:0-3333 GCF_050699995.1 Actinokineospora sp. | reverse complement strand
GGTGAGGGCATGTCGTAGTCGATGAGTGGTTCTTGGTCGACGGCGTGGTTCTCGCCGGTGGGTGTGGTCCAGACGAACAGTCCTGGTCGGGTTTGTTTGAGGCGCCAGCCGGGTTGGTCTTTGAGTTTGTGGTGCAGTTTGCACAGGCTGCCGAGGTTGGGTGCGCTGGTGGAGCCTCCGTGGCTGTGGGGGATGGTGTGGTCGAGTTCGCATGATGTCGCCGCCCGGTGACATCCGGGGAAGCGGCAGGTTTGGTCGCGCAGGCGGATGTGGCGGGTGAGGTCGGCGCCGGGGTGGCGGCGGGTGCCGGCTTCGAGGACTTTCCCGACGGGGTCGGTGAGGATGCGCCGCCAGCTGGTGTCGTGGGCGGTGATCAGTTCCTTGATGACGATGTTCGGGACGCTGCCGTACCCCTCAAGGGTGCCGCCCAGGTTCGCGCCGAGCAGCACGGTGTAGGGGACGGCGACCTGCAACTCCACGGTGACCCCACGCCCACCGCCGTTCACGACCAGGTCGTACAGGGCGTCCGCGCGCAGGGTGTCGAGGGTGTCGGCGGCACCGGCCGCACGCATGGTGCGCGCCATCTTGTCGACCATCAGGTACACCGCGCGCAGCCGTTCCCCGGTGTCGTAGACGTCCAAGTGCGCCATGCCGTCATCGGCGGCATACAGCTCGACCCGCCGTTCCCGGCGGCGTTGCTCGCGGCGGCGGTCGGCCCCGTCGGGGTCGATGCGGTCCTTCTTCGCCCGCAATGCCTGCCGCCACCCGGCGATCGTCTTATGCCCGGCGCGGACCAGGATCCAGGACTCCACCTCGCAGGCGTGCTCATCGGACAGGGTCGCGGTGATCTCGGCCAGCGCGTGCGCCCGGGCCAGATCAATCCGACCATCGGCCAACGCGTCCACAGTGGACGGGAACAGGGTGGTAAGCCGGGCGGCGAGCGCGACCTGGGTGGCCGCCTGCGCCGGGGTCCACGCCAACGCCGCACCGACCTCGGCACCGGCGAAGCGGTGCCCACCCTGATCGCGGCCGGGGCGCAGTTCGGCCATCCGTGCCAGCGCGCGGACCTTCACGGCGTCGCGGGCGGCCTGCTCACGCTCCAGATCGCGCAGCAGGTCCAACACCTCGACGTCGCTCATCCCCGCGACCCGCTCAGCACTGAACACATGTTCGACACTACCGGTCGAACGGCCACATTTCCGCAGATCAGACCCTCATCACCCGATCGTGTGGTCGGAGTCTGTCGGGCCGTCAAACGTGATTCGGATCGAGCCCAACGGGATGCGTTCGCCATCGCGGCTGCGGCCGGTGCGGTAGACGGCGATGACGTAGTCGCCCGGTGGTGCGTTCTTGCGCGCGAGGTAGTCCTCGGCGCAGACGCGGGTGTAGGTGACGAACCACTGAGCGCGGGTCATGCCGGTGATGAGGAGCTTCCAGCCGTTGTCCGCCACGGATTCGGTGTACGCGTGCTCTTTTCGTCCTCTGCCGTGGATGCGGTGGTATTCGAGCCGGTGCCAGGGGTCCCAGATGACCATGTGGGACAAGGGTCCGGGCGTATCTCGGACCCGGAGGAGGCGTCGCGGAAGTTCCGCTCAAGCATAGGAGATCGGTGTCCCTGCCCGCTTCCGCCACCGTTGCGCGCGGAGCTCGTAGTCGCCGACGGCGACCAGCAGCAGCACAGGGATCGGGATGACCCATTCCACAACCGGCGAACGGACGCGCCGATGCGGAAGTTCCGCTTTCGAGTCTCCACTCGGGATCATGGGCACGGACAGTGCGGGGAGGGCTCCGGTGGGTACACATCAGTCGCCGCCGTTTCAGCGGCGGATGCTCGGGAAGAAGCTTCGAGAGTTGCGGGAGGCTGCGGGGCTGATGGCTGCCGAGGTGGCCCGGCGGACGGAGATCTCGACGGGGAGGTTGAGCCGGATCGAGAACGGGGAGGTCGCCCCGGACATACCGCTGGCCAAGTTCCTGCTGGATCTCTACGTGATCCCGGTGAACGACTGGGAGCCCTACCTGGAACAAGTCCGGGCTGCCCGCCGCGCGAAGGGTTGGTGGCAGGCCCATGGAGTGGTGGCGCGCGGCTACATCGCCCTAGAGACCGCTGCTTCATCCCAGCGAACGTTCCAGTTGGCGCATGTGCCGGGGCTCCTCCAGACCGAGGGGCATATGCGGGCGCTGTTCGGCGGCGATGGCATCGCCAAGAACTCCGAGCAGATCGAGCGGGATGTGCGGGTGCGGTTGATCCGGCAGAAGCGGCTGCACTCCGTAGATGATCGGCTGCATCTCGCCGCGATCATCGATCACACCGTGCTGCGGCGGGCGGTCGGTTCGACCGCCGTGATGAAGGCCCAGCTTCGCCACCTCATCGAGATGGCTCGGCTCCCCACCGTTTCCCTCCGGGTCGTGGCACCGGGCGCGGAGCCGCATGTGGGGATGGATGGGTCGTTCACGGTGCTGAGCTTCGAGGGCACGGACGAACCCGACCTCGCCTACGTGGAGAGCCTCGCCGGTTCGTTCCAGATCGAGAAAGTGGAGCAGGTTCGGGCTTGTATAGTCGGATTTGATCGACTTTGTTCCGTGGCGCTCGACCCCGTGGATTCCATCGCCCTCATCGAGCGGGTCGAGCACGAACTCTAGGAAGTGCGCCGATGTGGCGGAAGAGCAGCTACAGCGTTGGCTCAGGGTCCGAGGGGGACTGTGTTGAGGTTGCGCTGTCCTCAGTCGCGCGTGTCCGTGATTCGAAGAACGCCACCGGCCCGCAGCTGAGTTTCCCCGCTGCCCGATGGCGTTCCTTCACTCAAGCCGCCAGTTCCTCCGACAGCGCTTCCCGCAGGAACTCGCCCGCATAGCGAATCGCCTGCCTTCCTTCCGGCACGATCGGGTAGAACGCCGGGAACACATGCACCTGCCCCGGCCACACCTGCAACTCGCAGTGCGCGCCCGCCATCCGCATGGCCGTCGCGAGCCGTTCCGAATCTCCCAGGAGGCACTCCGTGTCACCCACCTGGATCAGCATCGGCGGCCACCGCCGCTTGCTTCCTTTAAGGACAGTCAAGCGCGGGTGGGTCACCGCCACCTCCCCCGCGTAGAGGGCCGCCGCTTCGCGCGCGCGGTTCGGGGGGATGTACGGGTCTCGACGCCGGGCGTCCCGTTCGTCGAGTTGGGTGCAGGTCAGGTCCAGGAACGGGGACAGCAGCACCGCCGCGCCCGGCATGACGATCCGCTGGCGGGTCAGTTCGGCGAGCAGCCCCGCGGTCAGGTGACCGCCGGCGGAATCGCCCGCGACAACGATCTTGTTCGCCGGGATGCCCTGGTCAAGCAGCCAGTGGT
>NZ_JBOHGC010000030.1:0-5726 GCF_050699995.1 Actinokineospora sp. | reverse complement strand
CCCACGCCCAGTCCACCTCGGCGGCCAGCCCACCGAGCAGCGGCGCGCTCGTCGTCCCCGCCGCCTGCAGCGCCCCGAACAGCCCGAGCGCGCGCCCGAGCCGGTCCCGGGGCGTGACCTCACCGATGGCGGCGAGCAGCAGGGGAGTGGTGAACGCGTTGGCCCCGCCCTGTACCGCGCGCGCCGCGAGGAAGACCTCGAACGACCCCGCGAAGACACAGCCCGCGGAGGCGGCCACGTAGACCAGATAAGCGACCCGCACGCTGCGCCCGGCGCCCCAGCGGGCCCCGAGCGTCCCGGAGAACAGCATGAGGGCGGCGAACGGGACGAGGTAGGCGGTCAGCGAGAGGGAGGCGGTGTGGTCGGCCACCCCGAACTCGCGGCCCAGCTCGGGAAACATGGAGGTCGGCACGGCACCCGCGAACGGCCCCAGAAACCCACCCGCGTAGAGCGCCGCCGCCCGGACCCGCCCGGTCATCCCGACACCCCGCGCCAGTCGCGAGTCCAACGTTCAGGACAACGAGTCCAACGTTCAGAACAACGAACTTCCATGGTCACACGGCCGGGGATCGCAAAGCCGCGCGCCGACAAAGCGGCGGTCCCGTGGCAGGCCGGGGCGCATTCGGTCCTCTTTGTCCGGTATGCGGCGGCGAGGTCGGCTGGTTTCCGACCAGCTGGTCCGCCCGTACCGGTCACACCCCGGTCGGCCCAGGCCCCGAGCTGCCCCGTCCCGAACCACCCGGCCTGCGCCTGCGCAGGTACCGCTCGAACTCCGCGGCGATCGCGTCGCCGCTGGTCTCGTTGAGGGTGTTCTCGGCGTCGCCGCGTTCCTCCAGTGCCCGGACGTAGTTGCGGACGTCCTCGTCCTCCTCCGCCATCTCGCTGACGGTCCGCTGCCACTCCTCGGCCTGCTCCGGCAGCGTGCCCAGCGGCACCTCCACGTCGAGGACCTCCTCGACCCGGTGCAGCAGCGCCAGTGTCGCCTTGGGCGACGGCGGCTGCGACACGTAGTGCGGAACCGCCGCCCAGATGGAGATCGCGGGCACCCCGACCTGCACGCACGCGTCCTGCAACACCCCGACGATGCCGGTCGGCCCCTCGTAGCGGGACCGTTCGAGGCCGAACTGGGCGGCCGAGGTGGCGTCGTACGCGGTGCCGGTCACGGGGACCGGCCGGGTGTGCGGGGTGTCGGCGAGGAGCGCGCCGAGAGTCACCACGGTGCTCACCCCGAGATCGTCGACGTGCTCCAGCAGCTCGGCGCAGAACTTGCGCCAGCGCATGTTCGGCTCGATGCCGTGCACGAGCACCACGTCCCGGTTGGACCCCGGCGGGCGACACACGTACAGCCGCGTGGTCGGCCATTCCACCCGACGAGTGACCCCTTCCACCATGCGGACTGTGGGTCTCGTCACCTGGAAATCGTAGTAGTCGTCCGGGTCGATCTCGAGCAGCGGCGTGGCGTCCCAAGTGAGCTGCAGATGCTCGATTGCCGTGCTCGCGGCGTCTCCCGCGTCATTCCAGCCCTCGAACGCCGCCACCATTACGGGGTCGACGAGGTCCTGCGGCTCGACCTTGGGCTCTGCGTCGGCAGTCATGTGCGGGTCCGGATCTGTCACTGCGCAAGACTACGACCCTGCGCGGGTGGACGGAGATCGTAGGCTGGTCGACATGCCGGATAGCGTCGTGTCGCCCTTCATCGCAGCCCTCAACGACCGTGTCCTCGTCGCTGACGGGGCCATGGGCACCATGCTGCAGGGTGTCGATCTCACACTTGACGACTTCGCGGGTCTCGAGGGGTGCAACGAGATCTTGAACGTCACCCGTCCCGACGTCGTGCGCCAGGTCCACCGCGAGTACTTCGAGGCCGGATCCGACGCCGTCGAGACGAACACGTTCGGGGCGAATCTCGCGAACCTCGCCGAGTACGACATCCCCGAGCGGATCTTCGAACTCTCCGAGGCGGGCGCCCGCCTGGCCCGCGAGGTCGCCGACGAGTTCACCACCGCCGAGCACCCCCGGTTCGTCCTGGGCTCGGTCGGCCCCGGCACCAAGCTGCCCACGCTGGGCCACGCTCCATACGCGACCCTGCGCGACGCCTACCAGGAGCAGGTGCGCGGCATGCTGGTCGGCGGGATCGACGCCGTCATCGTGGAGACCTCGCAGGACCTGCTGCAGACCAAGGCGTCGATCATCGGCGCCAAGCGCGCCATGGCCGCCGAGGGCCGGATCGTCCCGATCATCACCCAGGTCACCGTCGAGACCACCGGCACCATGCTGCTGGGTTCGGAGATCGGCGCCGCGCTGACCGCGCTGGAGCCCCTGGGCATCGACCTGATCGGCCTCAACTGCGCCACCGGGCCCGCGGAGATGAGCGAGCACCTGCGGACGCTGTCCAAGCACGCGCGCATCCCGCTGTCGGTGATGCCCAACGCCGGCCTGCCCGAGCTCGGCCCCAACGGCGCGGTGTACCCGCTCACGCCCGAGGAACTCGCGGTGGCGCTGAGCGCGTTCGTCACCGACTTCGGCACCCGGCTGATCGGCGGCTGCTGCGGCACCACCGGTGAGCACATCCGCCAGGTCGTCGCCGCCGTGCGCGACCTGAGCCCCGCCGCGCGCAAGCCCCGCCCCGAGCCCGGCGTCTCCTCCCTCTACCAGGCCGTGCCGTTCCAACAGGACGCGTCGGTGCTGGTCATCGGCGAGCGCACCAACGCCAACGGCTCGAAAGCGTTCCGCGAGGCCATGCTCAACGGCAAGTTCGACGACTGCATCGAGATCGCCCGCGCCCAGACCCGCGACGGCGCCCACATGCTCGACCTCTGCGTCGACTACGTCGGTCGCGACGGCGCCGTCGACATGGCCGAGCTTGCGGGCCGCCTCGCGACCGCGTCCACGCTGCCGATCATGCTCGACTCCACCGAGCCCGAGGTCATCCGCGCGGGCCTGGAGCGCCTGGGCGGCCGCTGCGCGGTCAACTCGGTCAACTTCGAGGACGGCGACGGCCCCACGTCGCGCTACCACCGGATGATGGAGCTGGTCCGCGAGCACGGCGCCGCCGTCGTCGTCATGTGCATCGACGAGGAGGGCCAGGCCCGCACCGCGACCGACAAGGTCCGCATCGCCGCGCGCACGATCGACGCGCTGGTGGACGACTGGGGCATGCGGGTGGGCGACATCATCGTCGACTGCCTGACCTTCCCGATCACCACCGGTCAGGAAGAGGTCCGCAAGGACGCCATCGAGACGATCGAGGCGATCCGCCGGCTCAAGCAGCGCTACCCCGAGGTGAAGACCACCCTCGGCGTGTCCAATGTGTCCTTCGGGCTCAACGCCGCCGCCCGGCAGGTCCTCAACAGCGTCTTCCTGCACGAGTGTGTGCAGGCGGGCCTGGACACGGCGATCGTGCACGCGTCGAAGATCATCCCAATGGCCCGCATCCCCGACGAGCGTCGGGCCGTGGCGCTGGACCTGGTCTATGACCGCCGCCGCGAGGGCTACGACCCGCTGCAGAAGCTGATGGAGCTGTTCGAGGGCGCCACGGTGGCCTCCTCCAAGGCCACCCGCGCCCAGGAGCTGGCGGCGCTGCCGCTGTTCGACCGGTTGGAGCGGCGCATCGTCGACGGCGAGCGCAAGGGCCTCGGCGCCGACCTGGACGAGGCGCTCAAGGAGCGTCCCGCCCTGCAGATCATCAACGACACCCTGCTCTCCGGCATGAAGACCGTGGGCGAGCTGTTCGGGTCCGGCCAGATGCAGCTGCCGTTCGTGCTGCAGTCCGCCGAGGTCATGAAGGCGGCCGTCGCGCACCTCGAGCCGCACATGGAGAAGTCCGACGACGACGGCAAGGGCCGCATCGTGCTCGCCACGGTCAAGGGCGACGTCCACGACATCGGCAAGAACCTCGTCGACATCATCCTGTCCAACAACGGCTACGACGTGGTGAACCTGGGCATCAAGCAGCCCATCACGACCATTCTCGACGCCGCCGAGGAACACCGCGCCGACGTCATCGGCATGTCCGGGCTGCTCGTCAAATCCACGGTGATCATGAAGGAGAACCTGGAGGAGATGAACTCCCGCAACGTCGCCGCCAAGTGGCCGGTCATGCTCGGTGGGGCGGCGCTGACCCGCGCCTACGTGGAGAACGATCTCACCGACATGTACTTCGGCGACGTCCGCTACGCGCGTGACGCGTTCGAGGGGCTGCGGCTGATGGACGCCATCATGGCCGCGAAGCGCGGCGAGTCGCCGCTGGTCGACGAGGACATGAAGGCCAAGGCCGCCGAGCGTCGAGCCCGCCGCGAGCGGTCGCTGCGGATCGCCGAGGCGCGCAAGGCGAAGGAGGCCGCGGAAGAGGTCGAGCAGCCCGCGCGGTCCGATGTGTCCACCGACGTTCCCGTTCCCGCGCCGCCGTTCTGGGGCAACCGGATCATCAAGGGCGTCCCGGTGGCCGACTACTCCGCGATGCTCGACGAGCGCGCCACCTTCATGGGCCAGTGGGGCCTCAAGGGCGTGCGCGGCGGCGCCGGACCGTCCTATGAGGAGCTGGTGGAGACCGAGGGCCGCCCGCGCCTGCGCTACTGGCTCGACCGGCTCGCCACCGAGGGCGTCCTCGCGCACGCGGCCGTCGTCTACGGGTACTTCCCCTGCGTGTCCGATGGCGACGACCTGGTGGTCCTCACCGAGCCGAACGTCGACGCGCCGGAGCGCACCCGGTTCACGTTCCCGCGTCAGCGCAAGGAGCGCAGGCTCTGCCTGGCCGACTTCTTCCGCCCGCGCGAGTCCGGTGTGGTCGACGTCGTCGGGTTCAGCCTGGTCACGATGGGCCAGCCCATCGCGGACTTCGCCAACGAGTTGTTCGCCGCCAACGCCTACCGGGACTACCTCGAGGTCCACGGCCTCGGTGTGCAGCTCGCGGAGGCGCTCGCGGAGTACTGGCACCGCCGGATCCGTGAGGAGCTGACCTTCGCGGGCGGCAAGGCCGTCGCCGACGAGGACCCGGCCGACATCATCGACTACTTCTCACTCGGCTACCGCGGCGCGCGCTTCTCGCTCGGCTACGGCGCGTGCCCGAACCTGGAGGACCGCGCGAAGATCGTCGACCTGCTCGACCCGGAGCGGATCGGCGTGAAGCTCTCGGAGGAGTTCCAGCTGCACCCGGAACAGTCGACCGACGCGATCGTGCTGCACCACCCGGAAGCCAAGTACTTCAACACCTGATAGGGGAACTGGTGGCCGGACCGTCCACTGTGGAATCAAACTCCCTGGAGGACGGCCTGCCTGCCGCCGTGCTCTGGGACCTCGACGGCACCCTGCTCGACTCCGAGAAGCTGTGGGACATCCCGCTCTACGAACTCGGCGAACAGCTCGGCGCGCCACTGTCGGTGCAGACCCGTCGGGCGATGGTGGGCACGAACATCCCGACGACGATGGGTCTGCTCTTCGGGTCGGCGGGGATCTCGCCGACCCAGGAGCAGGTCCGTGAAGCCGTGGCCTATGTGGATACGCGGATGGCGGAGTTGTTCGCCACCAAGGCCACTTTCCGCCCCGGTGCTCTGGACGCGCTGCGCGCGGTGCGCGACAGCGGGGTGCCGACGGCCCTGGTCACGTCGACCGAGCGCGCGCTCGCCGAGGTCGCGTTGGACACCGTCGGGCGCGAGTTCTTCGACGTGTCGGTATGCGGGGATGAGGTCGACGGGCTGAACAAACCTTTGCCTGACCCGTATTTGAAG
>NZ_JBOHGC010000029.1:0-1644 GCF_050699995.1 Actinokineospora sp. | reverse complement strand
GAGGTGGACTGGGCGTGGGCGTTCGTCGCGGTCGGGGCGACGGCGGCGCTGTTGGCGGCGGCGGGGTTGCCCGCGTCGCTGCGGGGGCCGTCCGGGGAGTCGCACCGGCTGCGGTCCGTGTGGCGCTCGGACGTGCTGCGGCCCGCCGTGGTGGCGTTCGTGGGATGGGCCTGCCTGGGCGGGATGGCGTTCATGGTGGCGCTCCGGGCGGTCGACGAGTTCGGATTGGGCGCCGCCCAGCGTGGCGCGCTGCTGACCGGGTTCGGCGTGTTCGGGCTGCTCACCGCACACGCCGTGGGGCGGTCGATCGACCGGTTGGGGCCGCGCCGGGCTGTCATCCTCGGCGCCGTGGCGGGCGCGGTCCCAGTGGTCCTGGTCGGCGTCGTGCCGTGGATTCCGGCGGTGGCGGCGGTGTGGGCGCTGGCGGGGATGACGACCCAGTTCGTGCAGGTCGGGCTCAACACGCTGATCCTGTCCGGTGAAGGGCCGAACCGGGCCGGGGCGTTGTCGGTGGTGCTGGCGTTCCGCTTCTTCGGCGGCGCCGCGGCCCCGCCTGCGTTCACCCCGATCTACCAGGCCGATCCGGTCGCGGGCTTCGTCATCCCGGCGGCGCTGCTGATCTCGGTGGTGCCCGCCGCCATGCGAAAGCGACACTGAGCGGGCACAACCACACTTTTGGGGGAATGTTGATCTCGCACGACCTGACCATCCGCCCGCTCGCCGACGCGGGCGACCTCGACCTCTTCCTCAGCCTGTCCTACACGCTCGACCACGAGGTCGCCGACGATCTCGCGTCCGGCAGGCGCAGGCCCGAGTGGATGTGGGTGGCGCTCAGCGGCGACCGCGTTCTCGCCCGCCTCTCCTGGTGGAACACCGGCGACAGCCCGCAGGTGCTGGACTTCTTCGACCTCGACGACACCCTCGACGACCCGGAGCGCACCGACATCGGACACAGGCTCCTCACCACGGCGATGACGGCAGTGCTGCCCGAAGGCACCACACCGCCCGAGTACAGCCGCTTCGTCCCACCGGACTGGCGTGCCGACGAGCAGGCCCGGCGCGTGGTCGAGGGGCGGACGGCCGTGCTGGAACGCACCGGCGCGCGGCTGTTCGTGGAGCGGCTGCGGCTGCAGTGGCTGCCCGGCACACCGATCCCGGAACCGACCGGCAGGCTGAAGTTCCGTCCAGCGGGCGACCGTGGGGCACTGATCGACCTGATGACCCTGGTCTTGGAGAACACCCTTGACGCCCACAGCGTCGCGGAGATGGCCACCATGACCGCGCGCGAGTCGGCGACGATGATGTACGAGGAGGAGTTCCTCGGCTTCAAGAGCCCGCGCGAGTGGTGGACGATCGCGGAACTCGACGGCGAGCCGGTCGGCTTCGTCATCCCGGCCCGCAACAACTACAACCCGATCATCGCCTACATCGGCGTGCTGCCCGCGCACCGCGGCCAGGGGTTCATCGACGAGATCCTCGCCGAGGGCACCCGCGTGCTCGCCGCGAACGATGTGCCGCGCATCCGGGCCGCCACCGACCTGGGGAACGTCCCGATGGCCCGTGCCTTCGCCCGCGCGGGCTACGAGAACTTCGAACGCGCGCTCACGATGACCTGGAACTGACCGGTGGCGGACTCACTCGCCG
>NZ_JBOHGC010000028.1:0-8779 GCF_050699995.1 Actinokineospora sp. | reverse complement strand
GAGGCGATCCAGCTCGGGAGGAAGTTGATTCGCTGCCTTGGCGTTGCCCTCGATACGCACGGGCGGAGCCCCGGCCGGGGCATCCACAACACGCTTCCGCTCAGCGTGCGGGTGCTTCCATTCCGACCCACAGCCGCGAGGGCAGAAGTGCTCCATCTCGCGCATGGAGAAGCCGCCCGAGCCATCCGGCACGGGCTGCGTCCACTTGATCACACCACTGCCCGCGCATTGCGGACAGGCGTCGTCACTTGCGCTTGCGGATCTGTCCAAGGCCTCCACAGGTGGGACAATACTCACCGTTGGGCGTAAGGCCAGATCCGTAACATCTGGGGCACTCCTCCATCTCGATCCTGGGGACGGCGAATCGTTGCCAGAACATGACTCCTCCTCGGAGTTCGGTTGAGCTGGTTCAGGTCGGCAAGCCCGGACGTGGCGGGCGGTTTCCTCGAGCACCGCGGCGAGGTCGTCAGCCTTCTCCGGCGTCGACCTCTCGGTGATCAGGCCGGCGGCATAGTCGTGCATCTTCGGCACCAGGACGTTGGTCAAGACCTTCGCCAGCGCCGCCAGGTTCGCCGCGAGGTCAACCTGGGCTGGGCTCGCGGTCATCGCGGCACGCCCATGTGACAAATCGCAGTGTGGCGAACCAAGGCGTGTATCGCCTGCAACAGGGTGTCGCCCAGGCAGATCGACGAACACTGCGGACACGGGGCGATCACCCGAACCGGAGCCGGGGTTTTGACAGTGGGCGAGGCCAGCCACCGGGCCCTGGTGCGACTCGGCCCGCCGCCGCTCACGACCAGTCCCAGCGGGTGGTCCCGACCGGTGCGGAGTCGGGGGCATCCGCACCGGCCGAGGATCGGGGGCGCACCGTCAGCTGGCCGAGGTTGACGACCGGTTGAGGGCGCGAGCAGGGGATCGGGTGAGCCTGGTTCCACCGGCGCACCCAGTCGCGGTTGCGGCGGTGCTGCAGGTACCTCGCGAGTAGCGTCATTCGTCATCATCCCGATCGCCTGGCTTGAGGCCAGCCACGGCCGATGTGATCGCGATCACCGTCGCGATTGCAAGTACGATCAGCACGAACGTCATCGCCGACTCCCGCCATCGGGGTTGGTGCCGGGTGGTGACACCCATGCTGCACCACCGGCACCACTGGTGCCAATACCCCAATCGGGCGACGATGTGCGACATTCGACCACCCAGCTACGCTGTGGTGCATGGGTGGCACCAGCACTCCGAGAGCACGCGCACTCGGCGACGCGATTCGCGATGTCCGCACTGCGGCAGGGATCGGCGTACGCGAGCTCGCGCGTCGTGTCGACATCTCTCACACAACGATTTCGCGATACGAATCGGGCCAGCGCAGCCCGTCGCCCGAGGATGTCGCCGTGATTCTTGGTGCTCTCGGTGTTAACGGTGAGCCGCGCGAAGAGCTGCTCGCACTGGCCCGCGAGCCCGACCGGCAGCACTGGCTCGGCGTTGGCATGACCGAGCAGCAACGCCAGCTCGCGACGCTGCTGGGCTACGAGCAGACCGCGACCCGCATAGTCGACGTGTCACCGCTACTAATTCCCGGCCTGTTGCAGACCGCCGATTACGCGCGCGCGATCATGCGGGACGGCGAGGTTCCCATCGAGGAGATCGAGACTCGCGTAGCCGTGCGTCTTGGCCGCCAGAATGTGTTGACGCGCCGGACACCGGCGCACCTGGTTGCCGTGATCGGCGAGGCGGTGCTTGGTCAGCTCATTGGTGGTCGCAGCGTCATGTGTGATCAGCTGCGGCACCTCCAGGCGATGGTGGATCGACCGAATGTCGACCTTCGCGTGATTCCGATCGCCGCGGGGTGGAGTCCGGCTTCCGAGGGCCCGTTCATCCTCGTCGAGCTGGCGAGCGGCTCTCCCGTCGTGCACCTGGAGACCCGGATTTCAGGTCTGTTCTTGCATGACAGAAGGGATGTCGGCGCCTATGAAGTCGCCGTTGACAGGGTGCTTCGCGTGGCGATGAGTGCGGATGAGACGGCCGATCTCATCGCCCGCGAAGCGGACCGCCGAGAGAAGGAAGTCCATGAACACGGTAGCGCGGACCTGGCGAAAGAGTAGCCGTAGCAGCACTCAGACGAACTGTGTCGAGGTCCGCGGCGACTTGACCGCCTTGCGTGACAGCAAAAACCCGGAACCCACTTTGGTTGTCGACATTCGACAACTGCTCGCCGTCGTCAAGGCTAGCCACGCCTGACTCCGGCAAATTGAACTCCCCTGTCGGTTGCCAGCTGACAGGGGAGTTCAGGCGTTAGAAGCAACAACACCGCCCTGTCGTTTAGGTGCTGACTCGAACGAGTCCGGGTTGCCGAGGCCGCGCACGATGTAGGAACCAGTCCCCATCGAGCCCGGGATGACACCCATCTCGCCCCGGCCTGCCCGGATCGCGCCCTTGCGGGTGACCAGGACCTGCTCGCCGAAGTGCGTCTCCTCGGCGACGTAGTTGTGGTGCACCGAGATCGGCTCGTCGAACTTCACCTGCCAGAACTGCTTGCGCAGCACCTCGCAGACCAGGCGCAGCATGACCGCGCGGTTGCGCCGCGCGTACTCCTGCGCCCACGTCAGGTCGTGCCGGTAGGCCACCATCTGCGGGGTGCCCGCGAGGAACACCGCCAGGTCCCGGTCGGGCAGGTCCTGGTTGTGCGCGAGCTTGCGGGCCACCTCGATGTGGTGCTGCGCGAGGATGTTCCCGATCCCGCGGGAACCCGAGTGCAGCATCACCCAGACCTGCTTGGCCTCGTCCAGGCAGATCTCGATGAAATGGTTGCCGCCGCCGAGGGTGCCCATCTGCTGGTGCGCCTTGCCCTCGTTGCGCCGCACGATCGGGGTGAGGTCGTCGAACGCCTTCCAGAACGTCGGCCAGTCCTTCGCGTCGCGCCCGGTGAACGCCTCCGCCTTGTGCGCGGCGAAGCCGACCGGCACCGCGGCCTCGATGTCGGAGCGCAGCTTGGCCAGGCTCGCGGGCAGGTCGTTCGTGGTGAGCGACGTACGGACCGCGCTCATGCCGCAGCCGATGTCGACGCCGACCGCGGCCGGTGAGACGGCGTCGCGCATGGCGATGACCGAGCCGACCGTGGCGCCCTTTCCGTAGTGCACATCGGGCATCACGGCGACGTGCTTGAAGACCCACGGCAGCGCGGCGATGTTCTGCAGCTGTCGCATCGCCTGTCCCTCAACCGTTTCGGGCTGGGTCCACAGGCGAATGTCGACGTGCTTGCCGGGTATCGTGGTCGCTGACATGGGGAAAGCCTAAGTGTGCCTTGGGTTTTTGGCCGAACGATTTAATTCAGCGCAGCAGATGCGCGCGGCGCAGGATGGCCTTCGACGGGCCGCCGACCATGCCCACGTCGGTCAGGAACTCCATCACCTTCTCCGCCATCCACCGCCGCGTCTCGTGGAAGTTCGGGTTGGCCAGCGCGGCCGCCCGCCCTTCGCGCGGGTCGATACCGACCGACAGGTAGACCTTCGGGTTGATCAACGAGTCGATCACCGCGAAGGCCACCACGGCGGTGGCGATCCGGTGGAACTCGAGCTGCGCGCGGTTCAGCTTCGGCACCGCGCGGATGACTTCCTCGCGGGCGTAGCGGACGTGTCGGGCTTCCTCCACGACGTGGATCCGGTTGACCATGCGGATGAGCGGCTGCATGTCCGGGTTGTCCATTGTGGAGCGTTGCAGTCGGTCGGTGGTCTCCTCGGCGACGAGCACCGCGGCGAACATCGAGGGACCGCCCGCGAACGTCTTGTAGATCCGGCCGAGTTCGTGGATGGTCCGCCCCGGCCCGTAGACGGGAGCGCCGAACCGGGCGATCGCCTTGGCGAACATGATCGAGTGCCGGGTCTCGTCGCCGACCTCGGTCAGCGCGTACTGGGCGTGCGGGCTGGTCGGGTCCAGGTCGTAGGCGTAGCGCACGAGCAGCTGCATAAGGATGATCTCGAACCACAGTCCGACGCCGGCGACGCTGGCGATCTCGTGCTTCGACAGCTCGATCCGCTGCTCCTCGCTGAGCCCGCGCCACAGGTCGGTGCCGTAGAGCGAGACCCGCTCGAACGGCATGTACGCCTTGCCCACGGCCAGCGGCGCGTCCCAGTCGATGTCGAGGTGCGGGTCGTAGCTGTTGCGGACGGACGCTTCGAGCAGCCGGGCTCCGACCTGGTCGGGTTCCTTGGGTTCGAGAGCACGAGCCATCGGTGTCCACCTCTCACGGCAGCGTCGCCGTTATCTGTTACGACTGGTAACAGTTACTTGTCCAGGCTGGCGCGACCGCGCACGGATGTCAAGACCCACTCGTTCGAGTGACGCGCGGTTGCGCGGCGGGGATAGCGCACTGACGCTTCTTGGCATGCGAGCCACAGTTCTCGCCTTGGCCCTGCTGGCGCTGTGGTCCGTGCCCGCGGCAGCCGAGGACACGACAGACGAGCAGTACCTGACCGTCGCGATGCCCGCCGCCAAGGCGGTCGCCGCGGAATTCGCGATCCCGGCGTCGGTGACGGCGGCGCAGTCCATCGTCGAGTCCGGCTGGGGCCGCAGCCCGCTCGCCACCAAGGCCCGCAACTACTTCGGCTACAAATGCAAAGCGGGCAATCCGGGGCCGATCGCGATCGGCTGCATTGAGCACCCGACGACCGAGTGCACACCGGACTGCCACCCCGCCGTCGGCGAGTTCCGGGTCTACGCCTCGATGACCGATTCGTTCCGCGACTACGGCAGGCACCTGACGACCAGCCCGTACTACGCCGCCGCGCTGCCCCTCGCCGCCGACCCGGACGCGTTCATCACCGAGGTCGCCAAGCGATACGCCACCGATCCGCTCTACGCCGAAAAGGTCATCCGGGTGATGCGAACCCACAATCTCTACCGCCTGGATGTCCCCCAGTGACCAGCTGAGAGCACTCCGCTACCGAATCACGGAAATCCGCCAAATCGGTCAGAAAGAACCATCCGGCATGTATTTCGCGTGTCCTGCCCGGCTCTCTTAGGGGTGAGAGTCACTGGCGCAGGAGGACGCGATGTTGTGCACGGTGGAGCTTGACGACGAACTCGCGGAACTCGAAGCATCCCTTCGAACCGTGCGAACCCGGCCGCGTTTCCTGGGGCCGGTCGACCGGCACAACGTCGAAGCGGCCGTCGCGGCCGCCATCGCGGGCGACGGGGGTGCCACCGACGCGCTGCTGCTGTTCCTGCGGCCGCTCATCGTCCGCTACTGCCGGGTGAAGCTCGGCCGCATGCCGCGCTCCTTCAGCGGCCCGGACGACGTGGCGCAGGAAGTGTGCGTCGCCGTCTTCCGCGCCCTGCCGGGCTACCAGCAGTTGGGCAGGCCGTTCCTGTCGTTTGTCTACGGCATCGCCGCGCACAAGATCGCCGACGCCCACCGCGCGAACACGCGGGACAAGTCCGACCCCACCGCGGAGAACCCGGACGTCATCAGCTTGGAGGACGGACCGGAGCAGATCACCCTGCGGCACGAGCTGACCGAGCACACCGGCGCCCTGCTGCGCACCCTCACCCAGCGCCAGCGCGACATCCTGATCATGCGCATCGTGATGGGCATGTCCGCCCAGGAGACCGCCGACACCATGGGCACCACCGCCGAAGCCATCCGCGTCGCGCAGCACCGGGCGCTGAACCGCCTGCGCAAGACGCTCGCGGTCGCTTAGCCCCGTGGGCGGGCCAGTGGTCGTGCTCCGGGCGGGGAGGTCCGGGGCACGACCACCTGGGTCAGCGCGACCAGGCCGCGAGCAGGTCGGCAGGTCCATAGGTGTGTGCGACGCCGTCGGCCACCCTCGAACCGGCCCGGCTGACGACGACCAGTGGTGTGTCCCTGTCGGCTCCCGGCAGGCGGTCGCGATGTGCGACCAGTGCGGCGAGGTCGTGGTGGTCAAAAGGCCTCCGTTCCAACCACTTCACGGAGCCGACAAAGGTGATCTTCCCGGCGACTGGGGACCGGTCGGCACCGATCAGGTCGACCTCGACGTTGTTGGTCCGCGTCCAGTAACCACCGATCGTCAACGGCTCATCTCCGGGCTGGAGCCTCAGGAGAGACTCACGGATGACCGGCTCTATAGCCCGACCCCGCCAACTCGTCCAACCCGAGTCGATCCGGGACAGGACCCGGTCGCTACGTCCGCGGGCGAGTTCCTCACGATGCGGGTCGACGAAGTGCAGCCAGAACCGCAGGTACGCGTCGGCGACCCGATAGCGGGTCTCCTTCGACGGTTTGGTCGAGAGTGGACGATCCGCTGCCACGACCCGCTTATCGATCAACAGTTTCAACGCGCGGTCCAAGGACGCGGGTGGCACGTCGACCGCACGGCTGATCGAGGCACGCGCCCGTTCGCCCGCGCCGATCGCCGTCAGCACCTGCCGCGCCTGCGTCTCCACGGGAAACTCCGCGGCGAGTGCCAATTCGGCGGAAACCGTCATGGCGGAGGTCTGCCTGCCAAGAGCGCTCTTAAGGAAGTCGCGGACTGAATCGCCGCGCGACCATTCCGCGCAGACCAGTGGGAGGCCGCCGGTGACAAGGTGCGCGTCGAACGCGGCGGCGGGTTCGAGACCGAGCATCTCGCCGACTTCGGCCGGATCGAGCGGATCGAGCACCATCGGCGTGCCGCGCTGGTGGAACGGTCTGCCGTAGGTGTTCAGCGCTTCCATCATGGACAGATCCGACCCTACGAGGATCAACAGCACCCGCTTGCGGGAAAGAACCCGGTCCCACACTCGCTGCAGCGTGCCTTCGAACGACGGATCACTCGCCACGAGGTACGGGACTTCATCGATCACCACGACACTCGGGCCCATGTCGGGCAGCGCGTCGGCGAGCAGCCTCAGCGCGGCGTCCCACGATCGTGGAATGACGTCGGTGAACCGGTCCCGTCCAGGCAGGTCGGAGTCCAGCACCTCGTCGGCGAACGTGGCGAGTTCACGATCGACCGGTCCACGGGAGGCGGAGTAGAAGACGGCGGGGACGCCCGCGTTCTCGATGAACTGCTCGACCAGTCGTGACTTGCCGACCCGTCGCCGTCCACGGAGCAGCAGGCACCGGCCTTGACTCGCCGCGAGTTCCTCACCAAGCAGCCGCAATTCGCGCCTGCGGCCGACAAAGCCGTCCATAGCCCCACTCCCGATAGTCTCAAATTTGAGAGTATCAAAATTGAGGCTATGTGGCTTGGGGCACTCGGCGCAGGCCGGAATTCGGCTTGTCGATCGGGAAGCGGTGTTCGTTGCGGTCGATCTTGGCGTTGGCGGCCGCGATGAGGTCGACGTCGAGGGTGTCGGCGAGGCGGACCAGGTAGAGCACGACGTCGGCGAGTTCATCGGAGATCTGGGGGCGGAGGTCGGGGTCCGCGCCCGCCGCCGCGGCCAGCTCCGGGGTGAGCCACTGGAACAGCTCGGTGAGTTCGCCGACTTCGCCGGTCAGGGCCATGACCAGGTTCTTCGGTGTGTGGAACGGCTGCCACTCGCGGGCGGTGATGAACGCGCGCTGGCGCTCGGCGAGCTCCTCAAGAGTCACCTAGTCCCCCTTCTTCTTCGACCGCAGAAGGATCTTCTCGGTCTTCGCCACCAAGGTGCCCGCCGCCGGGACCTGCTCGACGACGACCCAGTTGCGGTCGGACACGAGCAGCCTGCCCTGGCCGGTCGCGTCCTCCTCGGTGAGGTAGTAGAAACCCGCCGCCTGCAGGGCGTCCTGGGCGGCCTGGTGGTTCATGCCCACAACATTGGGGAGGGCGGCCGACTCCGGGGCGGCGGGCGAAGTGCCCGGCGACTGGCCGGAGACGGCGGACGGGTCCGCGCTCACCGCGGGCAGCGGCTCCGGGGTCGTCGGGGTCGTGCCGCACGCGGACAGCGCGGCGATGAGGATCGCGATCACGGCAACGCGCATGACGTCTCCTGGGTCGGGGACGGTGATCTTCCAGTCTGGCAGTGATCACCACCCGGCCGCGCGCCGATCCTCGTCCGAATCGGCCCCTTCGGAGGCCTCGGTATCCCCCTGACCTGGGACGAGTCGCGGTTCCGGGTGCGGCGGGTTACTTTCGGAATTTCCGGGCGGGCGGGCACACGTGCGGACGTTCGGCGCAATCGCCGGGGAGGGACAACGCCCGTTCGGAGGTAGTAACCGCGCGTAAGCCCTCAGTAGCGTCCTCGGCATGGTGGGAACCAGCTCGGCACGATTACCCGTCGTGCCGATGGGGGGCGACGGCGTGAAGGACAGGCGACTGCGCTGGTTGCTGGGTTCCAGCGCGCTGTCCAACCTCGGCGACGGCATCGGCAAGGTGGCTTTTCCCCTGCTCGCGGCCAGTATCACCCGAGACCCGATCTTGATCGCCGGTCTTTCGGCGACCGCGTTTCTCCCCTGGCTGTTGTTCGCGACGGTCAGTGGCGCGCTGGTCGACCGGGTGGACCGACGCCGGGCGATGCTGGTCGCGAACCTGTCCCGAGCCGTGATCGTGGGCGGTCTGGGACTGCTTGTCTGGGCCGACGCGACGACAATTTGGCTACTCTACGTGATGGCGCTTCTGCTCGGGGGCGTCGAGACGGTGGCCGACAACGCGGCGCAAGCGCTTGTCCCGGCGGTGGTGCCGCGCGATCAACTCGAGTCGGCCAACGGGAAGCTGCAGTCGGTCGAGATCGTCGGGCAGACGTTCCTCGGTGGCCCACTGGGCAGCCTCACGTTCGCCCTGTTCGCCGCGATGCCGTTCCTCCTCAACTCGGCCGGCTTCGCGATCGCGGCCGTGCTGCTGATCGGCAT
>NZ_JBOHGC010000027.1:0-27397 GCF_050699995.1 Actinokineospora sp. | reverse complement strand
CGGTGGGACTCGTCCCAAGCCTCGATGCCTTCGGTCGTGTTCAGCAGGATGCTGAAGCCCCCCATGCTGCTGCTGTAGAAGCACTCGGGGACGTTGAAGGTCTGGTTCTCCTTCGATTTGCCAGGCTTATCAAGCTCGAACTTTGCCCAGTCCGATTGTGGTGTCAAGCCGCACGGGTCTTTGCCGTCGAGTGTGATGTCGCGGGGCCGCTCCGACGACGGCTTGGGCGATGAGGATTTGGTCGCTGTTGTAGTGGTGTCGCCGTTCGCCGACGTCGGGGTTCCTGCCGTGGTCTCGCCGCATGCCGCGAGCAGGGATAGAGCGCAGGTCATGGCCGTGGCGGCTTTGGCAGTGCGATGGTTCACTGGCCTGCTCGCCGGAACGTGTCGTAGTTGGTGTCTTCGACGAGACCGTAGGCCCTGGCGGTCTCGTCCAAGGAGTCGATCACCCTGGTCAACTCGTCGACGTAGCCGAAGGCAGCCTCGATTGCCGAGTCCGCGTTCTGGGTGAAAGCCTCGGCCCATCCCTGCTGACGGGGTCGGCACCTGGTGGCTGAACCCTCATGCCAATCCCCTCAGCAATGAGGAACTCACGAACCTCGTCGCGGATGGTGGTGAGGTCGTTGCGGAGGGTGAGGATTCGGTCGGGTTGGACGACCATGGTGGTCATGCCTAGGCCGGAGCCGATGGCTCCGGTGGTGTCGGCGGATCCTCCGCCGCCGTCGCGCAGGTACGGCATGACTTTGTCCCCATTCCCCTCGGCTGTTCTCTCGATCGGGAGGATATCGGAGGTGGGTGACGGTTCGTGGTGGGTTCAGCGAGATGGGTGACCGGTCACTCGGTCGGCGCAGAGTCCATTCCGGGTGAGGGATTGCTGGATTTCGGCGAGGGTGTCGGTGAGGGCGAGGAGGTGTTCGCGGCGGAATAGGACGCGAGTCCCGTTGCCGCCGGGCAGGTCGAGTGACAGTTCCATTGGGCCGAGATAAGGCGGCGCGTTGGCCGGGCGGTCGGTCCAGGAGGGCTCGTGTGGCATGGTGAACGGCCGCAGGGCGAGCAGGCGTCGGCCGTGGACGGGGTGTAGGGCGGGCACCGCGCAGGCGGCGCGGCAGGCGAGGGTGTCGGCGAGCATGTCGATGGCCGCGCGGTCGAGACGCAGGGCGTAGGTGCTGGTCGCGCCCGGGTAGACGGCCAGACTGCGGCCGTTGGGCAGCAGGTCGAAGATCGTTGTGCAGAGGGCGAGCTCAGGGGTGGACGCTTTCACCATCCACCGGCACGAGAACCGTGGAACCCCGTCCGTCCACCCGAACTCTGCCGCCAGCACCACGGCCCCGCGCTGGTTCGTCGCGCTCCGGTGGTCACCCACGGTCGGCTTCGGCCTGTGTGATCGCCGCGTCGAGCGCCGCCGCGAACTCCTTGGCGCGCGTTGTGGTGAGGACGAGCAAGTCGTGGTCCGGCGTGCTCACGCCGACCTGGTCGCCCATCGCCTCCACGGAGCAGACGGCCAGTTCGTCGCACTCCCACTCGCAACGGACCAGCCACTCCCGCTGTACTCCCATGTCATTGGTCATGACGACATTAAACCCAGGAAATTTCCCCACTTGTATTGCACGATCGGGTGATTCCTCTGGTGATGGCGGGCGGCAATGCGTGAGGATCAAGGCATGAGCGAACGCGGACCGGGACCGGTGATCCTCAGAAGGCTGCTTGGCAAGGAGTTGCGAGCGCTGCGTGAGAAGGCCGATGTCGCGATGGCGGAGGCGGCCCGGTACGTCGGCGTCGGCAACCCGACCATGTCGAAGATCGAGCTGGGTAGGCAGAACATCGGCCTGGGCAACCTGCGGGCGCTGCTGCACCTGTACGGCGTCGAAGGCGAGCTACACGACGAGCTGCTGAACCGGGGCGTGCAAGCCAACCAGAAGGACTGGTGGTCCTCCTACGGCGACACCGTCCCCGACTGGTTCCGCACCTACATCGGCATGGAGTCCGACGCCGACCAGATCCTCACCTACGAATGCGAGGCCATCCCTGGCCTGTTGCAGACCGAGGACTACACGGCCGCTGTTCGCCGCGCGTTCTGGCCCGGCATTGCAGAGGAGGATGCCCAACGCTCGGCTGCAATGCGTCGAGATCGGCAGCAGCATCTCGTCGGCGAGGACGCGCCGCAGTTTCACGCCGTGATCAACGAGGCGGTACTGCACCGAGTCGTCGGGTCGTCCGAGGTGATGAGACACCAGTTGAAGCACCTGGCCAACCGCGCCAAGCTCGACCATGTCCGGGTGCAGGTGCTGCCGTTCACGGCCGGCGCCCATCCGGCCATGAACGGCGCGTTCTCGGTCCTCCAGTTCCAGGACGAGGAGCTGTCCACCGTCTATGTCGAGATCGAGCCAGGTGGCCTCTATCCAGAACGCCCGATCGACATCGCCCGGTATAGGCTGGTGTTCAGCCAGATCGCCGAGTTGGCGCTCGACGAAACGAAGTCCCAGGCGTTGATCGGCAAACTGGCCAAGCAGATGTAGGCCCTACGGAAGGGGTGCGGGATGACCACCGGACACGACTTCTCCCGCGCCCAGTGGCGCAAGTCCAGCCGCAGCACGGGGAACAACGGCAACTGCGTTGAACTGGCGGCGCTGCCGATGGTGACCGGTGTGCGCGACTCCAAGAACGCGACCGGCCCGGTGCTCGCCTTCCCGGCCGCGTCCGTCGCAGCGTTCCTGGATGCCACGCGTCGGTGACTCGGTGGCTGTTCAGGCCGCCGAGTGTCGTGGTGTTGCGGGGAGTGGTCTTCGGTACGGGTCGAGATAAGCGGGTGGGGTGAACTCGGGCAGCCCGTCGACGATCTTGACGGCCCAGTCGGAGTTGTGGATCAGGCGGTGGTGTTGCCCGCACAAGAGAACCAGGTTGTCGAGTGCGGTGGGCCCGCCGTGGGCCCACATTCGCACGTGGTGGCCGTGGCAGGAGCGGGGCCGCCGGTCACACCTGGGGAACGCGCATCCTTGGTCGCGCAGGATGAGGGCCCGGCGGAGGTGGGTGGGGATGGTGTAGCGCATCCGGCCCACATCCAGTGGTCGGGTCGCGCCGCCCATGACGTACGGGATGACCGCGCTGTCACAGGCGGCGACACGTAGTTCGGCGGCCGTGAGGGTGGCCCCGGTGTCGAGGGTGGCCCGGCCGACTCCGTCGCGGAGGGTCTCGATGGTGGCGGTGAGGTGCAGGTGCGGGCGTTCCCCGGCCTCGGTGGGCAGGTCGGGGGCGGCCTGGGCGAGGTGGCAGAGTTCGGCGAGGGCGTCACCGTGGCGTTCGGCCTGATCCCGCTGGTCGTGTTCGCGGGGTGTGGATAGGGCGGTGATCAGGGTTTCGAGGGTGGCGCCGTCGGTGGGGGTGAGTTCGAACCGCCCGTGCACCGTGCCGTCGTGGTGTCGTCGCCAGGCCAGGAAGTTCCGGGCCCGTGGTGGGTCATCGGATGGTTCGGGTCCGTCCTGGTCGAGCACGGCGAGCATCCGCTGCGCGCTGACCCGCAGTTCGGCGGGGTTGGTGGTCCGTGCCTGCTCGGCGAGGGCGGCTTCGAATCCTTCGCGGGCCGACTCGTCCACCCAGGCGGGGAGGCCACCCATGGTCGTGGCGATGATGTCGATGTGTTCCCCGTCGACCACCGCGTCGCGCATGGCGGCCCGGGTGGCGGGCAGGGCGGCGGGCCGGTGGTGCCCGGTCGGGGTGATCGTCTCGCCCAGTTGTTCGGCTCGTTCGACCCAGCGGCGGGCCTCGCGGGGGTGGACTCGGACGAGGGCGGTGAGGAGCTTGGGCAGGGATCCGTATCCGGCGAGGCGGTGGATGTCGTCGCGGTCCAACTCGCCCACCACATCGAGCACCCTCGCCATCGCCGCGCGCGCCTCGGCGACGGCGGTCACGAGCTCAGCGGTCAGCGCGGGTCCACGCGAGGCCCAGAACCTGTCCGGGTCGTTGTGATGGATCTCCAGCTCCGCCATGCCACCGAGTCTCCCGGTGACCACCGACAATCCGGGCCCGGTTTCCGGCCTCGACGACCCGTGTCACACGATGGTGTCAACATCAGCAAATACCTTGCGGTGAAAGAGATTCTGATGCCTCAGACGTCGAACACCTTCATCACTTCGTCACCATAGTCGTTGATCACTTTGACCGCGATCTTCCCGGTCTCCGGCTTGTCGAACGGCCGTGAGGTCGTGCGGTTCAGCGAAGCCCAGGCGTCGGCGTCGATGTCGGCCTTGAGCGCCTTCTTCAACCGGGCGAACGGGTCGTTGCCGCCGGTGAAGTAGCAGTGCCGCACGAAGAACGAGTCGTCGTTGTAGTTGGTGTCGATCATCCACAGCGCGATCTGGCTGGTGTCGCCGCTGCGCACCTCGTCGGTCGTCGGGTCGTAGACGTCCACGCCCCGCAGGTCGACCACGACCTGGCCGTCGTCGGTCTCACCGATCTCGATGTCGGGCTCGCCGAAGACGGTGAACAGGTTGCCCGCACCCGTCTTCTTGAGCTCCTCACCCATGAGCAGGTCGGCGTTCATCCGGACCAGCAGCACCTTGATCCGGCCGAGCCTGCGCTCCCCGGCGACGTTCGCGAAACCCGCGTCGGCGGCCTCCACGGTGACACCGTCGTCCTCGGTGACGCCGATCGCCTGCGGGTCGAACGCGAACCCGAGCACGCACAACAGGTCGATGTCCCCGGCCCGGATCGCTTCCCGCGCGGCTTCCTTGATGAAGCCCGGGCTGACGGTGCCGTACTGCGGCCCGATCGAGATCCCGACCCGCGAGGAGGTGTCGTCGCCATTGGTGCGCTGCTCGCCGACCGCCTGCACGCGGATGCCCGCGTAGGAGTCCAGAGAGGACAGTGTGATCCGCTCGCTGCGCCGCCCGTTCTGGATGCCCGCCTTCGCCAAGTTCTCCAAGATCGTCTGCTCGAAGTTCGGCGCGTCGGTGTCCAGTGCCGCGTTGGTTTCACCGACCGATTCGCGGTTGGCGTCGTCCACCGTCCCCGCGAACGCGAGAGATCGGTGCGGGGACAGGCTTTCGACCGTGAACGGCCCCGCCACGCGGACCTTCTTGTTGTCCTCGTACGGCTTGTCGCGCAGTTCCTCGAACTCGGCGTGCCGCTTGATGGCTGCGTCGATCTCCGCGCGCGACATGCCTTCCTTGATGTCGGGGTTGTTGGCGATCGACTTCAAGGTGATGTGCTGGACGCGCTCGTAGACGAAGCCGTGCCGGATGTCATTGGTGACCTCGGCGGGCGGCAGCGCCCTCCCGGTGATCTTCTGCTCCTGCGCGCGGCCGTCGACGGAGTCTGACATCAGGTAATAGGGGAACTTCGCCCCCATCAAACGCTGCCGCGCTAGGGCCAGCGCGACCCTGGACGTGTCGATCGTGATCCACCGCCGCCCCCACTGCTCCGCCACAAAGGCAGTGGTCCCAGACCCACAGGTCGGATCAAGCACCAGATCACCAGGATCGGTGCACATCAACATGCACCGCTCGATCACCTTGGTATTGGTCTGCACCACATACATCTTCGGATCGCCGAATCCGGCAACACTCGTGTCGTCCCAGAAATTGTTCAAAGGGAAAGCAGGGAAGTCGTCGATATATCGAACGTATGAGAGCGTCTTCCCTGCGACACCGAGTCGATGGGCCAGTTTGAGTCGGGCCATTCCAGCTTGATTGGTCTTCCATCGGCTCTGTGATGTGGGTCGATAGACGCCACCTTCGAGGTCCACGGCGAACCATGATGCAGCTCCCTCACCTTTTGTGCGGCCTGCACTCTGACTTGTGAGGTTGTCCAGTCGAAAGACCCGTACCTCCTCGGGTAGCAGGGAAGGGTCACTGCGCTCCGCCTGGGTCATGCGCCGCCGCCCGTCGGGGGTATCGATCTGCACATATGCGCCCGAGCCATCACCGCCGACTTCTTTCCTTCGGAACAGTTGGCGATACTTAACGCGATCGCGACTCTTGGCGTACCAGAGAACGTAGTCGACAGTTCCCGCGAGCAGGTCGCCGGTTGCGCCAGTGGTTGTTCGATACGAAATTTGTGCGGCGAAGTTCTCGGAACCGAAAACCTCGTCCAGCAGGCTGCGTACCAGATGGAGGTTAGCGTCGCCGATTTGGACGAAGACACTGCCGCTTTCGGTGAGAAGCTCCCGCGCCACCATCAGCCTGTCGCGCAGGTACGACAAGTACGAGTGGATTCCCAGTTCCCACGTGTCACGGAAGGCCTTGATCTGCTCGGCCTCGCGGGCCACGTCCTCCAGCTTGCCGTCCTTCACATCGCGCTTGCGCGCCGACGCCTGCCAGTTCGACCCGAACTTGATGCCGTACGGCGGGTCCAGGTAGATCATCTGGACCTTGCCCCGCAACAGTTCCCGCTCCGCGAGCGAGGCCATCACCTGCTGGGAGTCCCCGAGGATCATCCGGTTCGACCAGGCGGCGCCGTGCTTGTAGAAGTCCACGAGGTCAAGCTCGCCGAGGCCGTCGAAGCTGTCGAACAGGGTGAACTCCGGCTCGGCCTCATCGTCCCCGGCGGTGTTGCGCAGGTTCTCGATGATCACCCGAGGGTCGATCTTCTCCTGGATGTAGATCGGCGGCGCGTCCACCACCAGATCCGACTCGTCCTGTTGGTCCTTGCCGCGCCACACCAGCTGTGGGTCCAGTGCCTTGTCCCGCTGGAGTCGAACCTGTTGGACCGCCTCGACCTCCGGGCCCACGAACTCGTGCGCGTCGGCCGTGGGGATGTTGAGCCGCTTATCCCCGTGTTTGATCGCCTCGACCGGGGTCGGGCCTTTCGGGGTGCTCTTACGCGCCACGCTTCACCTCGTTGAAGTCCAACAGACTCGGGTCGCCGATCACCGCATCGTCGGCGTACAGGTTCGAGATCGACTCGGCCAGCAGCTCCCGCACGCCGACCATCGACCTGATCTCGACATAGCCCCATCGGCCGAAACCGCCGTGGTTGTTCACCGCCGCGCACCAACTGTGCCGCGCCGTGTCCGCCTTCACCTGAGTCGAACCTGGGCTCTTCTGCCCGCCCGACACCTCCACGATCAACGTCCGGTCGAACTCCTCATCGGGGAGCCTGCGCAACCGCAACAAGAAGTCGGGCAGGTAGGCATGCGACCGTCCCTTGTGGACGTACGGGATGGTGAAGCCGAGATGGTCGTTCTTGACGTACGCGGCCACATCCGCGTTCAGCTCGCACTCCAGGGCGAGGATCTGCTCCCAGGTGTTGCCGTCCTTGCCGTCGAGCGTGACATGGCTGACGTGGGACTTCTCCGTAGCGGTCACCGCCTTGCGGGTCAGGAACCAGACACCATCGGTCGATCCGACCGGGTCGAACCGGCGCAGCATCGGCCGCAGCCGCTCCCGCCGCGCCCCCTGCTGCACCGTGATGGCCGCGTGGATCTGTTCGGCGGCGTGCGCCTGCCACTGAGCGAAGCCCAACAGGTTGCCGGTGGTGAACCCGCCCGATGTGTCGACGCACTCGGCGAGCCACTGGCGGCAGATCTTGATCAGCGCCGGGAACAGCCACGGCCTCGGGTTCTCACGGTCGATGTTGAAATGCGCGGTGAGCAGCCTGCGGGCCAGGGCGAACGCGACTTCCTGATCCCGCACCGCGCCGAGGTCGCGATCGGTGCTCATCTCCGATTCGCCGACGATCCCGGCGGACTCCGTCCAGGTCGGCACGGCTCCCGGCTCGATCTGGAACCGGCGGACCGCGGAGGTGTCGAAGATCAGTTCTTCGTCGGGGATCTCCAACCGGTACCCGTCGAGTTTCGGGAACTCGATCCGCAGACCTTCTCGGTCCTCGACCGAACACACGGTGATCGCGGGAGCCTTGGGCGTCAGGTCCGGCGTCGGCCGATCGGACGGGATGAACGCGAACGGGATGCCGTAGACGTTCGAGTACTCCGGGTCGAACCGGCCGTCATCGTTGATCGCGTACGACCGGCGCCGTAGTCCGCGGCCCACCACCTGCTCGCACAGCAGTTGGCTGCGGAACGCCCGGATGCCCAGGATGTGGGTGACCGTGTTGGCGTCCCAGCCTTCGGTGAGCATCGCGACGCTGACGACACACCGGACGTCCTCGCCGAGCTTGCCCTTCTTGCCGACGGTGTTCATCACCTCGCGCAGCAGGTCCTCGTCGGTCAGCTTGTCGACATCCGCGCCGGGATCGCGCCGACGGTACTCGGCCTTGAATGCCGCGATCTCGCCCGCCGCGTCCTTCTTGAAGTCGGGCTTGAGGGCGTTGCCGGATTCCAGTTCGGCGGAGTCCACCAGGATCGTGCGTGGCCTGGCCAGCGGCGTGCCGTCTTCTGAGTTGTCGAACAATGCCAGCTTGCCTGGCTTGTGGATCACGGTCCCGTCGTCCCGCGTGACCGCGACGCCCGCGATCCAGTCGTAAACCAGCTTCGACACCACCGTGTTCGGACACACCACTATGAACACCGGTGGCGTCTCACCGTGCTCCCGCAGGTCCTTCTCCCAGGGCTCGAACGCGCGCTGATAACTGCGGTACAGGCTGTTCAGCGCGCCTTCCAACTCCGGCGGCGGAATCCAGCCTTCGAGGTTCGCGGTCGCCGCGGTCCGGCGCTTGGGCAGGTGCTCGCCGACGTGCGCCCACAGGTTCAGGTAGGTGACGAGTTCGCCGGCGGCGTCGTCGTCGATGGGGGTGCGCGGGATCTTCACGATCCCCGATTCGATGGCGTCCATCAGCGAGAAGTCGCTGACCGTCCACGGGAAGATGTAGCCCTCGTTGTAGCCGGACCCGCCCAGGTAGAACGGCGTGGCAGACAGGTCGTAGACAGCTTTGACGCCAACCTTCCTTGCCACCGCCTGCACGCCCTTGAACCAGACCCGCGCGTCTTCGTTGGCGTCTTTCTGTTCCTTGCTCAACCCCTCGATGGGTTTGTCCTGATAGCAGTGGTGGGCCTCGTCGTTGAACACGACGACCTCGCCCTTGCCCGCACCGAAGTCCCGCAGCACGCGAGCGGCCATCGCGTCCGGTGTCTCCCGGAAGTTGTCGACCTTCTTGCCGCCGCGCAGGAGCTTGCGGGTGGTCGACGAGACGCCCTTGATCTCCTTGGCGTCCTTGAGCAGGAACGAGTGGTAGTTCGTGACGATGATCTGCGCCTGATGCAGCGGGCCCTTGAGGTCCGGCGGGATCAAGTCACGCGCGTCGTAGTAGTTGCCCCCATCACCGGGGAACAGCACACGCAGGCGGTCACGGATTGTGATGCCCGGGGTGATCACGAGGAACCGCTTCGAGAACCGGGCGTCTTTCGGGGTCTGCACCTTGTTCAGGGTCTGCCAGGCGATGAGCATGGCCATGACCACGGTCTTGCCCGATCCGGTCGCCATCTTCAAAGCGACGCGGGGCAGCCCCGAGTTGTGCGAGGCGTTCTGGTCATCGATCTCGCGGCGCCAGTCCCGGTAGCCGTGCCTGCCCGCCACCTCGGCCAGGAAGATCGCGGTCTCGGCGGCCTCCCGCTGACAGAACAGCATCCGGTCCTCGCGACTGGGGTCCGCCCAGTGGTCGAGCAGCTTGCGGCTCGTCGGCGTGACCCCGTTGTAGCCGCGCTGTCGCCAGAGATCGACATCTCGCCGCAGATCGTTGATGAGCGAATTCCGCTCGCGCCGTTCGCCGGTGAGGTCGAAGTCGATCGATTCCTGGGTCGCGCCCTGCGGGGGTTTGCGGCCCTTCCTGGCCGACGCGATCGGGATGAACGACTCGCTGGGCCTGCGTCCGACCTTCACCTCCCCGGTCGGGCCGTGCGGACCCACCTCGAAATGCCGCGCGGGCGGCTCGTACGGCCCGTTCAGGATCGGACTGGCGATCAACTCAGACAAGCGGCCCCCTGCTGCTGCGCATTCTCGTCTCCTTCAGGACGCACCCGACCCGAAGCGACTTGTCAGCATAGTGTGACGGTGAGGCCAGATTGGGGCGCAGCCACGGAGTTCGGCACAATCGGCTCATGAGTCCTGTGAGTCGCGGCCGCAAGACCAAGGCCAAGCGCGAGACCGCCCTGCGGTCGGTTCCCATGCCATTGACCGCTCCCGAGACATGCGACTGTCCTGCTTGCGTTGACGGGGAGTTGGACCCGGACACCCTGATCGATGACCTCATCGCGGGTGGCGCCGACCTGCTCGACGCCGAGGATCCGCTCGACGCGGAGATGATAGGCGCTAGTTTCGTGGCGGTCGGCGAGCTGGCAGGCGCGGATTTCACCGAGGTGCTGGCGGAGGGGATCATTCCCGCGATCGAGGCGCGGCAGACCCCCGGGGCTTTCGCCATGCTGCTGGCGATCGGTTCGGTGACCGACGAACCGATCGCCGCGCGGGCGTCATCGGCGGCCGGGCGGCTCGCCGAGGCTTGGATCGCCCAGCCCAAGTGGGCGGCTGAGCTGAGCGAACCGGTGACGGCGTCCGAGTGCTGGACGATGAGCGACGACGAGGGCGCGATCGCCGTGCTGGCCTGCACGTTCCATCGGGCCTCACGGTCGCACGCTGTCATGATGACTGTGGACCAGTTCGACTGTGGCGCCGCTGTCGACATCTACATGGTTGAGGCGGAGCAGCTGCCCGAGGCGTTGGCGATGATCGAGGCCGAAAGTGTCGCGCAGGGCTCGCCCTTCACGCGGGCCCAGGTGGACCCGGCCGAGTTCCGCTGGCAGGTCGACAAGGCGTTGGACGCGCGAGCGGTGCACGACGCCGAGGACGACCCGGACGACGAACCCCCATTCGATGAGGACGGGCCGAACTATGGGGCGCTGGCCCTGCTGGTCCGCGCCCGGATGAACGTCCTGCCGGTGTCCGACAAACCCAAGGCGGCGCACGACGGCGACTTGGCTGACTTGTCGCCCGATCTTCTGCGTGGCCTCTTCGGTGGCGGATCGCTCGGTGGCGGATCGCGCGGCATCGGCGGGCGCGGGTTCGCGGCGAAGCTGCCCGCGAAGCGGAAGAAGTCCGATGGGCCCGCGCCGGTGTATCAGATCAAGGTCGGGCTGCGGGGAGCGAAACCGCCGATCTGGCGGCGCCTGGAAGTGCCCGCGGATATCGGTCTGCCCAAGCTGCACGCGGTCATCCAGATCGCGTTCGACTGGGACGACAGCCACATGCACCTCTTCGAGACCGCGTTCGGCGAGTTCGGGCGGGCCGACGCCCAACTCGGTCACCGATCGGCCGATTCGGTGACGTTGGAGCAGGTCGCGCCGGAGGCGGGAGGCAAACTCCGCTACCTCTACGACTTCGGTGACTCCTGGGAGCATGACATCCTTGTGGAGAAGGTGCTCGACCGGGACAAGTCGGCCCGCTACCCCCGCTGCACGGGTGGACGCCGCGCCGCGCCGCCGGAAGACTGCGGCGGAGTATGGGGCTACGAGTACCTGGTCGACATCCTTGCCGATCCCGCTCACGATGAGCATGAAGACCGGATGGAATGGCTCGGTCTCGACAAGGCCACCGACTTCGACCCCGCTGCCTTCGACGCGGCTGCCATCACCGAGGAGCTGTCGACACTGCGCTGACCAGTTATCCGCTGACCAGTTGTCCACAGCCGAGGCCCGCCCTCTGTCGCGCGGCGCCGACCGGTGGCACTGTTGACCTCGTGACAAAGGCATTCGCGTCCAGTGCGGATCTGGGACAAAAAGTCGAGACGTTCACCGATCTCGCCGACGGCGTCTACGCGCTCACGGCCGAGGGCGACCCGAACGTCTGCGCCGTCGAGGGTGAGGACTTCCTGGTGTGCTTCGAGGCCAGGGCCACCCCAGTGGCGGCCCGGCGGTGGATCGACCAACTGCGGGAGCGGACCGACAAACCGGTCCGATACCTGGTCCTGAGCCACTACCACGCGGTCCGCACGCTGGGCGCGAGTGCGTTCGACGCCCAGGAGGTCGTCGCGCATGAGATGACCAGGGCGCTCATCGCCGAGCGGGGGGAAGCGGACTGGGCCAGTGAGTTCGGGCGGATGCCGCGGTTGTTCGAGGAGCCGGACAGCATTCCAGGGCTCACGTGGCCGACGATCACCTTCACCGACCGGTTGACCATTCCGCTCGGCGGCGACCGGGGCGATCTTGTCCTGGCTTACTGCGGCCGCGGGCACACCGCGGGCGACATTGTCGCCTGGCTGCCGAAGCACAAGATCCTGTTCGCCGGCGACCTCGTCGAGTCGCACGCCGCCCTCTACACCGGCGACGCCTTCCATGACGACTGGGCCACGTCCACTTTGGACACCGTGGCCGCGTTCGGCGCCGAGACGCTGGTCGGTGGCCGGGGGGCGGTCGCCTTTGGTCGTTCGGCAGTCGACGCCGCCGTCACGCAGAGCAGACATTTCCTCGACGAGTTGCGTCGCATCGTCGGCGAAGTCCACCGCCGCAAGGGAACCGTTGCCGAGGCGTTCACCGCGACCCTCGCCGCACTGGAGCCGGAGTATGGGCGCTGGCCGATCTTCGAGCACTGCCTTCCCTTCGACGTCCAGCGCTACTGGGACGAACTCGACGGAACCGACTGGCCGGTCGTCTGGACCGCCGAACGTGACCGCGAGGTCTGGGCGAGCCTGCGGGGGGAGAGGTGACCGAGCCGGTCCTCATCGTCGGCGCGGGCCCGGTCGGCCTGACTGGCGCGATTCTCCTTGCCCGCCAAGGCATCCCGACGGTCGTTCTGGAATCCCGCGAATCCCGGGCCATCATCGGCAGCCGGGCCATCTGCGTGCAGCGCGACATCCTGGACATCCTGGAGCGGGCAGGCGTCGGCCGGAAGGTCGTCGAGGCTGGGGTCACCTGGTACTCGGGCCGGATGTTCTACCGCGAGCACGAGGTGGTCGTCATGGCCTTCCCCGAGACGCCGCCCGGTCAGTTCCCCCCGTTCGTGAACACCCCGCAGAACATCGTCGAGCAGATCCTCGAAGACCAGGCGGCGCGAGAACCGCTGGTCGACTTGCGGTATGGCCACACTGTCGTCGCGTTCGCCCAGGACGATGACGGCGTCACCCTGTCCGTCGACACCCCGAGTGGCCGGGTCGACTTCCGCGGCACCCACTGCATCGCGGCCGACGGGGCGAGGTCCACGGTCCGCAAGTTGCTGGATTTGCCGTTCGAGGGTCGCTCATTCGACGACAAGTTCCTGATCACCGACATCCGCGCCAAGCTCGACTACCCGGTACCCGAGCGCCGCTTCTACTTCGACCCGGAGTGGAACCCTGGCAGGCAGGTGCTGCTGCACCCGCAGCCGGACTCCGTGTGGCGGATCGATTGGCAGGTCCCCGAGGACTTCGACCTCGACACCGAGCGGGAGAACGGCGGCCTGCATGCCCGCGTCCGGCAGGTCATCGGCGAGTCGACCGAGTACGAGTTGATCTGGGCCTCGGTCTACCGCTTCCACCAGCGGCGCGTCCCCCGGATGCGGGTCGACCGGGTGCTGCTGGCAGGCGACTCCGCCCACGTCATGAGCCCGTTCGGAGCCCGCGGGATGAACTCCGGCCTGGCCGACGTGGAGAACGCCGCCTGGAAGATCGCCGCGGTCCGGTCGGGCTGGGCGGGTCCCGGCCTGCTGGCCACCTACGACACCGAACGTGCCGCCGCCGCCGACGAGAACCTCAAGGTCACCGCCACCACCATGCGTTTCCTGGTCCCTGCCGACGACACCGAGCGCGCCCGCCGCCGCGACATCCTGGAACGCAGTGTCGACGACCCGTCGATCCGCTCCGAGATCAACTCGGGCAAGCTCTCCGAACCCTTCTGGTATCTCGATTCCCCACTGACCACGCGCGCGGGCAGCACGGCGGACTTCCCCACGGAGCCTGGTGCGGCCCGCCCGCCGGTCCCAGGTGTCATCTGCCCGGACGCACAACTCGGCGGCACGCGGCTGCGTGACACGTTCGGCCGGACCTTCACGGTGCTGCTCGGCCCGGATGCGATCGCTCCCGATGTCGTCGACTTGATCGTCCCGCCGGAATGCGTTCGGCTTTCTCCCGACGCCGCGAATGCGCTCCGACTCGGCCCCGCCGAGATGGCCCTTGTCCGGCCGGACGGCTATCTCGCCGCCATTCTTGGCGACCCGGAGGCGCCTGAGGACTTACCCGCGGCCATCCGTCGCGCATCCGGCTGGCCAAGCACGTCCATGGCGGGTTAGGAGCAGATCGCGCGGGCGAATCATTGGTTGCTGCCAGAAATCGCGGATGAATTGGAGGATAATGTAAGCGGTGATTTGACATGCGCCACGTGCCCTGTCGATCACGGGTGTTCCCACTAGGAAGTGCGCCAACAAAGACCGCGCAGACCGGCAGCCGGCTCGTCGGTGGGCTCACGGGCCTGGTCGGGCAGCCCGAGTTGGGCGAGTACGCCGGGGCCGTTGCGGGTGGCACGGGCGGTGGTGCGCTCGAGGGCATGGGCAATCCGTCCGTTCCCGTTCACCGTTGGGAACAGGACCAACTAGCACCACCCGCGTCCGAATGGTGCAATCGCACCCGGGAGGTGCGATGGGGATCAGCAGGCGGACGCTGCTCTGGGCCGTTGGCGTGGGCACGGCAGCCGCCGCCTGTTCCAAGCCCACCCTCCAACAGCAACCGTCGTCCGCCCCGCCCTCGACCAGGCCCGCGGCTGTCCCGCTGGACTGGGAGGGGCTTCGCGTCCGGGTCGCGGCCCTGAGCCAGCCCGGTTCATCGGACTTCGACGTAGCCCGCCGCTCCTACAACACGCTGTTCGACCGCGGCAATCCCGCGGCGGTGGCCACGGTCCAGACCCCGGAGCAGGTCCAGGCCTGCCTGGAGGTCGCCCGCAACTCCTCCCTGCCCATCGCCGCCCGCAGTGGTGGCCACAGCTACGCGGGGTACTCGGTCCCGGACACCGGTCTCGTCGTCGACCTCAGGGGCATGAACAAGGTCGAACTCCAAGGCAACACCGCGACGATCGGCGCGGGCGCGCGGCTGTTCGACGTTTACCCGGCGCTCGCCAAGTCCGGCCGCTGCATCCCCGCCGGTTCCTGCCCGTCGGTGGGCATCGGCGGGCTCACCCTCGGCGGCGGAGTCGGGGTCCTCTCCCGGAAATACGGCCTGACCTGCGACAAACTGATCTCCGCCCAGGTCGTCACCGCCGACGGCGTCCTGCGTACGGTCAGCGCGGAGGTCGACCCGGACTTGTTCTGGGCGTTGCGCGGCGGCGGTGGTGGCAACTTCGGCATCGTCACCTCGTTCACCTTCGCCACCGACCCGGCCCCGGACCTGGTCGTCTTCCAGCTCACCTTCCCCGCCGGATCGGCCCCGGCGGTGATCGGCGCCTGGCAGGGCTGGGTGGCCCAGGCTCCCGCCGACCTCTGGTCGAACTGCGTCATCTCCGCGGGCGCGCCCCCAGGAGTCCGGGTGGGCGGGTCGTTCGCGGGTTCGCAGTCGGCTCTCAGCCCACTGCTCGACGCCCTGGTCAAGGCGGCGGGCACGAAACCGACGAATCGCTTCGCCAGCCGCCGCGGCTACCTCGACGCCATGCGCTACTTCGGCGGCTGCATGAACCGGTCATGCGCACCGGACGCGCAGCCGCGGGAGGCGTTCGTGGCGTCCTCCCGGATCCTGCGCCGGCCGCTGAGCGACCCGGGGAAGCTGGCCGACCTGCTCGTCGGCCGGGTTGACATGGATATCCTGCTCGACTCGCTCGGCGCGGCGGTGGCGGCGGTCAAACCCGCCGACACCGCCTTCCCGCACCGCGATGCGCTGGCCACCGTCCAGGTTTTCCAGAAGGCCACCGCCGACGGCCACGACTCCGCCGCCCGTGCCATCGCCGAAGTGCGCGACGGGATCAGCGCGCTCGGCGCCCGCGGCGGATACGTGAACTACATCGAAGCAGCCATGCCCGACTGGGGTGTCATGTACTACGACACCAACCTCAGCCGCCTGCACGACATCGCCCGCCGCTACGACCCGGACCGGATCTTCACCTTCGCCCAGTCGATCCACCGGGCCTGAAGTCACGTCAGAGGTCGATTCCGGTGAGGACCATGATCTGGTCCTCCGTGTAGTCCGCCATCGCCGACCGCACACCCTCGCGCCCGGTGCCGGAACCCTTCACGCCGCCGTACGGCATCTGGTCGGCCCGGTAGGACGGCACGTCGCCGATGACCACGCCACCGACTTCCAGTTCCGCCGTCGCCCGGAACGCCACCTTCAGGTCGTTGGTGAACACCCCGGCCTGCAGCCCGTACTCCGTGCCGTTGGCCAGCGCGAACGCCTCGTCGACCGAGTCGACGACGCTGACCACCAACACCGGTCCGAAGACCTCTTCGCAGCTGACCTTGGCTGTGGCCGGGACATCGGTGAGGACCGTCGGCTCCACCGTCGTGCCCTTGCGGGCGCCGCCGGTCAGCACCTTCGCTCCGGCGTCGACTGCCTCGCTGATCCACTCGGCGACCCGGGCGGCGTTGTCCTCGTCGATCAGCGGCCCGACCTCCACCTCCGGGTCGTGTGGGTCGCCGGTGCGCAGGCCCGAGACGGCGGTGACGAGGGCGGGCACGAAGGCCTCGGCCACGTCCCGGTGCACAATCACCCGCTGCACCGCGATGCACGACTGGCCACCCTGGTAGTTGCCGAAGAGCGCTATCCGCTGGGCCGCGCGGTCGAAGTCCGTCCAGTCCGGACAGACGATGGCAGCGCTGTTGCTGCCCAACTCCATCACCACATGCTTGCGCGGCGCCGACCGCATGATCCCCCAGCCGACCTTGGTCGACCCGGTGAACGAGATCACCGGCAGCCGAGGGTCCTCCACCAGCGTCGACATGTCCGACCCGCGGACCGGCAGCACGGAGAACGCCCCGGCGGGCAGGTCCGTCTCCGCGAGGATCTCCCCGAGCAGCAGGGCCGACAGCGGTGTCGCCGAGGCAGGCTTGATGATCACCGGGGCGCCGACCGCGAGCGCGGGTGCGACTTTGTGTGCCACCAGGTTCAGCGGAAAGTTGAACGGCGCCACCGCCAGCACCGGCCCGCGCGGCCGCCGCCGGATCAGGCCCAGCCTGCCCTCGCCGTTCGCGTCGGTGTCGAGCCGCTGCAGGTCGCCGACGAACCGGCGCGCCTCCTCCGCGGCGAAGCGAAAGGTCGACACCGCCCTCGCGACCTCGATCTCAGACCACTTCAGTGGCTTGCCGTTCTCCGCGGTGATCGTCTCGGCGATCTCCTCCGACCGCTCGGCCAGCGCCCGCGACACGTGGTCCAAGGCGGCGGCGCGCACATGTGCCGGTGTGGACCGGAACGCCTTCGCCACGGCCACGGCCGCCGCGATCGCGCGCTCGACGTGGTCGGCTTCCGGCACGGATACCGTCGCCACGTCGGTGCCGTCGTACGGGTGGTGCACATCGAGGGTCTGTCCGCTGCTCTCCGGCCTGCCCGCCACCCAGAACGGGCGCGGCTTGGCCGCGATGACATCCCCGTCATCGTCGTCAGTGTTGTCGTGCGTGGTCATGTCACAACCGTAGGCCCGAGCCCCGCCCGAGGCTCGCCAAGCTACGATGGCCGTGGCTGACCGACGATGGTGGCTAGGGTTCCGCCGCTCCGACCAGGGGCGGGTCTGGTTCGAGCGCCACGGAAAACCTGCGCGGCACGGTGCGCAGGCAGGCATCTCCGGGAGAGAAACCCAGGGAGGGACCGGTCGGCACACAGTGCTGCTTGCTGTGTGCCGAGAAGGTTCCACACCCCCTTCCCGGCTTCCGGCAACTGACGGAAGGTAGCCACATGACTGACACCCGACCCGTTCTGGTGGTCGACTTCGGCGCGCAGTACGCGCAGCTGATCGCCCGCCGGGTCCGTGAGGCCCAGGTCTACTCCGAGGTCGTCCCGCACACCGCGACCGTCGAGGAGCTGCTCGCGAAGGACCCGTCCGCGATCGTCCTGTCCGGCGGCCCGTCGAGCGTGTACGCCGAGGGCGCCCCCAAGGTCGACCCGGCCCTGTTCGAGGCGGGCGTCCCGGTCTTCGGCATCTGCTACGGCTTTCAGGCCATGGCAGGCGCGCTCGGCGGCACCGTCGAGCACACCGGCACCCGCGAGTTCGGCCGCACGGACATCGCGGTCACCGGCGGCGACCTCCGCGGCGTTCTGCATGATGACCTTCCTTCCCGGCACCCGGTCTGGATGAGCCACGGCGACTGCGTGACCAAGGCCCCCGAGGGCTTCACCGTCACCGCGTCCTCCGAAGGCGCCCCCGTGGCCGCGTTCGAGAACGTCGAGCGCCGCTTCGCCGGCGTGCAGTACCACCCCGAGGTCGCGCATTCGCCGCACGGCCAGGAAGTCCTGCGCCGCTTCCTGCACGACATCGCCGGTGTCCGTCCACAGTGGACGACGTCGTCGATCGTCGAGGAACAGGTCGCGCGCATCCGCGAGCAGGTCGGCGACGGCAAGGCGATCTGCGGCCTGTCCGGCGGTGTGGACTCCGCGGTCGCCGCGGCCCTGGTCCACCGCGCCATCGGCGACCGCCTGACCTGCGTCTTCGTCGACCACGGTCTGCTTCGCGCTGGGGAGCGCGCCCAGGTCGAGCGCGACTACGTCACCGCGACCGGCGTGCGGCTCGTCACGGTCGATGCCCGAGAGCGCTTCCTCGACGCGCTGGCCGGGGTCACCGACCCCGAGGAGAAGCGCAAGATCATCGGCCGCGAGTTCATCCGGGTCTTCGAGCAGGCCGAGCTGGACCTGCAGGCCGAGGCGGGCGGCGACAAGTACCGCTTCCTGGTCCAGGGCACCCTCTACCCCGACGTCGTCGAGTCCGGCGGCGGCGCGGGCGCGGCCAACATCAAGAGCCACCACAACGTCGGCGGCCTGCCCGACGACCTCGACTTCGAGCTGGTCGAGCCGCTGCGCGCGCTGTTCAAGGACGAGGTTCGCCGGGTCGGCCTGGAGCTGGGCCTGCCGGAGACGATCGTGCACCGCCAGCCGTTCCCCGGGCCGGGCCTGGGCATTCGGATCATCGGCGAGGTCACCGCGACGAACCTGGAGATCCTGCGGTCGGCCGACGCGATCGCCCGCGAGGAACTCACCGCCGCCGGTCTCGACCGCGACATCTGGCAGTGCCCGGTCGTGCTGCTCGCCGACGTCCGCAGCGTCGGCGTCCAAGGCGACGGCCGCACCTACGGCCACCCGGTCGTGCTGCGCCCGGTGTCGAGCGAGGACGCCATGACCGCCGACTGGACGCGCCTGCCCTACGACGTCCTGGAGCGCGTCTCGACCCGCATCACCAACGAGGTCGCCGAGGTCAACCGGGTCGTGCTCGACGTGACGAGCAAGCCGCCGGGCACGATCGAGTGGGAGTAGTCCTTTCGATGCCGAACGGCCCGGTCACGATGACCGGGCCGTTCGCTTTGTGAGTGGCTGTCCGCCTATTTGTTCTTGCCCCGCATGGTCGATCCGAGCAGCAGCATCAGTCCGCCGAGGACCGCGCCTCCCGCCACGAACCACCGGGCGTCCGGCAGCGCCTGCCAGATCGCGCCGTCGGTCAGCACGAACGCCGACACCAGCAGCGTCGCGATCCCGGCGATCAGCGCGAACGGGTCGATCCGCTTCTTGCTCGACTGCTCAGCCACGACGCACCTCCACGGCTCCCGGCCCGCTCACGATCGCGTCGAGTTCGATGACCAGACCGCCCTTGCCGTCAGATCCCTCATCGGTCTTCGACACCTTCGAGTCCGGCCCCTCCTCCTCCGAGCCCAGACACGCCACCGAACCCACCCCGACGGAGCACTTCACCGTGACGTCGGCCGTCTCCGGCACGATCACGGTCACGTCGCCCACGCCGACCTTCGCCTTCGTCTTCACCTCACCGCTTTCGGGCAGTTCCCGCAGGTCCAGGGTCACCGACCCAAGGTTGCGCTGATAGCTGGTCTGTACCTGCTCGATGGTCATCGGCTTTTCGTTGACCTCGCCGACCCCCTCCGCGGTGATCCCGGAAGGCCACACCACGGTCATCGCGATGCCGGTCGCCGCCAGCGGAACCGCCAGCCCGATCAGCCCGCGACCCCCACCGCTGAACGCGCCCGCCACCAGGCCGAGACCGAGAATCCCCAGCACCACGCCGATCCCGTGCTGCAGGGTCAGCCAGCCACCGGTGTCGGGTCCGATCAGCACACCCACGCCGACCGCGAGGAACACGAACGCCATGGTCACCAAGCCGACCTTGGACCGCCTGCGTGGCGCGGGCGGCTCCGGGTCGGGCTCGCGGCTGCTCGGCTCCGGCAGGTCCCACGCGAACGGAGCCGCGCCCAACGGGTCCCAGGCGGGCGGCTGCTGCCGCGCTTCGTAGCCGGGCTGGATCGGGTCCCACACCACGGTCGGCCCCGCCTCCATCTCCGAGGTCCGCGCGGCGGCGGGCCGGACGGTGCCCAGGTGCGACCGGTGCCGGTGCAGCAGGAACAGCGACCCGCCGATGAGCGCGACGGCGATGAACCCGCTGAAGTCGCGGTCGAAGAACCACCAGAACGCCGGGAACATCGCCACGCAGAGCGCCACGGTGAACGTCGTCGAACTGGAGCTGCGGCCGTGCCCCGCGAGCGCCTCCATCGGGGAGGCCTCGTCGTCCTCCTCGGCCAGGAACAGCCAGCCGAGCAGGTAGGCGAGCACGCCCGCGCCGCCATAGAAGGTCGCGACCACGAAGGCCACGCGGACAATGACCGGATCGATGCCGTAGCGGGCACCGATGCCCGCGGCGACGCCCGCGATCTTGCGGCCCTGTCGAGGCCGCCGCGGGCGGGTCGCCCAGAAGTCCTTGAGCGTGTCCTCCACGCTCGGTGCGCTGTGCGCTTTAGTCGATTCGCCACTCACGAGAGAAAGCATGGCCGCCGGAGCGGGGCGCGCACATCCGGGAACGACCCTGACATCGGCTTCAGGGTGGATCCCCGATGTGGCCCTGGCTTGCGCGTGTGAGCATTCTTGGTGTGGAAGCACAGATCCTCGAGGAGGTCGACGCGGACCAGCAGCGGGCTCAGTCGAACACGGTGGCGGTGCCGGACCCGGTCCGGCTGCATCGCCGCCGGTCCGGTCGCGCGGTCGCGGGCGTCGCGGGCGGTGTCGCCGACCACCTCGGCGTCGACGTGCTGTGGGTGCGGATCGCCTTCGCCCTGCTCGCCTCGCTCGGCGGCGCGGGCGTGCTCGCTTACGGCCTGCTCTGGATCTTCGCACCGCAGCAGCCGGACGACGCACGGTCCATCTCGACCAGGGAACGCCAGCAGGCCTACGGTCTGATCGCGCTCGGCGCGGGCCTCACGGTCGGCGCGGGCACGCTGTCCGGCGTCGTCAGCGGCTGGGTCGCGGGCGGCCTCGGGGTCGCCCTCGTCGGCGCGGCCGTCGTCTGGCGCGAGGCCGACCAGTCGCAGCGCCGCCGGGCCAAGGGCGCGCTGCTCGGCGCCGGTGGCAGGCCCGCGCTGCTGCGGGTGCTGACCGGCGCGACCCTGGTGATCACCGGCATCGTCCTGTTCCTGATCAGCAGCATCGGCCTCAACCAGGTGCAGTTCACCCTGCTCGCGGTGCTCGCAGCCCTGGTCGGCGTCGGTGTGCTGACCGTCCCGTGGTGGCTGAAGCTGGTCCGCGACCTCGGCGAGGAGCGGCGCGCCCGCATCCGCACCGAGGAACGCGCCGAGATCGCCGCGCACCTGCACGACTCCGTGCTGCAGACACTTGCCCTGATCCAGAAGCAGGCGGAGGCGCCACGCGAGGTCCTGCGGCTCGCGCGCGGCCAGGAGCGGCAGCTGCGCAGCTGGCTCTACGGCCCGTCCGGCTACGGCCGCGCGGTCGACGGTCTGGCCCACGGCACCCTCTCCGACGCCGTCGCCCGCGCCGCGGGCGAGGTGGAGGACACCTTCGCGATCAAGGTCAGCCACGTCGTCGTCGGCGACTGCGAACTCGACGAGCGCCTGGTGGCCGTGGTCATGGCGGCCCGGGAGGCGATGGTCAACGCGGCCAAGCACGCCGGGGTCGCCGAGGTGTCGGTGTACGCCGAGGTCGAACCCGAGACGGTCACCGTGTTCGTCCGCGACCGGGGCAACGGATTCGACCCGGACAGCGTTCCCGACGACCGGCACGGGCTCGCAGACTCGATCAGGGGCAGGATGGAGCGCAACGGTGGTGAGATCCGGCTGCGAAGCGCGCCCGGGGACGGCACCGAGGTCCAGCTCAACATGCCGCGCGCGAAGGTGACCACATGACCGAAGAGACCCAGTCCCGCCAGCCCGTGCGCGTTTTCCTGGTGGACGACCACAGCATGTTCCGCGCCGGAGTGCGCGCCGAACTCGACACGATCACCGACGACATCGAGGTGATCGGTGAGGCGGGCACGGTCGGCGAGGCCGTCGCCGGGATCAGCCACCTCAAGCCAGACGTGGTCCTGCTCGACGTGCACATGCCCGACGGCGGCGGCGCCGAGGTGCTGCGCCAGTCCCGCAAGGCCACCCCGGACGTGGTGTTCCTCGCGCTGTCGGTGTCCGACGCCGCCGAGGACGTCATCGCGGTGATCCGCGCGGGCGCCCGCGGCTACGTCACCAAGACGATCTCCAGCCAGGAACTCGCCAAGGCGGTCGTGCGGGTCGCCGACGGCGACGCCGTGTTCTCGCCGCGACTGGCCGGTTTCGTCCTCGACGCCTTCGCCGACCGGCCGGGCGCGGCGCCGATCAGCGACCCGGAACTCGACCTGCTGACCCCGCGCGAACGCGACGTGCTGCGCCTGCTGGCCCGCGGCTACGCCTACAAGGAGATCGCCGCGGAGCTGTTCATCTCGGTGAAGACCGTGGAGACCCACGTGTCCAGCGTCCTGCGCAAGACCCAGCTGTCGAACCGCTATGAGCTGTCCCGCTGGGCGTCGGACCGCAGGCTCGTCTGATCTCTTTCCCAGCTGTGGACGCGACGGTTAACGTGTTCCCGTGAGTGACTCCGCCTTCGCCACCGCCCTTCGTGAGGCGATCCGGGCACGCGGAATCAGCATGGAGCGGATCCGCGACCGGTTGCGTGAGCGGGGCACGCCGGTCAGCGTCGCGACCCCGAGCTACTGGCAGTCCGGCCGCAGCCAGCCCGAACGCCAGTCGTCCCTTGCTGCTGTCGGACACCTTGAGCAGGTCCTGGAACTGGACCCCGGCGCGCTAATCAGCCTGTTGGGGGCGCCCCGGCCCCGCGGTCGCGCGGTCACCAGAGAGGCGATCGGCTTAGGCGACCTGTGGCCCGAGCCGCTCAACAACGTGCTGACCCGTGTCGACACGACCTGGGACACCCGGCTGAGCCGGATCAGCCTGCACGACCGCGTGGTGATCGGCCCGGACCGCACCGAACGCTGCCAGTCGATCCGCCAGGTGCTGCGCGCCGAGGAGGACGGCGTCGACCGGTGGGTGGGGATCTTCCAGGTGGACGCCCCGGGCACCCCGCTGCCGGTGACGCGCGCGGTGTGGAACTGCCGGATCGGCACCGTCAGCGTCGATCTCGACGCAGGCCTGAGCGTCACCGAACTGATCTTCCCCAAGCCGCTCGCGCGCGGGGAGACGATCCTCACCGAACACGCATTGGACAACCCGTCACCGCAGCCGCGGTCGGTGATGTACGAGCGCCGGTGCAGGCTGCCGGTGAAGGAAATCCTGCTGGAGATCCGCTTCGACCCTTCGGCATTGCCCAGCAGGTGCGTGCACTACACGGTGGTCGACGGCCACGAACGCCCCCGCGTCCTGACCTTGGATGCCGAAGGGTCGGTGCACGCCCTGGCCAACGACTTCGGCCCCGGCCGCTTCGGCATCCGCTGGGAGTGGGATTAGATCTTGGCCGCCATGGCGGGCACCGGTTCGACCGGGACCAGCACGGGCTTGCGCTGCCAGCGGGTCATCCCGACCCCGATCAGCACCACGACCATGCCCGCGATCACCCGCAGCGTGATCTGCTCGCCGAGCGCCACCGCGCCCAGCAGGACGGACACCACCGGCAGCAGGTAGCCGACCGTGGTGGCGTTCGTCGCGCCCTCGTCGGCGATCAGCCGGTAGTTCAGCGCGAAGGCGAAGCCGGTGCCGAAGACCCCGAGGATGCCCACCGCGATCAGGGCGGTGGCGTTGAGGTTGACCGGCTGCAGTCCGCCGACCGGCACGGCGACGGCGGTCAGACCGGTCGCGGTGAGCAGTTGAGCCGCGGACAGCGCGATCGGCGCGGTGCCGCGTCCGGAGATCTTGCGGCCGATATAGGCGTAGCTGACCGCGTAGCTCAGGGCGGCGCCCAGGATCGCCAGGGCGTCCCAGCTCGCCACGCCTGCCTTCTCCCACGGCGCGAAGATCAGCAGCGTCCCGAGGAAGCCGAGCAGCAGGCCGCCGAGGCGCACCGGGCCCAGGTTCCCGCGCTCGGAGCCGATGACGATGCCGATCAGCAGCGCCCACAGCGGCGTCGTCGCGTTCAGCACCCCCGCGATACCGGTGTCGACGGTCCGCTCACCCACCGCGAACAGCACGAACGGCAGCGCGTTGCCGAAGAACGCCGCGAAGACCAGGTGCCCCCACACCGTGCGGTCCGTGGGCAGCCGGTGCCGCTGCGAATAGCAGAGGACGAGCACCACGACGGCGCCCAACGCACACCGCGTCACCGCGATCTGCATCGGCGACAGGCCGGTCAGCGCGAGCTTGATCCACAGGAAGCTCGATCCCCAGAGCAGGGCCAACAAGCCCATTCGCACCAACGTCGCCCGGCCACCGCTGATCACTGGATTCCTCCCCCTGCTCGACAGCGGTTACGTTGCCTTACGCAACTTGGCAGGACAAGTGAAATGTTATGCATCGACCGTTAAGCTGAGCTACATGCTTGACGTTCGACGGATGCAGGTCCTGCGCGCGGTGGTCACCAGCGGCTCGGTCACCGCGGCGGCCACGAACCTCGGCTACACGCCATCGGCGATCAGCCAGCAGATCGCGGCGCTGGAGAAACAGGCCGGGCTGGCCCTGCTCGAACGGGTCGGCCGCGGCGTGCAGCCCACCGCCGCGGGCAGGCTGCTCACCGAGCACGCGGCAACCATCAGCCAGAACCTGGCCGAGGCCGAGACGGCGCTGGCCGACCTCCGCGACGGCCGCACCGGCAGGCTGGCGATCCGCTACTTCGCCACCGCCGGGGCCGCGCTGGTGCCGCCCGCCCTGGCCAAGCTGCGCCGGGACCACCCGGGCGTGCAGGTCGACCTCAAGCTGATCGACCCGGAGAGCCCGCTGCCCGAGGTCGAAACCGGGCGGGCCGACCTCGCGATCGTCGTGCATCCCCACCAGGGCCCGCTGCGCGGCGGCGTCCGGCTCATCCACCTGCTCGACGACCCGTACCGGGCCGTCCTCCCGCGAGGCCACCGGCTGGCGAAAAAGCGCGTTCTGGACCTGGCCGACCTGGCCGACGAGCCGTGGATCGGCAACGAGTGGCCCGCGGGCCCGTGCCTGCGGGTGATGCTCGACGCCTGCGCCGCGGCCGGGTTCAGCCCGAACCTCGTGGTCGAGAGCGAGGACTACACGACGGCCCAAGGCTTCGTCGCAGCCGGTCTGGGCATCAGCGTGATCCCGCAGATGGGACTCGGCAGCCGCCACCCCGGGGTCGTGGTGCGCAAGCTGCGCCGACCGGAGCCGATCCGGGCGATCCACGCCGCCGTGCGCGAGTCCTCGATGAACCAACCCGCCCTGCGCGACCTGATCGAGGCGCTGCGGGAAGCCGCCGAGTCGCGCTGATCAGCCTTCGGAGCGGCCGCGGCGGGCGAAGTTGTCGATCTTGATGGTGCCGTCGACCTCGACCATGACCCACGTGTACCGCTCGGTCGAGGCGTTGTCGTCCTTGCTGAACCGGACGTCGCCCTCGATCTTGTTGTTCTCGGCCTTGGCCGACAGCAACTCGACCTCGTCGATCGCGTCGTAGAACTTCTTGAAGTTGTCGAAGCCACTGGACTTGGCCCGGGCGCGCTCGGTGAGCAGCGCCCACGCGGCCGCCGGATCGTCGGGCAGCAGCGCGTAGTAGGCCTTCAGAGCCTGCTCGTACTGGGCCTCGGTCGGCTTGTCCGGCGTCGTCGTCGTGGTGGTCGGCTCAGTCGTCGTGGTCGTCGGCTTGGTGGTGGTCACCTTGGTCGTCGTCACCGGCGCGGGGTTCGAGCTGGTGGCTGTGGCCTTCGGCGGATCGTTGCTGGTGAGCAGGCTGGCCACCAGAATCCCGATCAGTGCGGCACCGATGATCGCCAGGACGGTCAGGATGATCGACCGCGCGTCATGCTTGCGCGCGGGCTCCGGCCGCCGGGCGGCGGGCCGGGACCCGCCAGGAGGTGTCCGCGGACCGGAACCACCAGGCGGGGTGCGCGGTCCGCCGCCCGGCGGGGTGCGTGGATTGGTGCCGCCGGGGGGCGTGCGCGGACCGGACGACATCGCGGACATGCGGTGCGGCTCGGCCCGGTTCATCGGACCCGACTGGTGCGGCTCGGCGAACGGGTTGACGTCGAGCCGGGTGCCGGGCGGGAATCCACTGGCGGGGGTCGGCGGCGGGCCCATCGGGCGCTGCGGCGGAGGTTGCTGTTGCTGCTGAGGCTTGGGGTACGGATCCGTCCGCTGGTTCGCCAGCGCGATGGACGGCAACGGCTTGCCCGCGGCGACCGCCGCCAGCGCGTCCCGGGCCGCCGTCATCGTCGGCCGCTCGTTCGGGTCGGCGCGCAGCAGCTGCATCAGCAGCGCGGTGAGCACACCGGCCTGCCGCGGCGGCTGCACCTTGCCCGCCGCGACGGCGTACAGCAGCGCCAGGGTGTTCTCACTCAGCCCGAACGGCGAGTGCCCCTCGACCGCGGTGTACAGCGTCGAACCCAGGGAGAACACGTCGGCGGCCGACGTCGGGTTCTCGCCCTTGGCCACCTCCGGCGCCAGGTAGGCGGGGGTGCCCGCGAGCATCCCGGTCGCGGTGACGGTGATGTCGCCGGTCGCCCGGGAGATGCCGAAGTCGGTGATCTTGACCGTGCCGTCCTCGCCGAGCAGGACGTTGGCGGGCTTGACGTCGCGGTGCACGATCCCGGCCGCGTGCGCGGCCACGAGAGCGGCGGCGACCTGCGAACCGATCCGCGCGGCCTCGACCGGCGCGAGGAACTCACGCTCGTTGAGCACCGTCGCCAGGCTCTTCGACGGCAGGTACTCCATGATCAGCCACGGTTCGCCGTCGTGTTCGGCGACGTCGTAGACGGTGATGGCGTTCGGGTGGGCGAGCCGGGCCGCGATTCGGCCTTCCCGCATCGCCCGCTGCCGCGCCTCCTCGGCCTGCTCGGCCGACAGGCCCGGCTGGGAGAGGAGCTGCTTGACCGCGACCGTGCGGTGCAGCCGGTCGTCGTGCGCCTGCCAGACCACACCCATGGCACCGCTGCCGATGCGGGAACCAAGCCGGTAGCGCCCGGCGACCATGACCTGCTCGTCGGTCATCTGGGCTCC
>NZ_JBOHGC010000026.1:0-24904 GCF_050699995.1 Actinokineospora sp. | reverse complement strand
GCCGTGACCGGGCGGGGCTGGCGGAGGCGCTGGAGCTGAAGGCGGCGGCCACCTCCAGCGTCGGACCCGTCGACCAGTTCCTGCAGGAGTCGCTGAGCATCCGCCGCGAGATCGGCGACCCGCTCGGGCAGGCCAGGGTCGAGCTGATGCTGGCCCGGCGGGCCACCGGTGAGCGGGCCCGTGAGCTGGCCGCCAGTGCGCATCAGCGGTTCCTCGCCGCGGGTGCGACCAGGTACGCCGCGCAGGCCGCGCTCGCCGAGGAGCGGGCCGCGCCACCGGACGTGCGAGTCGAATGCCTCGGCGGCTTCCGGATCGTGCGCGACGGCACGCCCGTCCCGCTGAGCGAGTGGCCCTCGCGCAAGGCCCGCGACCTGCTCAAGATCCTTATCGCCCGCCGCGGCCACCGCGTCCCGCGCGCGCAGCTCATGGACTCGCTGTGGCCGGGGGAGCCGGAGTCCGTGGTGTCCGCGCGGCTGTCCGTCGCGCTGTCGACGGTGCGCTCGGTGCTCGACCCGGGCAAACGCTTCGCGCCGGACCACTTCGTCGGCGCCGACCGGGCGAGCGTGTGGCTCGACCTGGCCACGACGTCCATCGACATCGAGGAATTCCTGCGCGACGCCCAGGCCGGCCTGGACGCGGCCAAGGCGGGACGCCCGGCGCAGGCCGTGCTGCTGCTGCGCACCGCGGAGGCCGCCTACACCGGCGACTTCCTCGACGAGGACGTCTTCCAGGACTGGGCGGGCGCGCTGCGCGAGGAGGCGCGCTCGGTGTACGTGCGGGTCGCGCACTACCTCGCCGACCACGCGGTCGAGTCGGGCGAGAACTACTCAGCCGCGTCCTACTCGCTGCGGATCCTGCAGCACGACCAGTACGACGAGCGCGCCCACCTGGCGCTGGTGCGGTCCTCGGTCATGGCGGGCGCGCACGGCGAGGCTCGCCGCGCCTACCGCACGTATGTCGCGCGGATGAGCGAACTCGGCGTCGAGCCTGCCCAATTCCCGAACTCGCGCGGCGCGGGGCGAAACTTTAAGGCTGTCTGAAGGCGCCTCGAAGGCTGCCTGAACACCGCTGAGCACTCTTTCCCGCAAGGCCGCACAGGGACGGCCGACACCGGGAGGGACTTCTCTCATGGACACACGAAGAACACTCGCCATGCTCTCCTCCGCCGCGCTCGGGGTGGGGCTCGCGAGCGCCACGACGCCGGTCGCACAGGCGGTGAACAACGTCGGAGTCACGATCACGATCCACAAGGTGTGGCAGATCGAGTGCGACGACAACGAGCGCAATGTCGCGGGCATCCCGTTCAACGCCTGCCCGAACGACTACTACTCAAAGGCGTTCTTCCCCAGCGGGGAACGCACCTCGCCGCGCGCCCCGGACGACCAGGGCGACATCTCGCCGGAGTGGAAGCTCTCCGGCACCTTCGACCGCGACGCCGGGCCGTTCGGCGTCCGCATCCAGCTGTGGGACCACGACAGCACCAGCGGCGACGACGCGGTCGACATCGCCAACGGCGACGACAACCTCGACATTGTCATCGACCCGAACACCGGCACCTTCTCCGGCGACGTGCCCACCCCAAACCTCGGCTACTCGAAGGGCAGCGGTGAGGACTCGGCCGCGGTCTGGTTCTCTGTCACCTTCGGCGACTCCGTCGACTTCGACGGTGACGGCCTGCACGACGGCATCGAGCGGTCCGGCATCGTGGTGGACAAGAACGGCACCGTCCCGGAGCACGGCAACCTTCGCGCGATCGAGGCCAACGACTCCAACGGCACGCTTCCGCCCGTGGCCGCCAGCCCGTGCCGACCGACCATCCTGACCGAGATCGACTACATGGTCGGCCCGGACGCCAACAGCGACGGCGTTCCCGACCACACCCACAAGCCGGTGCAGGCCGCGATCGACGAGTCCACCGCCGCCTTCAACGCCGGTGACGTGCTCGCCAAGCCGGGCTGCCCCTACGCGGGCGTGGACGCGGCCAACGGCGTGCAGCTGCTCATGGTCATCGACGACCAGCTCATGGAGATCGACAAGCTGACGTGGGGCGCGGGCCCGACGATCGGTGGCGCCATGGTCACCGCCGAGACGCTGCGCACGCAGAACTTCGACGCGAACCTGCGTCCGTACTACCACTGGTCGCCCTGGGTGCACCGCCAGCCCGACACACCCGCGGACAAGCCCGGTGACCCGCCCGTGGTCAACGGCAGCTCCGGGCTGTGCTGCGGCGACGGCAAGGACCCCCTGGTCAGCCTCGGCGGCTGGGCGGGCGACGTCGGCACCGTCCGCGACCAGTCGGGCACGTTCGTGCACGAACTCGGACACGCGCTCAACCTCGGCCACGGCGGATCCGACACCATCAACTGCAAGCCGAACTACCACTCGGTGATGAGCTACGTCTACCAGACCATCGGCGTGCCCGACTCTTCGCCGACGGCGCCCGCGCCGACGAGCGACATCACTGGCGACGGCCTGGTCGACGGCCGTGACCGGACCCGACTCGACTACTCGCGGGTGAAGCTCGACACGCTCGACGAGGACGCCCTCGACGAGGAGAAGGGCATCAACGCCCCGACCGCCGACATCTTCATCTGGGACGGCGACGGCACCTCGCCGTGGCGGGTCAGTGTGGGCAACGGTCCGGTCAACTGGGACCGGGAAGGCGACGGGACCGACGCGGCCCCCAACATCGACACCGAGAACGTCGTCACCGATGTCGACTTCATGGGCATCCCCGACCAGGGCTGCCCCAACACGGCGGCGGCCGGCGCGCCGATCATGGGCACGCCCCCGCCGAACAGCCCCGACCTCGACGGCCACGACGACTGGGCCAACCTGAAGTACAAGGGTCCGCTGTCCCCGCCGTCGAGCGGCCACTCCTCGGCGAACGAGCTGACCAAGGACACCGCCGACTTCATCCGTGCGGCGTACCAGGAAGCCGTGAGCCGCACAGATGTCGACGTCCACCTGACGGATGCTCCCGACCCGGTGGGCGCCGGGACGCAGCTCACCTACGGGCTGCAGGCGCACAACCACGGCAGCCCGAACACGGCGTACGCGGTCAAGGTCGTGCAGACTCTGCCGTCGGACGTCAGCTTCGCCTCGGCGTCGGCGGGCTGCACCAACGCGGCCGGTGTCGTCACCTGTCAGTTCGGGGACCTGGCGCCCGGAGCGTCGGCCTCGGCGAACGTGGTGGTGAACGTTCCCGCGGACCTCGTCCACAACAACGGCGGCCCGAAGGACATCACCTCGTCGGCCACCGCCTCGCACGACGGCACGGACTCCAACTCGGCCAACAACACCGCGAGCACCACGACGAAGGTCGTCGCGATGGCCGACGTCCAGGTCACCGCCGCGACGGCGACCGGACCGCTCGAGGTGCTGATGGGCAAGGCAGGCGCGGTCACGTTCGACGTGGCCATCGCCAACGCCGGACCGTCGAGCCCGATCGACACCGTGCTCACCACGAGCGCGTCCGGCTCCAGTGGCGTGATCGTCACGCCCGCGTCGGCCACCTCGGCGCAGCCCGCACTGGCCGTGGGCAGCCCGCGGACGGTCCGCACGGAAGCCACCGTGGACTGCACGTCGCCGGGAGTGAAGACCGTGACCCTCACCGCCGCGCTGGCGCTGAAGAACGCGGCCGACCTCGACCCGGACCTGACCAACAACCAGCGGGCGTCGTCGTTCCAGATCGACTGCGTCGTGCCGGTGGCCATCAACGTCCGGCCGAAGGGCTTCCCCAACTCGATCAACCTCAACACGGACGCGACACTCGCCGCGTTGACCACCGCGGCCGGGGAGTACGGGCTGCCGCTCGACTTCGACGCCACGAAGATCGACGTCACGACAACGTTGTGGGGACTCCGGGCGAATCTCGTCAACACCGCGACACCCTTCGGGGCACGGGAAGTCCACGGCGAGGGGCACCCGGAGCGCTCCTACGAGTTGGACGAACGCACCCGCGACGCCGATCTGGACCTGGTGCTGCACTTCAAGCCAGCCGACTCGGGACTCACCCTGAGCTCCAAGGAAGCCTGCTTGAAGGGCCGCTACCTGGCCCCGGACGGGAACACCTACACGTTCCTGGGCTGCGACTCGGTCCGAGTCGTCAACTGATCAAACGGTGACGGGTGAGCAGGATCGGTACAGCCGGTCCTGCTCACCCCTGTGGACGGACGCGGACAGGCGTGGAGTTCGGCCGCCCGATACGGTCGGGCCGACTGATCCGAGTGAATGGAGTCGCTATGTCCGCCGGGCTGGGTGTGCAGGTCGTCGTGGAGACCGATCCGGAGGCTGAGGAGCGGCTGGTCGAAGAGCTGTTCACCGCCGTCCTCGCCGATATCGGGGCTGACGCGGAAGACCACGACGTCGAAGACGAGGACGAAGACCTCGAGGAGGACGACGAGCGGGTCGTGCTGGCCGTCGCGGTCGCCCGCGCCGAGGGGAAGCTCCTGGGCTGGGCGTCACTGCTCGGGCCGGACGAGGAGGACCCGGGGCCCACGGTGCAGTGGCTGCTGCTCTCGCGGGAGATCGAGCGCATCAAGACGGGCATGTACGACGAACACCCGGCCACCCCGGAGGAGATCGAGCTCCTGGTGGCTTTGACGAAGGCCGCCGCCGACCACGCCCGCGAAGCGGGCAACGAGGCGATCGTGTGGTCCGACCCGATGGCCGACCTGGACGCGCATGTCGCGGAGGCCCTTGGCGCGTCTCCGGATGAGGAACTCGGGCACATCTGGGCGTTTGAGGACCTTGCCGCGGTCGCGGCTCCGGCCGGCCTGCCCGCCGTGCGCACGCAGGTCGCGACCGAGCCGACGGAGAACCTGCCGGACGGCACGGATGTGATCACCATCGACGTGGTGGACACGGACGCGGAACTGTCGGCGCTGATCAAGGGCAACCGGGCGATGGTCGAGGAGATCATCCACCACGACACGGAGCCCGAGGTCCTGGCGGCGGCGATCCACGACCTGGTGGGCAAGATCCGCGAACTGAACCCCGATGTTCGCACGCTGCGGGTGCACGAGTACGACGACGAGGATGTCGAGGAGGCCGCGGAGCTGGCCGGCATGACCGTCGCCAAGCAGCTCCACTTCTACCGCCTGGACCTCTGAGGATCGCGCGGCACACCCCACTAAAACGCAAGGGGCCAAACAGGCGCCCGCCTAGTACTCAGGTATCACCCTGGACTTGGCGCTCGCGGGTGACGATTCGCGTCTCGCTCCTGCCTACCGTTGTTCGCATGAACACGTTGTGGCACAACTGGATCGCGGTCCCACTGGTCCGCGGCCTCACCACCCTCCCGCTCGGCGTGGCGCGCGCGTGTTCGCCACGCCGGTCGGGCTGGGGCGGCGGGTGTCCCGCACGCAGCAGGGGATCGCGCGGCGGTACTCGCTCGGTGTGCCGAGTCGGCGGCGACTATCCGCCGGGCTGCTGATGTTCCCGCTGGCCCTGCTCTGCCTGTACCTCGTCTACATGGGCTACCTCTACTTCCTGCGCCCCGACGCGATCGGTGCGCTCGGCCACCCGTTCACCGCCGACCCGAGGTTCGACAACGCCTGGGGTGGGCCGACCCTGGTGGGGGCCTGGGTCGTGCACTCGGCGGTCGCGTTCGCCCTGCACTTCGTGGCCGTGTCACTCCTGCGGCGTCTGGTCGCGTGGCAGGACGGGACAACCGTAAGGTCGGACGGGTGAAGAGGTGGCCGGTCGTCGCGGCGGTGGGGGTGTTCGTCCTCGCCTGGCTTGACCCGGTGCAGCACTACCCGGGGGCGCAGGAGTTGGTGCTGCCCGTGGCGATGGACATCGTCCTGATGGACGTGCGGATGCCGGTGCTCGACGGCCTCGCCGCGACCAGGGAGATCCTCGCGGCCGACGACCCGCCGCGGGTGATCATGCTGACCACCTTCGACATCGACGACTACGTCTACGAGGCGCTGCGCTCGGGCGCGAGCGGGTTCCTCCTCAAAGTCCTGCAGGCCGCCGACCTGGTGTCCGCCGTGCGCGTCGTGGCGGCGGGGGAGGCGCTGCTGGCGCCGACCGTGACCCGCAGGCTGATCGAGACCATCGCCCGCCAGGCCGCCTTCGTCGCACCGTCGCGTGTGGACAGTCTGACCAAGCGGGAACGCGAGGTGCTGGTGCTGCTGGCCCGCGGACTGTCCAATGTGGAGATCGCGGAGACGTTCGTGCTGGCCGAGCAGACGGTCAAGACCCACGTCGGCCGCGTCCTGGCGAAACTCGGCCTGCGCGACCGCACCCAGGCCGTGGTGTACGCCTACGAGAGCGGCCTCGTCCGGCCCGGCGGCCCATGACAGGCTGTGGCCATGTTCACGCTCACCGAAGCCCGCGCCGAACTGGCGCGTCTGCGCCCCGTCCTCGACGAGATCGTCGCCCTGCGCGCGGACGCGGCCGAACTGGGCGCGGGGGAATCGAGCCTCGGCGGACTACCCGAGTTCAAGGCGGCTCAGGCCCGCCTCGATGAACTGCTCACCAAAGTCCAGGACACCGGCGCCGAACTCAAGGGCTTCGCCCCGCTGCTGGTCGACTTCCCCGGCACTCTCGACGGCGTGCCGGTCCTGTGGTGCTGGCTCGAAGGCGAACAAGACCTAACCTGGTACCACCGCGCCGACCTGGGCTTCACCGGCCGCCGCCCGCTGCCCTGACGGGTCAGCGCTCGCCGTCTTGTTCGGCGAGGAAGCGTTCGAACTGGCTGCCGAGTTCGTCGGCGGTGGGGATGTCGGCCGGGTCGGCGAGCATGTTGCGGCCCGCGGCCTCGGCGAAGCTGTCGTACTGGTGCTCCAACGCCCGCACTCCCTCCGACACCTCGTCGGACTCGGCGATCTGGCGTTCGATCTCCACATCCGCCTTCCGCTTCGCCTCGCGCAGGGGATCAGCGGGCAGCGACAGCCCGGTGGCCCGCTCGATCGAGTCGAGCAGCGACAGCGCGGCGGCCGGGTACGCCGAGTGCGACAGGTAGTGCGGCACATGCGCGGCGAACCCCATCGCGTCGCGGCCTGCCTCGCCCTCGCGGAACTCCAGCAGGTTCGCGATGCTCGCGGGGACCTGGATCCGGCTGAACGTCTGCCGGTAGTCACGCACCAGGTCGGGGCGGGTGGCGTGCGCGGTGACCTCCAGCGGCCGGGTGTGCGGCACGCCCATCGGGATGCCGTGGAAGCCCACGGCCATCCGGACACCCCAGCGTTCGATCAGCTCGCCCACCGCTGAGATGAACCGCTCCCACTCACGGTCCGGTTCCGGCCCGGTGAGCAGCAGGAACGGGATCCCCTCGCTGTCGTGCACCAGGTGCACCGCCAACTCGGGCGCCGCGTAGGACTCCCAGTGGTCGGTGAGGTAGGTCATCGTCGGGCGCCGGGCCCGGTAGTCGATCAGCCGGTCGACGTCGAACCGGGCGATGACCCGGTGTTCGAGCGTCTCGAGCAGGTGCTCGGCGACCAGACGGCCGGCCGAACCGGCGTCCATGAAGCCCTCGAAGGTGTGCAGCAGCACCGTGCCCGCCAGGTCAGGGACATCCGAGTCCACGTCGTACAGGTCGCCCTGACCGTCCACAATCGCCTCCGGCGCACATCGATTACTGCCTTTCCTGGGTCAACACCGCGCCGAGGAGATCCATTCCCGGCCGCACGTCCCTATCCGCCCGGCGTCGGCGCCACTAGCGTGGGTCTGCGGTCGTTCTCGGACCAGGATTCGCTGGCGGTGGCCCTTGAGGTGCTCGGTTGGGGTTTCGTCGTCGCCTTCGGGATCTACGTGGTCCTGCGGCTGGTCGACCCGTTCCCGCATCGAAGGGAGCCAGATGAGCACCCCAGCCTTGATCGACAGCGCCGACCTGGGTCTCTTCGGCCCGGACTCGGTGACCTGGCAGGTGCACGCCGACCCGTCGATGTGGTTCGGCGGCATCCGCAGCCTCTACCTGCAGGCGCTGCACCCCAGGGCGGTCGCGGGTGTCGTGCAGAACTCCGACTTCCAGGCCGATCCGCTCGGCAGGCTGGTGCGGACCGCGACCTTCGTCGGCATCACCACCTACGGCACGCTCGAGCAGGCCGACCAGGCTGCCCGCCGGGTGCGCCAAGTCCACCGGTCGCTGCGGGCCCGCGACGAAGCGGGGGTCCAGTTTCGGATTGACGACCCCGAACTGCTGCTTTGGGTGCATTGCGCCGAGGCGGCGTCATTCCTGTCGGGCGCGCGCCGGGCCGGATTTCCGTTGACCCGTGAGCACGCCGATCGCTATTTCGACGAACAGCGCACCGCGGCGGCGTTGGTCGGTCTCGACCCGGACGAAGTCCCGGGCAGCGTGGATGAGATGACCGGCTACCTGAGAAACGTCTATCCGACGTTGCGGCGGACCGAGAACACCGACTTGATCTACAACTTTCTACACCGACCGCCGGTCCAGGGACTTCTCGCGGTGGGTGTGCGGCTCTATGAGCCGACAATCGGACATTTGTCCTATTCACTGCTGCCCGGCTGGGCGCGGCGGCTCTATGGCCGCCGCGCTTACCCCGATTCCGTCACCACTGTCGCGGTGCGGGCTTTCCGACGTGCGGCATTGGCCCTGCCCGGTGGGTTCCGGATCTCCCGCACACTCGAACCGGCGCCGGTCGCGGCCGTGCGCAGGCTGGGGGAGTGGGCAACGCCGTCGCCGAGACGGCTGCCCTGACTCAGGCGCCGTGCGCTTCCTGGAACTTGGTCACCAGCGCCGCCGGGATGCGGCCACGCTCGGCGATGGACTCGCCCTGGCTGCGCGCCCACTCGCGAATCGCCTGGTTGTCGGCCTTGTCGCTGGCCGACGCGGACTTGCGCGCGGTGCCCGCGGCGACCTTCGACTTGCGGCCGCCGGTGCGCCGCGCGTGCCCGACGAACTCCGCGAGCGAGTCGCGCAGCCTGCTGGCGTTGTCGCTCGACAGGTCGATCAGGAAGTCGACGCCGTCGAGGGCGAAGGCCACGGTCTCGTCGGCCGTTCCACCGTCGAGATCGTCGACCAGCTCGACAACGGTCTTCTGCGCCACGGTTTCCTCCGCATGATGAGTCGTATTGGCCGAAATGCGGCCCCAGTGCCACGGGACCGGCATTCCCGGCCCGTTCTGTGCGCAGCTTATAGGTACGGCCTATGGCTACCCGCAAGGCGGTCCGGTGTGGCGGCCGGTGATAATCACGCTAGGAGGTGTCATGGGTGCCGACATTGCGGCGAAGACGACGTTGGCCGCGGTGGCTCTGGGTGGCGCCGTAGGCGCACTCGCGCGATTTTTGCTGGTCAGCGCGTTACCCGGGAAAGCGGGAGGATTTCCGCTGGGCACTTTGCTGGTCAATTCCGTGGGCTGTCTGCTCATCGGGGCGCTCATGGTCGCGGTCACGGAACTGAGGAATATTCATGCGCTTGCCAGGCCATTTCTGGGTGTAGGCGTACTCGGTGGCTTCACCACGTTCTCCGCCTACGCGGAGGAAGTTCGCGTGCTCCTTGCTCCGGACACGCTGATTTTCGCCATGTCCTATCTGTTGGGGACCGTTCTGTGCGCGCTGGTCGCCGTGGCGGTCGGAATGCGGGTCGCGCGGTGGCTGCTGTGACCGCGCTCCTGGTAGTGCTCGGCGCGGCGGTGGGCGCGCCGCTGCGCTACCTCACCGACCAGGCGCTGCGCCGCCGCTTCGGCGACAGGTTCCCGTGGGGCACGCTGACCGTGAACGTCGTCGGCTCCGCGATCCTCGGCGCGCTCACCGGAACGTCGACAGCGGTGCACGCCCTGCTGGGCATCGGCTTCTGCGGAGCGCTGACGACCTACAGCACGTTCGGCTACGAGACCGTCCGCCTGATCGAGGACCGCGCCTACCTGCGCGCGTTCAGCAACGTCACCATCAGCGTCGTCGCGGGTGTCGGTGCTGCGGCGCTGGGGCACGCGTTGGTCGGCTAGCCGGCGAGCGAGAGCTGCAATGCCTTGGTGACGACGGACTTCAGGATCGGGTCGTCCGGGTCCGACTTCTTGTCCAGCCACACCGCCTGGACGAGTTTGAGGCTGCTGCCCTCGCGCCCGCTGGCGTAGGCGGCCGACTCGAACGTGGGCTGGTGCGGGCCCGGCCAGGCCACGCCCTCGGCGGCCTGGTCGGCGATGCCGCCCGCGCCCGGCCTGTCCGCCACCGCCCGTAGCTCGGTCGCCGACGTGCTCTTGGTGAACCGAAGGACCGAGACCACCACGGCCACCGGCTTGCCGTCCGAGGTCGCCTCGAACCGGGCCCGGATGAGCCGGGCGCACCCGTTCTTCTCGAGCCAGGTCTTGACGTCGCCGAACGCGTGGGCCGCGCAGTCGGTGTGCTCGGCGGACCCCTTCGCGGTGAACGCGACACCGTCGACCGGGATCTGGTTGGTCGAGCTTTCCGGCCGGTCGGCCGAGCCCTTGTTCGCCGAGCTGATCGCCACCGCGATGCCGGTGGCCAGCAGGATCGCGATCAGGATCGCGGCGACGATCGGCAGCCAGCGCAGTCCCCGCGCGGGCTCGTCGCCCTCGTGCTTGCCGTGGTGGCCGGCGAGCACCGTGCGCGGGATGAACGTGGTCATCGCGGCGGCGTCGCGGGCGGCGGTGTCGACGAAGCCCTCGGCGACCAGTTCGGCGGTGCCGAGGTCGGCAGCGTCGGCTCCGTCGGGGTGCACGGCGGCGAGGATCTGCCGGACCTCGGCGACCGTGCAGGTGCGCGTGTGGGTCGCGAGCTCCTTGGCGGCGGTCATCAGGTTGCGTGGCTCGGGATGCAGGATGCGCACCCCGCGCATGAGGTCCGGGGTGGGCTGCGAGACCTGCGAGACGTAGGGGCCGATCGCGACGACCGTGCCGACCGGCACCGGCTCCGTCCGCTCGGCCTGCAGCAGCGCGGTGACCGCCGACGTCGCCGCCAGCGCTTCCGCGGCCGGGTTGGTCGCTCCGTCGGGCCGCACCAGCGGCCAGCCGTCGGTCGTCCACTGCCCGGACAGCGGCGCGTCCAGCCGGACGGCCGGGTCCGGCAGGTCGACACCGACGATGACGAGCACGCCGCGCGGCATGATCACGACCGCGTCGATCGGGCCAGGGCAGCCGGGCGGCTGCAGGTCGAGCACCGCCACACCGCCCACGATCGCGTCGCCGCGTCCCCAGGACGCCAGCGCGGCACGCAGGTCGGTTCCGACCGTGGAGGTCTCGCCCCCGACCCGGACCAGCCGCACCCCGACACCTCCGCAAACCCCCGACGGCGGTGACCTCTGACAGGTCACGCACCACGCCGCTGCGGACACGGTATCGGGGCCCGATGCGGCCGATCGCGCCGACCTCCAAGCCAATTCGATGGACCTCGTCACCTGATCAGGGGACCGTCGTTGTGGTTAATGCCACCTTCCAGTGTCATTAATTGTCATGGAGGTTCCATGTTTGGTCGTTCCCTGCGCGACCCGCGACTCCGCGCCTGTCTGGCCGCCGCCGTTCTCACGATTCCCTTGGTCGCAGCCGCGCCCGCGACGGCCAATCCGCTCGCACCGGTCTCCGATTCCCTCGCCCGTCTGCTGACCGCGGTCGGTCAGCACACCGTGCTCGTGCACGGCACCTCCGCGACCGCCGCGGACGCCGCCGCCCGAGCCGCCGGGATGACCCCGGTGACGACGTTCCGCAAGATCGGTGTCGTCGTGGCCAAGGGCTCGGTCACCCAAGTCCAGGCCGTCCGGGCCAAGTCCGGCGTGACCTACGTGGAGGCGAACGACCCGATCCGCCTCTTCGCGAACAGTTCGGGCACCGTCGCGACCACCAGCCTGCAGGCCCAGAAGACGCTCACCGGCGCCAACGGCCGCAAGCTCGACGGCAGCGGCGTGTCGGTGGCGATCATCGACTCCGGCATCGACCCCACGCACCCGGCGTTCAAGGGTGACGACGGCAAGACCCGCGTGGTGCGCAGCCTCAAGGGCGTGTGCCTCGACGAGTCCAGCGTCGGCACCGGCTGCATCGTCGACACCACCGACGCCATCGACACCGACCTGCTCGCGGTCGGCGGACACGGCACCCACGTCAGCGGCATCGCCGCGGGCAAGGCGTACACGCTCAGCGGCGGCAAGGTCGTCGGCGGATCCGCGCCCGGCGCGAAGATCGTGTCCATCTCCGTGGGCGCCGTGATCGTGATCGTCGGGGCCGACGCCGCGCTGAACTGGGTCCTCGAGAACCACAAGGCGCCCTGTGGCGCGGGCGTCCCGGCGAGCACCTGCCCGCCGATCAAGGCCATCAACAACTCCTACGGGCCGTCCGGCGGCGGCAAGTTCGACGCGAACTCCGCGACCGTCAAGCTGCAGCGCCAACTCGCCGCCGAGGGCGTCATGACGGTGTGGGCCAACGGCAACGACGGTGGCAACGGCTCGGAGAACCTGTCCAACCCGCCCGGCCAGGACCCGACCCCCGGCGTCGTGTCGGTGGCGTCCTACAACGACCAGGGCACCGGAACCCGCTCCGGCACGGTGTCGGACTACTCGTCGCGCGGCGCGCAGGCGGACCCGTCGACCTGGCCGGACATCTCCGCGCCGGGGGAGAACATCATCTCCGCGTGCAGGCTGTACCTGCCGATCTGCGCCACCGGTCTCACCCCGGTGAACGGGCCGGGGCTGCTCGACCTGGGCACCTACAACGTGATCAGCGGGACGTCCATGGCCGCTCCGCAGATCACCGGCATCATCGCCCAGCTCTTCCAGGCGAAGCCGACGGCGACGCCCGCCGAGATCGAGGACGTCCTGAAGCGCACCGCGTTCAAGTACACCGACGGGTCGGGCTACCAGACCGTCAACGGGTACTCGACGAGTTTCGACAAGGGCACCGGCCTCGTCGACGTGGTCGCCGCGGCGACCGCACTCGGCGCGCACTGAGACTCGGGGTCGAATGCGGGGAGCCGGTTATGGCTCCCCGCATTCGGGTTTCCCGGATCGTTTCACTGGCGCACCTGATGGTTTCGTGGTTCGTGTGGCCAAAGTGTCCGGATACAGGGCACAATGACCGCAGGTATTTCCGCTCAGTGGAGATAGCCGCTGGTTGACAGGACGTAGGGGAAGACGATCCTCGTCGAGCAGCGGAGGTCAGCAGTGAGCACCCGTGGAAACACCCAAGGCGTGGTGTACGTCCACTCGTCGCCGTCTGCGGTATGTCCGCACGTCGAGTGGGCGATTTCGGGCACCCTAGGGGTGCGCGCCGAATTGAAGTGGACCGCGCAGGCCGCGGCCCCCGGTCAACTGCGCGCCGAATGCGCGTGGACCGGTGAGGCGGGCACTGGCGGCAAGATCGCGGGCACCCTGCGGGCGTGGCCGATGATCCGCTTCGAGGTCACCGAGGAACCCAGCTCCGGGGTCGACGGTGAACGCTTCTGCTACGCCCCCGCGCTCGGCCTCTGGCACGCCCGGACCTGCGCGAACGGCGACATCGTGGTCGGTGAGGACCAGTTGCGCACGCTGGCCGCGTCGGCCCGCGGCGGCGAGTCCTTCGCCTTCGGCGTCGACGAGCTGCTCGGGGCGTCCTGGGACGAGGCCCTCGAACCGTTCCGCCGCGCGGGCGACGGCGCTCCGGTCACCTGGCTGCACCGCGTCGGCTGAACCCCTGTGGCACGCTTGACCCGTGGCGCAGGGGCGAGGGGTCAGGCAGTCGTGGTTGTGGCCCGCGGTGCTGGTCGCGGTCGTGCTGACGGCGACCGCGAGCCTGCTCGCGCGCGAGTTGTACGCCGCCGACCGCGACACGCCGCCGCCGTCGGCTATCCTGCCCAGCGCGGGCGCGCTGCCGCCGGGTGAGCAACCCGGGCACCGGGACGTGCGGGGAACGCAGGACGCGATCCAGCACCCGATGTACGAGACGGTCCGGCAGCTGCTGCAGACCTACTTCGACGCGATCAACGGCAAGAACTACGAGCGGTGGCGCACCACGGTCACGGCCGACCGGATCAAGAACATGCCCGAGGACACCTGGCGAGTCAGCTACCGGTCGACGCAGGACGGCAGCATGGTGGTCTACCGGATCGAGACCGGCCCACGGGGCAGCGCCCGGGTGATGCTGACGTTCATCTCGAAACAAGACGTCGCCGACGCGCCGCTGGAACTGCCGGAGCCCTGCATCAGGTGGCACGTGATCTTCCCGCTCGTGGTCGAGGCCGATGTGTGGAAACTCGACGCGGGACCGACCGGGGCGTCCCCGCAGCACGAGAAATGCTGAAACCGGTCCGCCTCCCCGGAATTCAAGGGTCGGGTCACCCGCGGTGGGATGGTGCGGTTTGGTGGGCAACCGTGGTCGGCCGGCGTCACGGTCCCCTTAGGCGCTGGTCGGAAGCCTGGCCGCCACTTCGACCAGTGGCTCGACGGCCAGGGCGGGGCGGACTACTCGCGCATTCCCCTGGGCGAATCGGCCAGTTTGCACTAGCCATGCGAAGAGGGACCGACTCACCCGCGCGAATCGGTCCCGCTATCAGCGCTTCAAATTAGAGCGGGATGTTGCCGTGTGATCCGCGGCCCGCCGGGGCCGCCGCCAACGCCTCGGCGAGCTTCTGGCGGGTCTGCTTCGGGTCGATGACCTCATCCACCACACCGATCGCCATCGCCCGCTCCACGCCGCCCGCGATCCGCTCGTGCTCGGCGGTGAGCCGCGCGTGCAGCGCCTCGCGCTCGTCTTCCGAGGCGGCGGCGAGCTTCTTGCGGTGCAGGATGCCGACGGCGGCCTTCGCGCCCATGACCGCGACCTCGGCCTCCGGCCAGGCGAACACCGCGGTCGCGCCCAGCGAGCGGGAGTTCATCGCGATGTACGCGCCGCCGTAGGACTTGCGGGTCACCAGGGTCACGCGCGGGACGACGGCCTCCGCGAACGCGTGCAGCAGCTTCGCGCCTCGGCGGACGACGCCGTCCCATTCCTGGCCGACGCCGGGCAGGTAACCCGGGACGTCGACCACGACGAGCAGCGGCACGCCGAAGCTGTCGCACATCCGGACGAAGCGGGCCGCCTTCTCCGCGGACAGCGAGTCCAGGCAGCCGCCCTTGCGCAGCGGGTTGTTCGCGATCACGCCGACCGTGCGGCCGCCGAGGCGACCGAGGCCGATCACCACGTTCGGCGCCCACTTGGCCTGCAGCTCCTCGAACTGGGACACGCCCTGCGCATCGGAGTCCAGGATGCCGCGCAGCAGCGGCTTCACGTCGTAGGCGCGGTTGACCTGCTCGGGCAGCAGGTCGCGCAGCGCGCTCTCCGCGCGGACCGCGTGCAGGTCGAACAGGCCGGGCTTGGCGAACAGACTGGTGATGCGGCGGGCGCGGACGTAGGCGTCGGGCTCGTCGGTGGCCAGCACGTGCACGACACCGGACTTGCGCCCGTGCGCCTCGGCGCCACCCAGGCCTTCCTGGTCGATCTGCTCGCCGGTGACGCTGCGGACCACGTCCGGCCCGGTCACGAAGACCCGCCCGGCCGGGGACATGATCACCACGTCGGTCAGCGCGGGACCGTAGGCGGCGCCACCGGCCGCCGGGCCGACCACGACACTGATCTGCGGGATGCGGCCCGAGGCCCGGATCATCGCGGCGAACACGTTGCCGACCGCGTCGAGCGACTCGACGCCCTCGGCCAGCCGCGCGCCGCCGCAGTGCCAGACCCCGATCACCGGGCTGCGCTCACGCAGCGCGGTGTCGATGGCCTCGACGATGTGCCTGCAGCCCTCGGTACCCATCGCGCCACCCATCTTGGTGGCGTCCGTGCAGTACGCGATGACCTTGACCCCGTCGACGCGTCCGCGCACCGCGAACACACCGCTGGTGTCCGCGGGGCGCAGCGGCGCCATCGAGTCGGGATCGAGCAGCTGCGCGAGCCGGACCAGCGGATCCCGCGGGTCCAGTTCGTCGGCCTCGCTCGATCTGGTGGCCAGAGCGGTCATCTGGGGAACTCCTCAACTGGGACTTGGTGAGTCCCGGTGGTCATGCGGCGGTGAATGCGAGCGCGACGTTGTGGCCGCCGAAGCCGAACGAGTCGTTGACCGCGGCCGTGAGCTCGACCTTGCGCGGCTGGCCGGTGACGACGTCCAGGCCGACGCGCGGGTCGATGTTCTCCAGGTTGCGGGTCGCGGGGATGACGCCGTAGTAGATCGACAGCAGCGTGATGATGCTTTCGACCGCGCCCGCGCCGCCGACCAGGTGGCCCAGCGCCGACTTCGGCGCGGTGAGCACGACGTGGTCGCCGAGGGCCTTGCGGATCGCCGCGGCCTCACCGATGTCGCCGACCACCGTGGAGGTGGCGTGCGCGTTGACGTGGGTGACGTCGGCCGCGCTCAGGCCTGCCATCCGCACCGCGTTGGTGATCGCCTTGATCTGGCCGACACCCTCGGGGTGGTTGCCGGTGATGTGGAAGGCGTCGGAGGTCATGCCGTAGCCGGAGAGCCTGCCGTACACGCGGGCGCCGCGGGCGGCGGCGTGCTCGGCGGTCTCCAGGATGACCACGCCCGCGCCCTCACCGAGGACGAAGCCGTCGCGGTCGTTGTCGAAGGGCCGCGAGGCGCGCTCGGGCTCGTCGTTGCGCGTGCTCAGGGTCCGGGACTGGGCGAACCCGGCCACGGTGATCGGGTGGATGCACGCCTCGGCGCCACCGGCGACGACGACGTCGGCCCGACCGTTCTGGATCATCTGGTAGGCCGTGGCCAGCGCCTCGGCGCCGGACGCGCAGGCCGAGGCGGGCGTGTGCACACCAGCGCGGGCGCGCAGCTCGATGCCGACGTGCGCGGCCGGGCCGTTGGGCATCAGCATCGGCACGGTCAGCGGCGAGACCTTGCGCAGGCCGTCGCGCTGCAGGAGCTCGTACTGGTCGAGCAGGGTGACCGGGCCGCCGATGCCGGTGCCGATCACGACGCCGAGGCGCTCGGGGTCGACCGGCGCTTCCTCGTCCCTCGGCAGTTCGAATCCGGCGTCAGCCCAGGCCTCGCGGGCGGCGATGATCGCGATCTGCTCACACCGGTCGAGCCTGCGGGCTTGGACCCGGGGCAGGACGTCGGTGGGATCGACCAAGAGCGGCGCGGCCAACTTGGCGGGCAGGTCGTAGCGTTCGACCCACTCCTTGTCGTTGACGCGGATGCCGTTCTTGCCTGCGAGCAGCGCTTCCCAGGTGGTCGTGACATCACCGCCGAGCGGCGTGGTGGCGCCCAGCCCGGTGATGACGACGTCGACGTTGCTCATGGGGTTTCCTTCGCAGCGTGGGTGGTGACTGGATTCGAATGCCGAGGAACGAGGTATGCGATCAGGCGTTGGTGGAGATGTACTTCACGGCGTCGCCGACGGTCTTGAGGTTGGCCAGCTCGTCGTCCGGGATCTTGACGCCGAACTTGTCCTCGGCCTGCACGGCGATCTCGACCATCGAGAGCGAGTCGATGTCGAGGTCGTCGACGAAGGACTTCTCGGCGGTCACGTCGTCGGTGGCGACACCGGCGACCTCTTCGACGATCTCCGCGAGTCCTTCGAGGATCTCGGTGTCGCTGGGCTTCTCCGACATGCCAGGTTCCTTCCTGTTCGATCAAACCGGCCGGTACAGCACCTGCCGGAGTCTTGCTTCCCTGTGGTCAGGGACAGATGACGACCTGGCCCGCGTAGGACAGGCCCGCGCCGAAACCGACGAGCAGCGCGACGTCGCCGGGCTTGATCCGACCCGCCTCACGCATGTGGTCCATCGCCATCGGGATGGAGGCCGAGGAGGTGTTGCCCGACTTGACGATGTCGTCGGCGACGACCATGTCCTCGCGGGCGCCCTTGGCGCGCAGCTTCTTCGCGATCGACTCGATGATGCGCAGGTTGGCCTGGTGCGGGATCAGCACGTCCACATCGGAGGGCTGCAGCCCGGCCGCTTCCAGCGCCTGCAAAGCGATCGGCGCGATCCGCGTGGTCGCCCAGCGGAAGACCGACTGGCCTTCCTGGAAGATGTGCCGGTCCTCGGTCATGCCGATCATGTCGACCATGTCGCCCGCGCTGCCCCAGACGACCGGGCCGATGCCCGCCTCCTCCGAGGGACCCACGACCGCGGCGCCCGCGCCGTCGGCGAAGATGATCGCGTTGCCCCGGTCGACCGGGTTGACCCAGTCGGTGAGCTTCTCGGCGCCGATGACCAGCACCCGCCGGGCGGAGCCGGACCGGACCAGGTCCGACGCGGTGCCCAGCGCGTAGCAGAAGCCCGCGCAGGCGGCGTTGAGGTCGAACGCGCCCGCCGCCTTGATCCCGATGCGGTCGGCGACCTGCGCCGCGCCGTTGGGGATCTGGGTCGGCATGGTGCAGTTGGCCAGGATCACGGTGTCCACATCGGACGGTGAGAGGCCGGAGTTGGCCAGCGCCTTGGACCCGGCCATGACCGCCATGTCGACGAGCAACTCGTCGGGCCCGGCGAACCGGCGCTCGGCGATGCCCACGCGCTCCCGGATCCACTCGTCGGTGGTGTCCATCTTCTGCGAGAGCTCGTCGTTGGTGACGATGCGCTCAGGCTGGAAACTGCCGACCCCGAGGATGCGGCTGGCTTTGGCTCCAGTGGCGAGTCGCATTGTGGTCACGCGCTACTTCCGATCATGTCGGTCACCGTGTCGAGGTTGTCGGGAGTCTTCATGGCCACGGTGGGGGTGCCTTTGAGTTCCCGCTTCGCCAGGCCGACGAGCGCGCCCGCGGGCGGGAACTCGACGATGCCGTCGACGCCGAGTTCGGCCATCGTCGCCATGCAGCGGTCCCAGCGGACGGGGTTGGTGACCTGGTCGATGAGCCGGGCCAGCACCTCGGCGCCGTCGGCCACCGCGGCCCCGTCCCGGTTGGACAGCAGCGTGAAAGCCGGGTTCGCCGGTGCGCCGAGCGTCTCGGCGTGCGCGGCCAGGGCCTGCTGCGCCGGGGCCATGTAGTGCGTGTGGAACGCGCCCGCGACCTTGAGGGTGATCACCTTCGTGTCGGCGGGCGGCTCGACGGCGAGCTTCTCCAGCGCGGCGAGCGACCCGGCGGCGACGATCTGGCCCGCGCCGTTGCGGTTGGCTGCCACGAGGTCGAGCTCGGCGAGCCGGGCGAGGATGGCTTCCTCGGTGCCCCGCATCATGGCGGCCATACCGGTCGGCTCGAGCTCGCAGGCGGCGGCCATTTCGCGGCCGCGCACGGCGGCCAGCGCGATGGCGTCCTCGGCGGTGAGCACGCCCGCCATGGCGGCGGCGGCGAACTCGCCGATCGAGTGCCCGGCGATGACGGCGTCCGCGGGGATCTCCACGCGTGAGCGCAGCTCCTCGAACGCGAGCAGGGTGGCCGCCACGATGAGCGGCTGCGTGATCGCGGTGTCCTTGATCTCGTCGGCCTCGGCGGTGGTGCCCAGCCGGGTCAAGTCGAGGCCCGCGATGTCCGACCACGCCGCCAGCCGGTCGACCGCGCCCGGCAGTTCGAGCCACGGGCTGAGCATGCCGGGGGTCTGGGAACCTTGCCCAGGAGCGAGTAGCGCGATCACCTGTTCACTAGACACTGTCCTGGGCCCGGTTATGCATGTCGGCACTCACCAAGTTGCGCGGCGTCTGTTGTAGGGGGTCTACAAAAGTGACCAGCCGGTAAACGCTACGGGCGGGTATTCATTGTCTGTTGTGGCAATAACCACTAAAAACTTGGCTACCAGAGCCCGCGAGCCCTTGACAGCCTGCCGACCGCCAGTGCGATCCGCAGCACGAGGGCATCGCGAGGATCGTTCGCGTTCCGCCCGGTCAGCTCCGTGGCCTTGCGCAGGCGGTATCGGACCGTGTTCGGGTGAACGAAGAGTTGTCGCGCGCAGGTCTCGAGGACACCGCCGGTCGACAGGTACGCCTCGACGGTCTCCTGCAGTGACCCGCCCGCCTCTTCCAGCGGTCTCGCGATGCGGTCGATGAGCTGGAACTCGGCCTCCGGGTCGCCCGCCAGCGCCCGCTCCGGCAGCAGGTCCGTCGACCGCACCGGCCGCGGCGCCTCCCGCCACGCGACGACCGCGCGCAGCCCCGAGAGCGCGTCCGCGGAGCTTCGGTGCGCCTCGGCGAGGCTGGCGACGGTGGGGCCCGCGACGACCGCGCCCTCGCCGAACGCCTCGGCCATTCTGCCCATGACCTCGCGGTCGGCGCCGTCCTCGGTCGGCCCGCCCAGGACCACCACCAGCCGTGAGCCCTGGACGCCGAGCAGGACGGGTCGGCTGACCCTGGCAGCGCGGCTGCGGACCTCGAACACGACCGTCGGCGGGTCGTCCGACGGCGGGTTGCCGACCAGCACGGTGGCCTCCGAACCCGGGTCCCAGCCCAGGGCGGCGGCCCGCGAGAGCAGCGACTCCTCGGCGTCGCCACGGACGATCCCATCGACGACCAGCGCTTCGAGCCGGGCGTCCCAGGCGCCGCGGGCCTCGGCGGCGGAGGCGTAGGACATCGCGGAGGCGAACGCCACCTCGCGCCCGTAGCGCAGGACGGCCTCGGCCAGCAGTGCCCGGTCCTCGTCGGTGGCGGCGAGGTCCGGCACCATCTCCTCGAAGATCTTCAGCGACACCCGGACCATCTCGACGGTCTGCCGGAGGCTGACCCAGCGGGACAGGTCGCGGGGGGCGCCGCGGAAGGTGTCGGTGGTCATCCGCAGGGCTTCCATCGGGTTGCGCAGCCACGCCGCGAACCCGGCGACCCCGCTCTGCGCGACGAGCAGCACCGACGCTCGCTGGTCGGCGGGCATCCGCACGAACCAGGCGAACTGCGCTTCCATGGCCGCGACAGCGGCGGACGCCAGCTTTCCCGACGCCCGCTCCACCGCTTCCAACGTCTCGGCGGACAACCCGACCGACGCCCCACTCATCTCTCCACACTCCCACACGGTGTTCGTCTTCGGCCCGTCAGCGCCACTTGGTCTCTTGTGGATGCTCCTCGCCGTCCACCAGGTTCGTGAGGACGTGCTGTTGGACGAAGGTCCACAGGTTGCCGGCGAGGAAGTAGAGCAGCACGCCGATCGGCACCGGGAAGAACGCCCCGGAAACCAGCATCCCGATGGGCGCGAGGTACATCATGGCTTTGCTGACCGAGGCGAGTTGGGGGCTGGTGGTGGTGTCCTGGCGCCGCAGGCTCATCCGCATGGACAGGAACGTCGCGAGCCCGGCCAGAATCATCAGCGGCACACCCACGGCGACCATGTGCGCCCGGTCGGTCCCGAACGCGATCAGGTCGGCCGCGGGCTGGCTGATCCAGTTGCCGAGCTTGGCGCCGAACAGGTCGGCGTTCAGGAACGAGTCGACCCCGGCGCGGTCGAACACGTAGTTGGACTCGGCGCCGGGCGCGAACCCGCGCAGCACCCAGAACAGGCTCAGGAACGCGGGGATCTGCAGGAGCGCGGAAAGGCACCCGCCCAGCGGGCTGCTGCCGTTGTCGGCGTGCAGTTTCTGGATTTCCCGAGCCATCCGCCCCCGGTCGCCCCGGTGCTTCTCACGGATCTTCTGTATCTGCGGCGCAAGCTTCTGCGTGCGTTTCGCGGCGCGGAGTTGGCTTAGGGCGGGTCGGACGAGGAGGGCGCGGATGGTGAAGACGAGGAAGACCACGGCCAGCACCCAGGCGGTTCCGCCGGGGCCGAGGAGGGAGCTGAAGATCAGGTGCCAGAACCAGAGGACAGCCGAAACAGGGTAGAGAAAGACGTCGAACATCGAGGGTCACTCCGTCACGGGGGAGGCGGCTTTCGGACAGGCGGAAGCGGCCGCCCGTGCGATCAGGCGGCCGCGGTGCCCAGTGACGGAGCTCGTGGTCGGGGGCTTCCCGGTGTCCCCGGGTCATGCAGCCGAAGGACTTCGGCGAGCCGGGCTTGTTCTCGCAGGCTGACGGTCCGCACCAGGGCGGGGGCCGCGTCAGGGTCGACCCGGACGTGAGCGACGCACACGATCAGGGCGGCGGCGAGGCCCGCGGCGAGGGCCAGCGGGTTCAGGTCGCCCGCGGCGGGAAGGGCCAGGAAGAGTGCGGGAAGGAACAGGGCGAGCACGAACGTGAGCCGCATCCTCACCGCGCTCCCAGACCCCATGCCCTCGACTGTACCCATTTCCCTTCAGGTGCTGGGGCACTCAACGCTGAAGCAGCCGGTCGAATCCGGTGAAGGGTTCGCGAATGGTCACGCTCTCGTCGTTTCCGTCGCTCCGCATCAGAGACGAGATCGTCTGAGCCAGCTCCGGGGTGAGGGTCCGTAGATCTGTTGGGTGCTTTCCGGTTCGAGGTATTCGGTGTAGGCCTCGACGAAGTGGTCCGCCCCGACTTTCAGGTGGGTCGCCATGGAATCGGCGTCCGGGTGGATCTGGACGACGGTCACCAGGTCGGACTCCGGCGCCGCGCAAATGACGCCCGACCCACCGATGAGCGCGTTCCGCGAACATGCAAGCGGAATCGGGCGGGCCGCCCGGCAATTTCGGTGCGCTCGATGCCGGGCGGCCCATCTCCCCGGTCCCCACCGGTAGTTCTACTATGGGTAGATCTTGGCGTGGGTGCCATGCGATTCGGCGGTTTTAACCCATTCGTGGGATGTGTTGCGGTTGCCGGGGCGGGTGTCGTGGGAAACGATCTCCCAGGACAGAGATCTGCCCGTCGGGGGCCTAGGAGGTACACATCATGGGTGCGGAACTGCGGGAAGGGTTGGGTGCGGCGTGGTCGATGGTTGCCACGTTCGTGCCGAAGCTCCTCGGCTTTCTCATCATTCTTTTGATCGGTTGGCTCATCGCGAAGGCTGTGGCCAAGGGTTTGTCCATGGTGATGGGCAAGCTCGGTTTCAGTAAGCTGATGGAGAAGACCGGTATGTCCGGTCTGGCTCGCAATTCCGGGGTCGATGTCGGCAACATCCTCGTGAAGTTGGTTTACTACTTCATTTTGTTGATCGCGCTGCAGTTGGCGTTCGGGGTGTTCGGTGAGTCGAACCCGGTCAGTGCGTTGCTCAACGATGTCATCGCGTTCTTGCCGCGGATTGTTGTGGCGGTTGTGCTGCTCATCGTCGCGGCCGCGGTCGGCAAGGTTGTTCGCGACTTGATCACGAGCGCGTTGGGCAACCGGCCGTTCGGTCCGATGCTGGGGACTGTCGCGTATGTCTTCATCATCGCGTTTGGTGTTATCGCGGCGTTGAACCAGGTGAACATCGCGACGACGGTGACCATGCCGGTGCTCATCACCGTGTTGGCGACCATTGGCGGCATTCTGATCGTCGGGCTTGGTGGCGGTCTCATCAAGCCGATGTCGGAGCGTTGGGGTGGTTGGCTGGAGCGCGCGCAGGCGCAGATGGGCACGTCGGATCACGCGCCGCGGCCGCGGGTGGAGACTCCGCCCACGGTCGAGGCGACGATGGACCGGCCGGCGCACGATTCGCGTCGTTAGTCGGGTTTTGGCGGCGGCGTCGGGCTTTGGCCTGGCGCCGCCGTTTCCGTGCCGGGACTTTGGTCCTGTGTCCGCTGGGACCGGCTCATGCTCGTGGGGGAGTGGGGTTCGCTCCCGCGCGGGATGATCTTCGGGTGGGGCGGGGGCACGCTCGTGGCATGACCGAGCGACCGCACATCCTGATCGTCGGCGGGGGCTATGTGGGCCTGTACGCCGCGTTCCGTTTGCAGAAGAAGTTGCGGGGCGGTGAGGCGACGGTGACTGTCGTCGATCCCCGTCCGACCATGACGTATCAGCCGTTCCTGCCGGAGGCGGCGGCCGGTTCCATTGAGCCCCGGCATGTCGTTGTGCCGCTGCGCAAGGTGTTGCGCGGGTGCCGGGTGGTGACGGGCACTGTCACGGGGGTCGATCACCGCCGCGGGGTGGCGACGGTCGTGCCCGCCGAGGGTGTGCCGACCGAGTTGGCCTACGACGTTCTCGTGTTGGCCGCGGGGTCGGTGGCGCGGACGCAGCCGGTGCCGGGGCTCGCCGAGTGCGCGATCGGGTTCTCCACCGTGGGGGAGGCCATCTATCTGCGCAACCAGGTGCTGTCCCGGCTTGACGTCGCCGCGAGCGCCACCGATCCGGAGGTGCGCCGCCGGGCGTTGACGTTCGTTGTCGTCGGCGGCGGGTACGCGGGGGTGGAGGCCTTCGGCGAGTTGGAGGACATGGCCCGGTTCGCGATGCGGGTCTACCCGGAGTTGGCGCCGTCGGATATGCGCTGGGTGTTGGTGGAGGCGGCGGGCCGGATCATGCCGGAGGTCAGCCCGTCGCTGGCCGAGTACACCGTCCGCAGGCTGGAGAAGCGTGGGATGCGGGTCCTGCTGAACACCACGGTGACCAGCATGGTCGACGGCCATGTGGTGCTCAGCGACGGTGAGGAGTTCGACTCCGACACCGTCGTCTGGACGGCCGGTGTGCGGGCCAACCCGCTCGCTCAGGCCAGCGGTCTGCCCGTCGACCCGCGGGGCAGGCTGGTCGCTTCGACGACGCTGCGGGTGCCGGGCCACGAGGATCTGTGGACCGCCGGTGACAGCGCCGCGGTGCCCGACCTGTCCGCCGAGGGCGCCTGGTGCGCGCCGAGCGCGCAGCACGCGGTGCGGCAGGCGAAGCTGTTGGCGGACAACATCATCCGCTCACTGCGGGGCCGCGAACCCAAGCCCTACAAGCACTCCCACGCGGGGTCGGTGGCGAGTCTCGGGCTGCACAAGGGAGTCGCGGAGATCTACGGCATCCGCCTGCGCGGCGTGGTCGCCTGGCTCATGCACCGCGCGTACCACGTCACCCGCGTGCCGACGCTCAACCGCAAGGTCCGCGTCATGGCCGACTGGCTCATGGCCTTCCTGCTCCGCCGCGACGTGGTCTCACTGGGCCAGATCCACGACCCGCGGCGGGACTGGGCCGCCATGGTGGAGGCCACGGGTGTCCGACCCACAGTGCCGCCCCGGGTGGGCTAGCGTCTGTCTCGAAGTGCGGGTGCGCGCCAGTCGTGATCGGGGTGGTTCCTGGCGGTGCGGACGGATCGCCACTCATACCG
>NZ_JBOHGC010000025.1:0-12501 GCF_050699995.1 Actinokineospora sp. | reverse complement strand
CTTCACGACCCGTCCGGACACGCTGTTCGGCGCGACCTACATGGTCCTGGCACCGGAACACGAGCTGGTGGACCAGATTGCGACGCCCGATCGCGTGGCAGACATCGCCGCGTACCGGCGCGCCGCGTCCCTGAAGTCCGAACTGGACCGTCAGGAGAACAAGGACAAAACCGGCGTCTTCATCGGGGCGTATGCGACAAACCCGGCGAACGGCAAGGAAATCCCCGTCTACATCGCCGACTACGTGCTGATGGGCTACGGCACCGGCGCGATCATGGCCGTCCCCGGCCAGGACCAGCGCGACTGGGACTTCGCCACCAACTTCGACCTGCCGATCATCCGGACCGTCCAGCCCGCCGAGGGCTTCGACGGCGAGGCGTTCACCGGTGAGGGCCCGGCGATCAACAGCGGTTTCCTGGACGGGCTGGAGATCGACGAGGCCAAGTCGACGATCATCGCGTGGCTGGAGGAGCACGGCCGCGGCCGCGGCACCATCCAGTACAAGCTTCGCGACTGGCTGTTCTCGCGGCAGCGCTACTGGGGCGAGCCGTTCCCGATCGTCTACGACGAGGACGGCCAGCCGATCGCGCTGCCCGAGTCGATGCTGCCGATCGAGCTGCCCGAGGTCGAGGACTACTCGCCCAAGACGTTCGACCCGATGGACGCCGACACCGAGCCGTCGCCGCCGCTGTCGCGCGCGAACGAGTGGGTCGAGGTCGAGCTGGACCTGGGCGAGGGCAAGAAGAAGTACCGCCGCGACACCAACACCATGCCCAACTGGGCGGGTTCGTGCTGGTACCAGCTGCGCTACGTCGACCCGACGGACAGCGAGCGGTTCTGCGAGCCGGAGAACGAGCAGTACTGGCTGGGCCCGCAGAGCGATGGAGATCCAGGCGGTGTCGACCTGTACATCGGCGGCGTCGAGCACGCGGTGCTGCACCTGCTGTACTCGCGCTTCTGGCAGAAGGTCCTGTTCGACCTGGGCCACGTCAGCGCCGAGGAGCCGTACCGGCGCCTGTTCAACCAGGGCATGATCCAGGCCTACGCCTACGTCGACGAGCGCCTTGTGTACGTCGACGCCTCCCAGGTCGTCGAGCGCGGCGGCAAGTACTTCTTCGGTGACCAAGAGGTCAAGCAGGAGTACGGGAAAATGGGCAAGAGCCTGCGCAACGTGGTCACGCCGGACGAGATGTGCGACAACTACGGCGCCGACACGTTCCGCATGTACGAGATGTCGATGGGTCCGATGGACGTCTCCCGCCCGTGGGCGACCAAGGACGTCGTCGGCGCGCAGCGGTTCCTGCAGCGGCTGTGGCGCAACATCGTCGACGAGGAGACGGGCGAGGTCCGGGTCACCGACACCGAGCCCGACGAAGCCACCCTGCGCGCGCTGCACAAGGCCATCGCGGGCGTGCACGAGGACTACTCGAACCTGCGCTACAACACCGCGGGCGCGAAGCTGATCGAGCTGAACAACCACCTGACCAAGAACTTCACCGAAGGCTGCCCGCGGGTGGTGGCCGAGGCGATCGTCCAGATGCTGGCGCCGCTGTGCCCGCACGTGGCCGAGGAGCTGTGGTCGAAGCTGGGCGGCGCCGAGTCGCTGGCGCACGGCCCGTTCCCGACCGCCGACGAGCGCTACCTGGTCGAGGACACCGTCGAATACCCGATCCAGGTCAACGGCAAGGTGCGCGGCCGGATCACCGTGGCCGCGGACGCGAGCCAGGACGAGGTGAAGGCCGCGGCGCTGGCGGAGGAGAAGGTGGCGGCCCTGGTCGCGGGTGGAACCCCGCGCAAGGTCATCATGGTGCCGGGGCGTCTGGTCAACATCGTTCTGTAGCGGGGATCGGGGCTGTCACGCGGACAGCCCCACCTCGCGAACCAGGTCGGCGAGCATCGACTCGAAGATGGGTTCGACATCGGTCACCGGGAACGGGAACTGCCCGAACACCTCCAGTGCCACCTGGCCGTAGAGCCGCACCCAGAACCTCAGCATCACGTACGCCGTCGCGACGCCGAGCCGACTGTCCGCAATGGACACTCCGGTGGCGGCCATGCTGTCCAGCAGGTCCGACCGGAACGTCGTCAGGTCCTCGACCAGCGCCGACGGGATGTCCTGCTCCGGCGGGGCGATCAGTTCCCCGGCCGCGAGGATCCGGCCCGCCACACCGAGGAAGATCCGCCCGAACGAGTCCCGGACCGGGTCCTTCCTCGGGTTGTGCGGCGGCGTGGCGAACACGAGGGTGAACTCCTGCGGGTGCGCCAGCGCCCACCGCCGGAAGCCGCGGCACACGGCGAGCACCTGGGCGAGGTGGTCCGACTCGGCGACATCGGCCAGGTCTCGGTCCAGGTCGCTGCCCAGGTCCGCGCAGACGTCGGCGCGGAGGTGTTCGATCAGGTCTTCGCGCGAGGCGTAGTACCGGTAGAGCGCGGGCGCGGTGATCCCGAGTTCCCGTGCGATCGCGCGCAGCGTCACCGCCTGCGGGCCGTCGCTGATCAGCAGCGCGCGGGCCTGCCGGCGGATGTCGCGATCGGTGTCGGCGCGGGCGCGGTCCCGACGAGTCCCCTGCGTCATGTGGTCTCCGCGATGTTGTGAACAGCGTTCACGGACTGTAGCGTCCTGCTCCGTTGAGGGGACAGGGTTTGCTCGCATCGTGGGGTTCGTTCACGCACCGCAGACGGTGGGCGGTCCTGGTCGTCACACTGCTCGTGACGATCGGCGCGGGAGTGTGGGGCCTCGGTGTCTTCGACAAGCTGACCCAGGGCGGCTACGAGGACCCGGCCAGCGAATCCATGCGGGTCAAGGAGATCGTCACCGGGACCTTCGGGCAGCGCCCGCCTGACGTCGTGGTCGTCTACACGGCACCCGACGGCAAGACCGTCGACGACCCGGCCCTCGCCGCCCAGGTCACCACCGCTTTGCGCGCCCTGCCCACGGACAAGGTTGTCGGCGTCGCCGACTACTGGAGCACCGGTCTGCCCGCGCTGGCGGGCGCTGGGAAGACCATGGCCATGGCGACGATCACCCTCGCCGGGGCCGACAAGGACGACCGCCGCACCGCGTATGAGTCCGTGCGGGACCTGCTGCCGGTGCCGGGGGTGCGCACCCAGATCGGCGGCACGGTGCCGACCGAGCAGGCGATGAACGAGCGGTCCGCGGCCGACCTGACCGTCGCGGAGGCGGTGTCACTGCCGGTGACCCTGGTCCTGCTCGTGCTGATCTTCGGCAGCGTGCTCGCCGCGTCCATGCCGGTGCTTGTCGGCTGCCTGTCGATCTTCGGGTCGCTGGGTGTGCTGCGGGCGCTGAGCTTCGGGCTGGAGGTCAACTCGTTCGCCCTGAACGTGGCGATCCTGCTGGGTTTGGGCATGGCGATCGACTACGGCCTGTTCGCGCTCGCCCTGCCGCTCGGTGGGCTCACTTTCGGCGGTGCCGACGAGAAGCAGCTTCCGCCGGACGACGCGAGCCGGATCACCGTGGAGACCATCGCGGCGAACTTCCCGGCGGCGAGCACCAACCAGGCGACGCTTGTCGTGCGGGCCGCGAACCCCGGGTCCGTCGCGCTGCTCGTCGACGACCTGAAGCGCGTGCCAGGCGTGCTGGACGCGGTGCCGACCGGGGCCAAGGACGACATCGTGCTGCTCACCGTGCCGCTGGCGGGCGAAGCGAACTCCGACGCGGCCGCCTCGGTCATCCGTGCGCTGCGGGCGGTGCCCACTGACGCGGAAGCCCTGGTCGGCGGCTACCCGGCCGAGGTCGCCGACACCATCGAGGCGATCTCCGAGCGGATCCCGTGGATGATCGCCATCCTCATCGCGGCGACGCTGGTGCTGATGTTCCTCGCCTTCGGCTCCGTGCTGCTGCCGGTCAAGGCGGTACTGATGAGTGCGCTGAGCCTGTCGGCGACGTTCGGGATCCTGGTGTTCGTCTTCCAGGACGGCCACGGCGCCGGGTTGCTCGGGGTGACCCCGCAGCCGGTGCAGGCCGGTCTGATGGTGCTGATCGTCGCGATGGTGTTCGGCTTGTCGACCGACTACGAGACGTTTCTGCTCTCGCGCATGGTGGAAGCCAGGCACAGCGGGCTCTCGACCCACGCGGCCGTGCACGCGGGGCTGCTGCGCACCGGGCGCATGATCACCGCCGCCGCACTGCTGCTCGTGGTCGTGACCGGCGCGTTCGGGCTGTCCGCGTTGGCCAGCATGCGGTTCCTGGGCGTCGGCATGATCATCGCCCTGGTGCTCGACGCGACGGTCGTGCGGATGCTCTTGGTGCCCGCGGTGATGCGGCTGCTGGGCGACGCCGCGTGTTGGGCGCCCGTAACATGGCGTGCCCTCCGGGCCCGCGGCTCGGTCGCTTTTGGGGTCACGACCGAGTTGGACCGCGACTGGTAGTCGCGTCACCGGTGACGATCGCTCGGGGGGCCACACGACCGGCACCGGTGACGCTGAGCCGGTCCTGGCCCCCGGGCCCTGACCGGCACCCGGGGCGAGCCCCGGGATTCACCGCCACGCACCCGCCGGATCGCCCGAGGAGCACGCAAATCAGCTGACACATTGTGGCACCGGAGATCCATTCCATAACTCAATCGTTCACACTTGCGCATGTTTTTCACGACTAAGCTTGATCGGATGGATGTCGTGGTGGTGGGTTCGGCCAACGCCGACCTCGTGGTGTTCGTGGCCCGCAGGCCATCGGCGGGCGAGACGGTGTTGGGCTCCGACACCCGTGTCCTGCCTGGTGGCAAGGGGGCCAACACCGCTGTCGCGGCGGCGCGCAACGGTGCGGCGGTATCGCTGATCGGGGCCGTCGGCGACGACCCCTATGGCGAATTCCTGCTGGATTCCCTTGGTGCGGCGGGTGTCGACACGATTCGAGTCCGAAAAGTCACAACGCCCACCGGGCTCGCGTTCATCACGGTGACCCCGGACGGGGAGAACTCGATCATCGTCTCGCCGGGGGCGAATTCCGTGCTCACCGAGGCCGATGTCGACCTGGGCGACGCCCGGGTCCTGGTGGCTTCGCTGGAAGTGCCGATCCAGGTTGTTGAGCACGCGGTCGCGCACGCGGCACGCTCCGGGGCGCGGGCCGTGGTGAACCTGTCGCCGGTCGCGGCGCTGTCACCCGAGACCCTGGCCGTGCTGGACCCGCTGATCGTCAACGAACACGAAGCCCGCGCGCTGCCTGGTTTCGACTGCTCCCGCTCAGTGGTCGTCACCCTTGGCGCGCGGGGAGCCGACGTGATCACCCCGGCGGGCACCCGCCGGATCCCGGCGCCCCAGGTCGACGCCGTGGACACGACCGGCGCGGGCGACGCCTTCACCGGCGCCCTCGCCGCCCACCTCGCCCGCGCCGCCGACCTGGTCGCCGCGACCGAACACGCCATCGCCTACGCAGCCCGCTCAGTAACCCACCCCGGCGCCCAACCCCCGACCGACTGAGCCGCGCCTCCCGCGACTCAGTCACCGGACCAAGGTGGCCGCGCGTCACGGTGCCAGGGGTGGGCCGCGCAACCGGCCGTCACCTAAGGGGACCGTGACGAGACTCGACCACGGTCACCCCAAGACCGCACCATCGGACGGTAGGTGACCAACACTAGGAATTTCGGGGAGGCGGACTGGTAATAGCTCTCGATCATCTGCATCGTCTCCAGAATCGTCAGCACCTCGCCGGGATCGGCGACGGTGTTCATCCGCTCGAGCAAGTGCTGGACCTGTGCCCGCAGGTCGTTCATCCGGCGGGCCTGGGAATCGAGGTGCGCGAACTGGTCGACGAGCACCGCCCGCAGCGCCTCCCGGTCGCCTTCGGCCAGGGTCGCCGCAACACCAGACCGATCTCGTCGTAGTGGTGCGGCGTCCGCACCGTCAGGCCGGTCGCCCCGGCCAACTCCCCGACTCCCCAGCGCTTCTCGCTCATGGGAATGACGCTAAGGGTTCGCGATGAAATAATCTCGTTTTGGCCGGTTTCAGGCGTTACGGTTGTGGTATGGCGGATCTGGCTGACTCGGTAGCGCGGCGGTACGCGGTGTTGCGACCGCATTTGACCGAATTCCAGCGGCGGTTGTGGCTGGGTGCGGAGGCCGCGGAGCTGGGGCCGAGCGGGGTCGCGATCGTGGCCGAGGCGACCGGGGTCGCGGCCGACACGGTGCGCCGAGGCCGCAAGGAAGCCGACGACGGGACCGATCCCGGCGCGGGTCGGTCCCGTCGGCCGGGTGGCGGTCGTAAGCGCGCCGAGGCCCATGACGAGGGTCTGGTCGAGTCGTTCGAATCGTTGATCGAGCCGGTGACCAGGGGTGATCCGATGTCGCCGTTGCGGTGGACGTCGAAATCGATTCGGGCCCTGACCCGGGCTTTGCGGGACAGGGGGCATCGGGTCAGCGATATCGTGACCCGGCGGTTGCTCAAGGAGGGTGGCTACAGCCTGCAGGCCAACGCCAAGACCATCGAGGGCGGCCAACACGCCGATCGCGATGCCCAGTTCGAGTATCTCAACGACCGGGCCAAAGAACACCTGGCGACCGGCGATCCGGTCATCAGCGTCGACACCAAGAAGAAGGAGCTGGTCGGGCCCTACAAGAACAATGGGCGGGAGTGGCGCCGGTCCGGGGAACCGGAGCGGGTCAAGGTCCACGATTTCATCGATCCCGTCCTCGGCAAGGCCAACCCGTACGGGGTCTACGACGTCGGCTCCAACACCGGCTGGGTGTCGGTGGGCACCGATCACGACACCGCCGAATTCGCGGTGAACACCATCGGAAACTGGTGGCAGTACGCCGGGAATGCCTTGTACCCGAACGCATCCCGCCTGTTGATCAGCGCCGATGGGGGTGGCTCGAATGGATACCGCACCCGACTGTGGAAGACCGAACTCGCCAAACTCGCCGCCACCACCGGCCTGACCATCACGGTGTGCCACCTGCCGCCGGGCACCAGCAAGTGGAACAAGATCGAACATCGACTGTTCTCGCACATCTCGATGAACTGGCGTGGCAGGCCACTGACCAGCCACGAAGTGATCGTCGAGACCATTGGCGCGACCACCACCAGCACCGGACTCACCGTTCATGCCGAACTTGACCGGGCTACCTACCCAACCGGTGTGAAGATCCCCGACAAGGAGATGAAAGCCCTTGAAACCAACCAGATCCTGACCCGCCACGACTTCCACGGCGAATGGAACTACACCCTCAACCCCGAACCGCGACACGTCGACGATCAACGAGATTGATTTATCGCGAGCCCTTACGGTCCGAGCAAGGCCGCCGGGATCACCGCGATGCCATCCGCCCGGCGGTAGGCGTCGGTACCGGTCGTGATGACAGCCGCATCCAACAAATCCTGGCCAAGTTGGTCGCGAAGCCAGTGAAGGTGAACGAGGTCGCGGTCATCCACTGTGGCGCTGAGCTTGACCTCGATCGCGACAACCTTGTGGTCGCCCCGCTGGATGATGAAGTCCACCTCGTGGCGGCCATCCCTCGTCCGCAAGTGGTGCAGTGTCGCCTCGTTGGCTTGGGCGTAGACGCGAAGGTTCAGTGCGACAAGGGATTCGAACAGCGCACCCAGGAGAGTGCCATCGCGCGGAATCCGCGGTCCGGGCGTGTCGCCGGAGAGCAGCGAGTCCTCGGTGACACCAAGGAGACGAGCGGCCAGAGCGGGGTCGGCCAACTGATGCTTGGGAACTTGAGCGAGTCGGGTGAACGGACTGCGGCTGGGTAGCCATCCAGGCACCGGGTCGAGCAACCACAGCTGAGTCAGGACATCCCGATATCCGATAGTCGTGGTCTTGGCGGGCTTCTCGCTGTCACCAGGAGTCGCGGCATCCAAGATCGCACTGTACGACGCCGTGGTGGACGTGGCCGCAGCATAGGCGGTCAACCACGCCAGCAAGGTCGCCGGACGGCGAACGAGATGGCCCTGTTCAGGGAAGTCATGCTCGACTATCCGCGCCAGGTAACCGTCGAGCTGCGCCCGGCGCGCCCGTGGGGGCGCATCGTGGATTGCCGGGAATCCCGATCGCAGGATCTCATCTGTGTAGTGCGGCAGAGCGATCGACGTCGCACCCTCGACGGGCGCACCCTTGCCCGACAACAAGTCACTCAGCCCCACCGATGGCGCTGCGATGCCGCGTTCCATCAGCGTCATCGGGCGCATCCGAACACGCACGATCCGTCCTGCGCCAGAATGGGTCGGCGCGGTCACGGGGGTCGCGCTCCCGGTCAGCAGGAACCGGCCAGGACTCGGATCTCGATCAACGCTTCGACGCACCAAGTCCCACACGAGGGGATAGCGCTGCCACTCGTCGACCAAGACTGGGTTGTCGGCTCGGTCCAATCGGCCAGGATCGGCGGCCAACAACTCACGGGCAGCGGGATCATCAAGTGCGAACGTCGTGCCCGCGCGACGTTGAGCGGTCGCGGTCTTCCCCACACCCTTCGGGCCTTCCAACGCAATCGCGGGCAGGCCGGGAACAAGTTCGTCCAGCTCCGTGTCAACAACACGGGCGACATAGCCTTTCACCAGGCTAAACTACCATTAGCACATGTTCTACGCTACCAATAGCACACGGCTTACGCTACCAATGGTGCACACATCTAGCCGCCAACCCGGGGACGCCGACACACAGGCGACACGAGCGGACCGGGTGACACCCGACCCGGATTGGCTACGCGCCTACTGGGCGGCGGTGCGGGCGTAGCCGTCGGCCAGGCCGAAGACCTTCTGCCCGTACGGCACCGAGTTGTTGTACGAGAACACGCCCGCCCACCAGCCCGCGGCACTGCCCAGGTCGCGGCCGTTGGCGCACAGGTAGCGGCCCGCGGCCAGGGCGGCGTCGTCGATCTGCTGGGGATCGCCGCGGCCGTCGAGGTTCGCGTCGGAGGCCCAGCGCTTCCAGGTCGACGGGATGAACTGCATCGGGCCGACCGCGCGGTCGACCTGGTTGTCGCCGTCGAACATGCCGCCGTCGGTGTCGGAGATGGCCTTCACACCCGGCGACCCGTCGAGGGGAACCCCGATGATCGGCTTGGACGGGCGGCCGTCCTCGCCTAGGGTGGCGCCGCCGTAGCGGCCGTGGTTGGACTCGATGCGGCCGATCCCCGCGAGCGTGGCCCACGACAGGCGACACTTCGGGGTGGTCGACCGCACGACCAGCTCAGCATTGCCGTAGGCCATCAGCGCCCGCGCGGGGACGCCCGTAGGACCCGCCAGCTTCTCCGCCCACGTCCGCAACACGTCAGCCCCGCCCGCGCCCGCCTGTGGCCGCGGTGGCGGCTGCTGAGCCACACCCGCGTCCGTGCCCGCCGGGACCACCGACCCCGGCTCGACCGGGGCCGCCTGGACCTCCAGCGCGGGAATCTCGACCGGCATGGCCTGCGGCGTCGCCGCGACGCGGACCAACCAGACGACACCGACGCCGACCACCATGACCAGGACCACGACGAGCAGCCTGACCAGGATGCCCGCACCGCGCCGGGTCACCGGGGTATTCGTGTCCGCCACCGTGCTCCAGCCTGGGTCGCCAATGCCGCCACTGCATCAACGACCAGGGCACTTCGGCGTTACGCGAAGTGGCCGGAGCCACCCAGGGAAACTCGCGAATCAGCTCAGGCCGCGCCGTCACGACGCTGTCGCTGCAGCCTAGCCACACACCACGCGGGGGCGCTCCCGCGACGCAGGTGTTCCAACACGGTCAGGGGACCGAGCCGCCTGCGCAGATCCGAGGGCGCGAGGCCCGCGGCACGGTAGTCGAGGGCGCGCTGGTCCAACGGGCTCATGCCCGCGTCCCACCACTCCTCGGCCTCCGCCACGCCGCCGACCATCTGCCACCAGCCCGCCGCGGCGGAGAGCAGCTCCTCCGGGACCCCGGGCAGACGCTTGCGCATCGCGACGAGGTAGCGGGGGTCGGTGCTTTCCACTTGGGACCAGCGGGACGCTCCCGCCCGAGCCCGCTGACCGGGAATACCCGGCGCGGCTACGGGCGCGTCCGCCATCCATTCCGACGCGATGCGGTGGGCTTCCACCGCGTCCGCGTCATGCGAGCGCTCTGCGGTCCACTGGCGGACCAAGGCGTCGACCCCGGGGTCGTCGAGCATTCTGCCTCCTGGAGGTCTCATGATCACTCGATGGCCCAAACCGTAGGGGGCTACACCGACAGATCGCCAGACCCAAACCAGGAGAACTTTCCCAACCTGGCCCTGAAACGCTGAGATCCACCCTTACGGTCCAATTTGGATCTTATCGAAACCAAGATCATCACAGAGGGTGATCGCGCCGCGAACAGACTTCTCCCAGAGTTCACGGGGAAGCCCGTTCGTTACTAGGCGAACAAGTTCTTGAGGAAGGTGATGATCGCTTCGGCACCGTCACGGAGCCAGCCGAACAGGTTCTGCACGGCCTCGGCGGCGGCCGTCGGCTGCGTGATGACGTAGAACAGGCTCAGGGCGACCACCACGAGGATCGCGGCTTTCTTCGCATCCATCGGTTCACTCCATCCGCTCTGTCCATGCCGGGGCCCAACGCGACCCCATCTGCCCATGATCCCCCAAGTTGGGGGGTTGACGGGCAACTTTCCGTCGTTTGGCGGCACGGTGGGTGAGAAATTCTCCTCACCCGACACTATCGCTGTCCGGCGATCACTCTAGAGGTCTAGTACGACACTCCAACGCGAGACACCCCCTGTCGCGTGGACACGAACAGGGCTCAAACCCGCGAACGGGCTGACGAGACCGGTTAGCCCAGGTCCCGCCAGCCCGCCGCGCCGTGCCTTCGGGTGAAAGCTGTAACTCGATAGAGGAGTGAAGCGGTTCAGGCGATGGTTCCCGCCGCCCGGAGCCGCTCGATCTCCTCGGCGGGCACACCCAACTCCGCCAGCACCGCGCCCGTGTCCGCCCGCGCATCGCTTGGCTGGGTGGGGATCGCGGGGACCGTGCGGCTGAATTTGGGGGCGGGCGCGGGCTGCGTGGCGCCGCCGATCTCGACGAACGTGCCGCGGGCGGCGTTGTGCGGGTGCGTGGGCGCCTCTTGCGGCGTCAGCACCGGCGACAGGCAGGCGTCCGTGCCCTCGGCGAGCTTGGCCCACTCGTCCCGGGTCCTGGTGCGCAGCGTCTCCTCCAGGAGGGTGCGCAGCGCGGGCCAGTTCTCGGGATTCATGTGGTCGGGCACGTCCTCCAGGCCCAGCACCTTCACCAGTTCGGCAAAGAACCGGCCCTCTATGGCACCGACGGCGACGAACTTGCCGTCCGCGGTCTCGTAGGTGTCGTAGAACGGCGCGCCGCCGTCGAGCAGGTTCTCGCCGCGCGGCTTGCTCCACAGGCCCAGGTTCTGCAGGCCGTGCAGGCTGGTGGTCAGCAGCGCCGCACCGTCCACCATGGACGCGTCCACCACCTGGCCGCGGCCGGACGACTGCCGCTCGACCAGCGCGGCGAGCACGCCCATGGCGAGCATCAGGCCGCCACCACCGAAGTCGCCGACCAGGTTGAGCGGCAGGGTGGGCTTGTGTCCCGCCTGCCCGATCGGCTCCAGGGCGCCCGCGATGGCGATGTAGTTGATGTCGTGCCCGGCCGCCTCGGCCAGCGGACCGTCCTGGCCCCATCCGGTGATCCGGCCATAGACCAGGCCGGGGTTGCGCTCGAGCAGGGCGTCCGGGCCCAGGCCCATCCGCTCGGCGACGCCCGGGCGGAAGCCCTCGACCAGCACGTCGGCCTCGTCGACCAGCTTCAGCACCAGGTCAAGGCCTTCCGGGGACTTGACGTCGACGCCGATCCACCGCCTGCCCCGGGTGAGCGGGTCGTTCGGGAAGGTGAGCACGTCGAAGCCCGGCTTGGCCCGGTCGACCCGGATCACGTCGGCGCCCAGATCGGCGAGCACGGTGCAGGCGAACGGCGCGGGCGCGAGGCCCGCGAGTTCGACGACCTTCAGACCAGCGAGGGGTCCGGTTCCCATTGACTGTCCTTTCCAGACTGATCGGTCGGCTGGGCCGGGTCAGATCGTGCGGGCGATGATTTCCTTCATGATCTCGTTCGTGCCGCCGTAGATCTTCTGCACGCGCTGGTCGGTCCACATGCGAGCGATGGCGTACTCGCTCATGTAGCCGTAGCCGCCGTGCAGCTGCAGGCACTCGTCGATGGCCGCCATCGCGCGGTCGCTGGTCCACCACTTGAGCATGGCCACGGTCGGGATGTCGAGCTCGCCCTTGAGGTGCTTGGCGATGCAGTCGTCGAGGAACACCCTGGCGATGCGCGCCTCGGTGGCGATCTCGGCGAGCTTGAACTTGGTGTTCTGGAAGCCGAAGACGGGCCTGCCGAAGGCGGAGCGGTCCTTGGTGTAGGTCAGTGTGGTCTGCAGCGCCAGCTCCATCGCGACCACCGACGTCACACCGATGATCAGGCGTTCCTGCGGCAGCTGCCGCATGAGCTGGACGAAGCCCTGACCCTCGGCGGCGCCCAGCAGGTTCGAGGCGGGCACGCGGACGTCGTCGAAGAACAGCTCGGCGGTGTCCTGACCCTTCAT
>NZ_JBOHGC010000024.1:0-12478 GCF_050699995.1 Actinokineospora sp. | reverse complement strand
GCATTGGCGATGACCCGCGGACCCGCGAAACCGATGAGCGCGCCCTGCTCGCCGATGAGGATGTCGGCCAGCGTCGCGAACGATGCGGTCACACCGCCGAACGTCGGGCCGGTGAGCACGCAGATCGAGAGCACACCGGCGGCGCCGAGCCCGCGCAGCGCCTGCGCGGTCTTCGCCATCTGCATCAGCGACAGCGCGCCCTCCTGCATGCGCGCGCCTCCCGACGTCGCCACGATCAGCAGCGGGGTCCGCTCGGCCAGCGCGGTCTCCGCCGCCCGGGTCACGGCTTCGCCGACGGCGGAGCCCATGCTGCCGCCGAGGAAGGCGAAGTCCATCGCGGCGATGATCACCGCGTGGCCCTTCACGCGAGCCCGGCCGCACACGACGGCGTCGGCGAGTCCGGTGGCCGCGCGGGCTTGGACGAGCCGCTCCACGTAGGGCTTGGAGTCGGTGAAGCCGAGCGGGTCGGCCGAACGGGGCTCCACAGTGGACCGGACGAAGGAGCAGGCGTCGACTATCTGGTCGATCCGCTCGAGCGCGCCGATCCGATTGTGGTGGCCGCATTCGGGACACACGTCGAGCTCCCTGGCCAGGCGCGGCGCGTAGTTGGTGCAGCCGCAGCCAGGGCACCGCAGCCAGTCGGCGGCCTGCGCGGCCGGGGCCGACACGACCGCCGTCACCGGAGCTCACCTCCGGTCTCGTTCGACCAGCCGTAGAACCTGGTCGCCATCGCGTCGGCCGGACTGCGCCAGGTTCGTGGGTCGAACGGGCTGATGAAGGGATCGAGGTCCGCGCTCAGCGCGCGGAAATCGTCCCGCTCCCGGGCGTCCGCCATGGCCGCGCGGGCATCGCCGTCGAACTCGACGTGGTGGAAATACAAGTCGTGGTACTGGAACAAGTCGCGCCTGCGCACCCCGAGCGAACGCGGCAGTTCGGACTCGTCGGAGCGCGCGAACAGCGCGGCGACGTCCTCTGTGGACCCCGGTTTGATCCGGGCCACGATGAGAATCCGGTCTGTCACAAGGACCCCCTCGACACGATGGATGTGATCGTGTCCACGTTAGGGATCCGGGCACCGCGCGTCGTCCCACCGGGACATGAACCGTGGCCTCCCCCGCGCGGCCCGCCGGGATCCGCCGAGCGGAGGAGAAACGGTCAGGAACCCAACGCGAGTCCCGGCTTGGCACCCCGGGCGATGAGTCCGTTCTCGTAGGCGTAGATGACCACTTGGACCCGGTCGCGCACACCCAGCTTCTGGTACAGGTGCTGGACATGCGACTTCACGGTGCTTTCGCCGAGCACCAGCGTCCTGGCGATGTCCTGGTTGCTGTAGCCCTGGACCAGCAGCGTGAACACCTCGCGCTCGCGGCCGGTCAGCGCCAGATGGCCGGTCGCGGGGGCGCCGCCGAGTGCGGGTCTGCGGGCGAACTCGTCGATCAGCAGCCGGGTGACCGTAGGCGAGAGCAGCGCCTCACCATCGGCCACCTGCCGGATGGCCTCGACGAGTGTCTCATTGGGCGCGTCCTTGAGGATGAAGCCGCTCGCTCCGGCCCGCAAGGCCTGGAAGACGTTCTCGTCGTTGTCGTACATGCTCAGGATGATCACTTTGGCGTCGATCCCGGGCTCCCGGCACAGGTGGCCGGTCGCCTCGATCCCGTTCATCCTCGGCATGTTGACGTCCATCAGCACGACGTCGGGCCGCAGCCTGCGCGCGACCGCCACGGCGTCCACGCCGTTGACGGCCTCACCCACCAGGCGGATTCCCTCGATGCCGCCCAACACCGCACGCAGACCGTGGCGCACCAGGTTCTGGTCGTCGACGATGAGCAGGCGAATGTCGTCGTCAGGCATGGCATTCCCCCTTGTCCACGGCTCTGCCGAGCACGTGGTCGAACGACGTCCGGCGCACCCGGGCCCAGTCCACGTCCACGGCGTCGGCGATGGGCAGCGTCACGTGCACCCGGAATCGGCCCGCGGTCTCGCCCCACCAGGCGGAGCCCCCCAGCTCCGCGGCGCGCAGCTCGATGCCGCGCAGGCCGAGTCCGGTCCCGTCACCTCGGCCCGCGCGAACCTCGTTGTCCACCGTGATCGTCAGGTTGTCGCCGAACGCCACGCGGGCCACGACGACGCCCGTGCCGTGTTTGATCGCGTTGGTGAGACATTCCTGCACGATGCGCACCACCGCGCGGCGCGTCGGCGCGGGCACCTCGCGTTCGGCTCCCGGAGGGCCGTCGAAGTGGACCAGCACCCGGCCATCCGGCAGCGCGCGGGTCAGATCGGTGACATCCGCGGAGACGAAGCCCTGCTGTTCGGGCACCGCCGTGTCAACGGCGTTGAGCGCGCCGACGACTTGGCGCACGTCCTGCATCGCGATGCGCGCCAGGCCATCGATCGCCCGCGCGCCCGCACGCACCGATTCCGGCAGCATGCGGGCGTAGAGGCCGATGACGACGAGCCGGTGCCCGAGGACGTCATGGAGCTCGCGTGCGATGCGGGTGCGCTCCCGGCGCACCGCGCTCTCGATCGCGTCGCGGTCTACCCGGCGGATTCCGCGGGTGAACGCGAGAACGAGCGCCAGACAGAGCGCGCCGAGAAAACCACCCACAATAAAATGGATCAGATTCGCTGTTTCGCCCAAGGACACGGCGTCGCCCAGCGCAGCAATGGATCCCCCCACTGCGAACCACCCCCGCCGCGAACTTTAATGGTTCACACAGGGCTCCGCAACCACTCTTGATGAATACGTCGAGCGTTCACTCAACGAATTGTTACCGATTCATAGCGTTAGATCCGCCTGTCTGTCCAGGTATCCACGGGCACGCGGAAAGACGTAAACATTTCACGATCGGCCCCTGGTAAGTTCTTAGAGAACCCTGTGAAAAACCATAGGGAATCGGCGATATTCCGGCAGATACATCACGACCGAGTGTTCTTTTGGTTCGTTGTTCAATCAATCAGCCGCTCTTACCACAGCCGCCGAGTTGAATCCGCCGATCCCTCGAGCGACTACCAGCGCGGTACGCAGTTGTGGCGCTGGTCGCATCGCGGTGACCACGTCGAGTTCCCCCACGAATCCGTCGGGGAGGTTCACCGACGGCGGGATCACGCCGTGCCGGATCGCGAGCGCGGCCCACGCCAGATCCAACGCGGCCCCGCCCGAGTTGAGCCTGCCGGTCATCGTCTTGGGCACCGCGACGGGCACGGCACGGCCGCCGAACACCTCGGTGATCGCGTCTGCCTCGATCGCGTCGTGGACCCGCTCGCCGACCGCGTCGGCGAAGACCACGTCGATGTCCTCCTGCCGCAGCCCCGCCCGCTCGACGGCCATGCGCATCGCCCGCACCAGCCCCCGGCTGTCGGTGGGGATGCCGGTCGGCGACTCGGCGTCGTGCGTGGACGCCGTCGCCGCTATCTCGGCGTAAACCCGGGCACCGCGGTCTCGGGCGAATTCCGGGTCCTCCACCACAAGGAGGGCACCGCCCTCGCCCAGCACCGAACCACCCGCGTCCGGCGCGAAAGGGCGGTAAGCAGTCGCCGGGTCGGCATCCGTGCTCAGGGTGCCCAGTCCCGCCTGACATGCGATCGCGTACGGCGACAGCGCCGCCTCGGTTCCCCCGACCAGCACCGCCTTGGTGCCGCGGCGGATCGACCGGCCCGCGGACGCGACCGCGTCGATGCCGCCCGCGCCGTCGGCGACGATGACGCCGCAGGCGCCCTTGAGTTGGTCGCGAATAGAGATCTGGCCGCTGGAGGCCGCGTAGAACCACCCGATCGACTGATAGGCGCTCACCGCGCGCGGCCCCTCCGACCAAAGGGCGTGGATCTCACGCTGGCCGAAAGCGTTGCCGCCTGAGGAACTCGCGGTGACGACGGACAGGTCATAGGGATTGTGGGCGGCCGGGTCGAGGTCGGCGTCGGCGAACGCGAGCGTGGTCGCGGCCAGCGCCATCCACGTCCAGCGGTCCGTCTGCACCCGCAGCTTGTTCGGCACGAACCCGGTCTCGGCGAAACCGGCGACCTCGCCGACGACGCGCATCGGCAGGCCCGCCGCGTCGAACGAGGTGATCGGGCCGAGTCGCGACCGGGCGGCGAGCGTGCCCGACCAGTGCTCGGCGACGCCGACTCCGGTCGGCGCGACGACGCCGACGCCGGTGATCACGCCCACGGAACGGTTGTCGGTCACAGACCCTCCTGCAATCGGGAGAAGACCATCGCGGACTGGAAGCCGCCGAACCCGCTGCCCGCCGACAAAGCGTTGTCGACGCGTGCCTCACGCGCGTGCAGCGGCGTGTAGTCCAGGTCGCACTCCGGGTCGGGCGTGGTCAGGTTGGCGGTCGGCGGCACCACACCCCGATCGATGGCCAGCGCGCACGCGGCCATCTCGATGGAGCCGATGGCGCCGAGCGAGTGGCCGACCATGGATTTGATGGAGCTGATCGGAATCTTGCGCGCGGTGTCGCCCAAGGCCCGCTTGTAGGCGGCGGTCTCGTGCCGGTCGTTCTGCTTGGTGCCCGAGCCGTGGGCGCTGATATAGCCGATCTCGACCGGGTCGAGCCGGGCCTGAGCGAGTGCGTCGGCGATGGCGTCGCCGAGTTCCACGCCGTCGGGCCGCAACCCGGTCATGTGGTACCCGTTGGCCCGCGCGGCATATCCGCCGACCTCGCAGTACACCCGCGCGCCCCGCGCCAGCGCGTGGCCGAGCTCCTCAAGCACGAGTACCGCGGCACCCTCACCGAGCACGAAGCCCTGGCGGTCGGCGTCGAACGGGCGCGAGGCGCGCTCCGGGTCGTCGTTGCGCGGCGTGGTCGCCCTGATGGCGTCGAAGCAGGCCACGGTGATCGGCGAGATCGGCGCGTCGGCCGCGCCCGCGAGCATCACGTCCGCCTCGTCGTCCTGGATGAGGCGCAGCGCGTGGCCGATCGAGTCGATACCCGACGTGCAGCCGGTCGAGATCACCGCCGCGGGCCCCTTGGCCCCGAACCGGACCGCCAGCTCGCCCGCCGCGCTCGAGGGCACGAGCGCCTGATACAGGTATGGCATCGTCGACCGGTGGTCGACCACCCAGTGCCGGGCGTGGTCGCTGGCCACCACGTACTCGTCCTCCAGCGTGATCGACGCCCCGACCGCGGATCCGAGCGACACCCCCATCCGGTCGCCGTCCACCGCCCCAAGCTCCAAGCCGGAGTCGGCGACCGCCTCGTCGGCGCCCACGACCGCCAGCTGCGCGAACCGGTCCATCCGCCGGATCTCCCGCGGGGTGAGTCCTCGGGCGGCCGGGTCGAAGTCGCACTCGGCGGCGACACGCGAGCGGAACGGCGTCGGGTCGAACGCGGTGATCGTGCGGATGGCGGGCTTGCCGCTGGTGATCCGCGCCCAGAACTCCTCCCGCGTGGGACCGCCCGGCGCCACGACGCCGATGCCGGTGACCACCACGCGCCTCGCCGCCGTGCTCACCGGCCCACCGCCACGGGGTCGTGCGCCGCGTGCTCGCCCGGCACGGACTCCAGCGGGCCCGCCTCCGTGTCCACGTGGCCCAGGTGCGGTTCCGGCGCCAGCGGGCTGAGCTGGAACACCGCCAGCGCCTCGCCCCCGCCGACGTTGGTCAGGCGGTGCCGGACCTCACGGGGAATCAGCAGCGCCTGCTCTGCGCCAACCGACACGGGATCGCCGTCCAGGTCGACGCGCAGCGTTCCGGTGACGACGAAGAGGTATTCCTCCGAATACGGGTGATAGTGCTCGGCGACGCTCTCCCCCGGCGCGAGGCGGACCGCGCCGCAGAACCCGGACGACGAGCCGACGGTGGCGGGCGAGACGAGCGTGCGGACGTCGCCGCCGCGCCTGCGGTTCGCCGGGACGTCGCCCATGCCGACCACCGCCCGCCTGGCCTGCTCGACCTTGGACTTGATCAGCTCCTGCTGGACACGGCTGTTGCGGTTGATGTTGTCGGTCATCCACGCCGTGTCGACCGGCGCGTCCGGCTTCATCCGGAAGTCCTGCACCCAGCGCATCAGCGTGCGGTCCGGGCCCAGTTCCTCGTAGGTCCAGGTGATGTTCATGAACTCGAACGGCCCGGTCTCGACCCGGCGCGCGCGGACCACGCCGCGCTCGCGGTCCCACGTGCGCTCCGAGACCCAGGACCAGACCCGGCCCTCGTCGTCGGGGTGCATGGTGAGCCGGAACGTCGCGGAGTCCGCCGTCTCCTCGAGGATCTCGATCGAGGCGTACTCCGAGAACAGGCTCGGCCAGCGCGCCAAGTCGTTGGTGCGGGCCCAGACGAACCCCAGCGGCGCGGCGATCTCGACCGCGTTGTCGGTGTGCCCGATCATGCCGCGGCCCCGACTCGCGCGTTGACGAGCAGGCGCAGGCCCGATGGCGACAGGTCGCCGGTGATGTCCTCCTCGACGTCGACCCCATAGCGGTCCTGGATGCGGGCGGCCAGCTCCATCCGGGCCAGCGAGTCGAGGTCGAGTTCGTCGAAGCTGCGGGAATCGGCGTCAGGACCCGCGGCGGGGTCGAGGCCGACGGCCAGCAGCAGCGTGCGGATGTCCTCGTCGCCCAGGACGACGACGGTGGTATCTGCGGACATGGGTGAACTCCTTTGTCAGGCGCCGGTCTCGGCGTGGATGTGGAAACGCAGGGAGGTGGCCTCGGTGAAGCACTCGCGCATCGGGCGCACCGTCTCGCGGTGCTCGGCACTGGCTTCCCAGCTGGTGAACGACTCCAGGTCGCGCCACTCGCTGGTGATCAGCCACTGCTCGGGATCGGTCGCCGACTGGCAGATCTGGTCCTTGAGGTGGCCCGGCACACCGTCGGCCACGAGGTGGCGGACGTTCTCGTAGGCGTCGAGGAAACGGTCCCGGCGGTCCTCGGGGACGCGGATCAGGAACACGATTCGGGCCCTCATCGCCGACCACCGACCCCGGGCGGCGGACCGCCCGCGAGCACGGAGCTGAACCCGAACCTGCCCAGCACCGGGACGACCGAGCCGTACATGCCGTCCGACTCCGCGCTGGTCAGGAAGCCGACCGCGCGGGCGACGAGTTCGGCGCTGACGGTGTGGTCGAGGTCCAGCCCTGGCCGCTCCTCCCGCATCTCGGGCGTGTCCACCAAGGTCAGCGAGACCGCGTTGGCATGGATGCCCCGGCGCTTGACCTCGTGCGCCACCGAGCGCATCCACGAGATCAGGGCGGACTTGCTCGCGGCGTAGGCGGAGACCGCGGCCAGTGGCTCGTCGGCCAGCGGGCTGCCGAAGTACACCAACCTGCCGCCCTCGGTCATGTGCGGCAGCACCGCCTGCGTTGCGACCACCGCGGAGAGGAAGTTGGACTTGAGGACCTCGGCATAGGTGGAGACATCGGTCAACATCAGCGGGCCGACGCTGAACTGGCCGACGAGGTGGACCAAGCCGGTGAGGGAACCGAACTGCCGCACGGCTTCCGCCGCGGCGAACTGCGCCCCACCCGGCTCGGTGATGTCCACGGCCAGGGTCTCGAGCGAACCCGGCGTGCCGTGGCTCTTGGCCAGTTCGGCCAGGCGGTCCTTGTTCCGTCCGGTGATCAGGAGTTTGTCGCCGCGCTCGGCGAGCAGCCGGACCGTCGCCTCGCCGAGCCTGCCGGTGGCGCCCGCGACGAGGAACACCGAGCCGGTCACGACCGCGCCTCGAAGGTCGCGACGCGGGTGGTGACGTGCTCCATCATGGCGCCGCGGAAGAACGCCTGCGCGCCCTGCGGGGTGCTCAGGTCCCGCGGCTCCAGGAGGAACTCGTCGAGCCGTCGCTCCAGCTCGCGGATGCTGGGCTGCGCGGCCAGGTGCGCCATAACGCTGGGCAGGTTGCCGTCGATCTCCATCATCCGCACCACCACGCCGTCCTTGATGAAGATGGACGTCCCGAGGAGCCGGGTGCCGTCGGGGGTCTCCCAGGCCGGTGGGTCGTAGTTCGCGAGCAGGTCCTTCACCTGGTCCTCGGTTCCCGGACGGACCCGGAAAGTGATCGCGTAGCGCTGCATGGCTGTCCTTCCGTCTGCGGTCGGGACAAGCGTGGCCGGACCCGCGGCGACCGTCTTCCCACCGCGGACCGAGATCGTCGGTCGACCTCCGGCGGACGCGGCCATCCTCCGATCGGTCCGGGCGCCTCCACCGCGCGAAGGAAGACGCCCCTTGGGAGACCGCCTTACCGTGACCGCCATCGCCGCCACCGGAGGAAGGCACCCATGAGCGAGCTAGCGAGCGAGGTGGCCGCATGAGCCGAGCACATGTCGCGATCGTCGGAGGGGGAATCGGCGGGCTCACCGCCGCACTGGCCCTGCGCCGCGCGGGGATCGACGCCACCGTCCACGAACGCGCGGCCGACCTGCGCTCCGCCCAGGCCGGGCACGGCCTGATCCTCTGGCACAACGCGGTTCTCGTGCTGCGCGAACTCGGAGTCGACGTCTCGGCCATCGGACACCGGATCGACGAGTACCAGTTCCGCACCACGTCGGGCTCACTGCTGGCGCGCTGGCACCTGCGTGCCGACGAGTGGGACGCGCCGGTGTACTCGGTGAGCAGACCCGCCCTGCACCGGTTGCTCGCCGACGAGGACCTCGTGCTGGGCGCGCCCTGCGTGGGGTTCGACGACGACGGCGACGGGGTGACCGTGCGGTTCGCCGACGGGCGGTCGACCCGAGCCGACGCGCTCGTCGGCGCCGACGGGCTGCGATCGGTGGTGCGCCGTGGGCTGATGGGGTTCGAGCCGCCACCGCGCTACGCGGGCTACACCGCTTGGCAGGGCGTGATCCGAGCGCCCGGGCTGGTCGAGCCAGGGCGGTTCGTCAACGCATTCGGGCGCGGCCGCTGGTTCGTCCACTATGGACTGCCCGACGGCTTCACCTACTGGGACGCCGTGCTGGACGCCCGCGCGGGCGCCGGGCGATTCGGCGCACCCGCAAGGGAAAACCTGCTGGCAGCCTTCGCGGGCGCGGCCACACCGATCCGCGATCTGATCGAGGCGACGCCCGAGGACGACCTGGCGCCGGTCGACATCTACGACCGCGACCCGGTGACTCGCTGGAGCAAGGGCCGGGTGACCCTGCTCGGCGATGCCGCACACCCGATGACGTTCAACCTCGGCCAAGGCGCCGGACAGGCCATCGAGGACGCGCTCGTGCTCGCGCGCTGCCTCGCCGATGCCGGGCCGGAGGAAGCGTTCGCGCGGTACGAGCGGGAACGCGTCGGGCGCACCAGTCGCATGGTGCGCCGGTCAAGGGCCAACGGCGACTTCATCCGCAGGCGGAATCCGGTGATGTGCCTGCTGCGCGACACGTTCGTCCGCGTGGCGTTCGAGAGCCTGATCTTGCGCAAGACCTATCAGCTGACCATGGACCTGCCCTGGTCCACCGACAAGACGGAGGTACCACGGTGACCACGATGGCCACGAGCCCGACGACCGGGGTGAGCCGCACGGCGGTGATCATCGCCCAGGCCCGCGCCACGGAGACCGCACGACCCGACCGGCTCTTCGCCGACCCGCTCGCGCAGGCTTTCGTCGACGCCATCGGCTGGATCCAGGTCGCCGAGGCCGGGCGGCTCAACCAGGAGCACTTCGTGCTGCGCACCCGCTTCTTCGACGACTACCTCCGGTCGGCATGGCCCGGGTGCGGGCAGGCGGTGATCGTCGCGTCCGGCCTGGACACCCGCGCCTTCCGGCTCGACTGGCCGAGCGACTTCCCGGTGTTCGAGATCGACCTGCCCGGCCTGCTGGCGTTCAAGGACGCCGTGGTCGGGGTGCAGCACGCGGTTCCGTCGTGCCGTCGCGTCGTCGTCCCCGCGGATCTGCGGGAAGACTGGACCGCGGCGTTGACCGACGCGGGCTTCGACCCCGCGGTGCCGACGGCGTGGCTGGTGGAGGGCCTGCTGATGTACCTCGACCAGACGTCGAGCGACATGGTCCTCGCGAGCATCGGCGGACTCTCCGCGGCGGGCAGCACGCTGGCCATGGAGCACATCAACCAGGCGTACCTGGACCTGCCGGAGATGAGGGCGGTGCAGGAACGCCTTCGCCGGTTCGGCGCGACCTGGCAGTCCACTTGCGACGACCCGGTCGGCTGGCTCGCCGCGCACGGCTGGACCGCGGCGGTGACCCCGCAGACCGAACTCGCCGAGCGGCATGGCAGGCCGGTGCCCCCGCTGACGGTCGCCGGGGACGCGCGAATGTGGCTGGTCTCAGCCGAAAGAGCCTAGCGACCAGTCACCACGAGTCGATCACGGGATCATCGTGATCACGACGCTGCCATTCGTCGTTCAGGCGGCCGAGCCGTGCCGGGGCCGCCATCCCGCGCACGGCTGCGATCTTGTCGTCGCGGAGTTCGAGGATCACCACGCCCAACACGGTGTCGTCGAGTACGGCGACCACCGCCGGGGAACCATTGACCACGGCGGCGTGGAGGGCGGGGGAACCGCCTGCGAGCCGCCGCTTCGCCGGTGTCGGCTTGAAACCCGCGCGCACCATGAGGGCGACCCGCTCCGGGACCGTGTACCGCAGGAGCTTCGCGGCCATTCCGGCGCCGTCGCTGACCGCGACCGCGTCGGCGGTCAGCAACGCCAGCAGCCGGTCGGTGCGGCCCGAGGAGGCGGCGTCGAGGAAGGCCTCGACGACGCGGCGGGCGGAGGCGTGGTCGACCGCGGCGACGTGGCGTCCGGCGGCGACTCGGCGGCGGGCCCGGTGGGCGTGCTGTTGGCTCGCGGACTCGGTGATGTCGAGGATCTCCGCCACTTCGGCGTGGCTGTGGGAAAAAGCCTCCCGCAGGACGTAGACGGCACGCTCGATCGGGCTGAGGCGTTCCATCAGCAACAACACCGCCAGCGTCACCGATTCGCGCTGCTCGACCGTTTCCGCCGGGCCCAGCATCGGGTCGCCGTCGAGGAGCGGTTCGGGCAGCCAGTCGCCGACCGCCCGTTCGTGCCGCGCCTTCGCCGAGCGGAGCCGGTCGAGGGACAGGTTGGTGACCACCTTGGTCAGCCACGCCTCGGGCACCTCGATGCGCGCCCGGTCGGCGGCCTGCCACCGCAGGAACGCGTCCTGCACCGCGTCCTCGGCGTCGGCGGCCGAGCCGAGCAGGCGGTACGCGAGCGAGGCCAACCGGTTCCGGTTGGCCTCAAAACGCTCCACGGTGGCAGTGTCCATAAGCGCGACTCTATGCGTCGACGGTCTCACTGGAGTGCTCGGACACCTTGGCCAGACGGCGTTTGCGGGCAGGCAGACCGTACGTCGGATTGTGCATGTTCCACGCGACGTTGCGGAGCACGAACGCCTTGACAGCGGCGGCAGGCCTGCCGCGCAGAGACCAGGACTTCGACCGCGCGTCGCCGTCGACGACCTGGAAAATCCCGTCCTTCTGGCCAAGGCTGATGCAGTTGCCGATGTAGGCGAGCGGGGTCTTCGAGATCTTGCGACCGGTCAGGTCCCCGATGATCGCGGCCGTCGCCTGCATCCTGGTGAACCCCGCCGAAGCGCACGACATCGGCAGCGGCCGACCGCTCTCGCCGACGGCGTAGGCGCTGTCCCCGGCCGCGTAGACCTCCGGGTGCGACACCGACCGCATCATGCGGTCGACGGTGATCCGGCCGTCGTCCTCGACGGCGAGACCGCTGGCGGCGGCGATGGGGTGCACGGCGAAGCCCGCCGTCCACACGGTCGCGTCGGCGAGGAAAGTCGTGCCGTCGACGGCGACAGCCCCCGTCTCCATGACACGGTCGATGGTGGTGTGCTCGTGGACCTCGATGCCGAACCGGTCGAAGGCGCGCAGCAGGTGGCGCCGGGCCTTGTCCCCCAGCCAACCGCCCAGCTCACCGGTGGTAGCGAGGGTGACCCGCAGCCCCGGCCGGGATTCGGCGACCTCGGTGGCGACCTCGATCGCGGTCAGGTTGCCGCCGACGACCAGCACCGTCCCGTTCTCGCCCAGACCGTCCAGACGCTCACGCAGCCGCAGCGCCGCCCGCTGTCCGGCTACGTGGAAGGCGTGCTCGTCCACACCCGGCACACCGTGGTCGGTGGACGTGCTGCCCAGGGAGTAGAGGAGGGTGTCGTACTCGAGCCGGTCGACGCCCTCGGCGTCGGTCACGGTGACCGTCCGGCTCTCGGCGTCGACAGCGGTCACGTGCGCCGGCCGCAGGCGGATGCCGGTGCCCGCGAACATCTCCGCCAACCCGAAGCGCTCCAGGTCGTGACCGGCGGCGAGCTGGTGCAGGCGCATCCGCTCGACGAAGTCGGGTTCGGCGTTGACGACGGTGATCTCGAAGTCGTCGGGGTGCAGGTGGCGGGCGAGGAATCCGGCCGCCGACGCTCCGGCGTATCCGGCCCCGAGGACGATGATGCGATGCCGCATGGTGCTGCTCCTGTCTGCTCGATCGCCCTCTGAACGAGACAGCAGCCAGATTCCTGACAGGGCGGGCTGTGGCGTGGGTCACCACGGCCGCGGTCCCGGTTCAGGGGCACCTGAAC